>DASTLT010000192.1:0-13912 GCA_035714625.1 Pseudonocardiaceae bacterium | reverse complement strand
CGGGGAGTAGGGTCAGCCGCCTGGTAGGTGACTCTAATGGGTAACGCCTATCGGGGGAGCCGCGGGGGGGGGGTGCAATAGCCATTGGCCTCGCAATACGACGATGCCCGGCACCGCTGAGTCTGCAAGCCACTTACCAGTCAACTCGCTGCCCGGCAGCACGGTATGAGGGACACGCGTGACAATTGACACCACAACCCCAGCAGTAGTTCTCACGCTCGACCGCAATGTCCGCCACCACGGCGGGCTGGGGGCGATCCGCAGCCTGGGCCGGCTCGGGGTCCCAGTCTACGGGGTGCTCGCGGAGCCGTTGGCGCCCGCAGCCGGTTCGCGCTACCTGTGCGGCCGGTGGTTCTGGCGCACGCAGGCCGATGATGTGCAGCGGTTGCGAGCCGGGCTGGTGACGCTCGCCGAGCGGATCGGCCGCCGGGCGGTGCTGATCCCCACCGATGACGCGGGGGCGATCTTTCTCGCCGAGCATGGCGCCGCGCTGCGGCAATGGTTCCTGTTCCCCGATCCGCCCAGCGACCTGCCGCGCCGGGTGGCCGGCAAGTACTCGCTCTACCAGTTGTGTCGGGAGCTGGAGCTGCCCTGCCCGGCCGCCGCGATGGTGGGTTCGCTGGCCGAGGCAGAGGACTTCGCCAGCCAGGTCGGCTTCCCGCTGATCGCCAAGCCGGCGGTCCCCGGGCCGGCCAGGCGGGGACCTCGGCTGCTGAGCACCGCGCTGCTGGCTGGCCCCGATGACCTCGCCCGCCTCTACCGGGCCTGCGCCGAGCCCCCGGGGGAGAGCCTGATGCTGCAGGAGTACATCCCCCGCTGCCCCAGCCAGGACTACTTCTTCCACGGTTACTGTGACGCCCGGGCCCGCTGCCGGCCGGGCTTCGTCGGGATCAAGGAGCGCTGCTATCCCGCGCACACCGGCCGGACCAGCCTCGGCCGCTGGGTGGACAACCCGGAGCTGCACGAGCAGGCCACGCAACTGGTGGCCCAACTGGGTTTCCAGGGCATCCTCAGCCTGGAGTACCGCTGGGATCCCCGGGACGGTCAGTACAAGCTGCTGGACTTCAACCCACGCCTGGGCGCCCAGTTCCGGCTGTTCTCCGACGACGCGGGCATCGACGTCGTGGTGGCTGCACATCTGGACCTGACCGGCCGGCCGATCACATCCGGCCTGCAGCTCACCGGGCGCCGGCTCCTGGTGGAGGACTACGACCCGATAGCCGCGCTGAGCTACCGGCGCAGCGGCGAGCTCAGCCTGGTGTCCTGGGTGATGTCGCTGCGTCTGGTCGACGAGACGGCCTGGTTCGCCCGCGACGATCTGGCCCCGTTCGGGCTGATGTGCCTGCGGGCGGGCTGGCGGGCGATGATCCCGCTCACCCGGAGCCTGGCCGGCGGGCTGCGCGGGCGGCAGGCCAGCAGGCCGGATGCTGCTGGGCGCACCGGGTAGGTTCACGCCCACCACTCCGGTGCATCGGGAGGATCGTGCCATGCCTCGTCCACCCGCGCCTCGTCCACCCGCGCCTCGTCCACCCGCGGTTGTCGTCATGCTGCTCGTGCTTGTCGTGGGGTCTGCGGTGGGCGGCTGCGCGGGGAGCGGGCCGGGGGCTCCGATCGGCACCGGGCCGCCCACCTCGGCCACCGGCGGGGTCCCGACCACTGCGGCGAGCGGCCCGATCCAGGTCGAGGTGGTGGCTGCAGGCCTAAAGCACGCCTGGGACCTGGGTTTTCTTCCCGACGGCGCGGCCCTGGTCACCGAGCGCCCGGCGCGGATCCGGCTGCTGTCGTCCACCCGGCCGGGTGCCCGCGTCACCGAGGTCGTCGCCGACCTCGGCGACGTGTACGTCCAGGGGGAGGGCGGCCTGATGGGTCTGGTGGTGCACCCCAACTTCGCCCAGACCCGGCGGTTCACCACCTGCCAGACCCATCAGGAAGGCGGCCGGCCGGTCGACGTCCGGCTGGTCACCTGGGAGCTGGCCGGCGATGGCAGGCAGGCCCGCCGGGTGGCCGACCCGCTGGTGGCCGGCCTGCCGTTGAACCCGTCCGGCCGGCACTCCGGCTGCCGCCCCACCCTCGGCCCGGATGGCGCACTGTACGTCGGCACCGGCGACTCGGCGACAGCCGCGGTGTCCCAGGACCGCACCAGGCTCGGCGGCAAGGTGCTGCGGATCGACCTGCGCACCGGCGGTCCCCCGCCGGGGAACCCGTTCGCCGATTCGCCCAACCCCGCGGAACGGCTGGTCTTCACCTACGGGCACCGCAACGTCCAAGGGGTGGCGGTGCAGCCCGGCACCGGCCGGATCTTCACCGCCGAGCACGGCCCCGACGTCGACGACGAGATCAACATTCTGCGGGCCGGGGGCAACTACGGCTGGGACCCGTCCCGCGGGGGCAGCCAGCTCTACTACGACGAGCGCGTGCCAATGACCGACCTGAGCCGTTTCCCCGCCGCCGTCCCCGCGGTGTGGAACTCGGGGGGGCAGACCGAGGCGATCTGCGGCGACGAGTTCATCGCCGACAGCCCGGGAAAGGACCTGCGGTGGGGAAAGTTGCAGGGCCTGCTCGCGGTGACCGCGCTGAAGGGGTCGAAGCTGCTGCTCATGCGGCTGAATCCGGACGCGACGGTGGCCCAGGTCGGCCAGCTCCCGCAGCTCGACGGCACTTTCGGTCGGCTGCGTGCGGTGCGCCGCGGTCCCGACGGCGCCCTGTATGTCACCACCAGCAACGGCGACGACGACAAGGTGCTGCGAGTCGCCCCCGCCGGGGCCTGACATCGCAGGGTCAGTGCTCGTTACGCCGGTCCCCGGCACCCGGGTGCAGCGAGGAGGCCCGGACCTGCTTGCCTGAACCCAATGTCGCCGGTGGCCTGGGCGGGCCACGGTGAGGCTGCTGGCGGTCCCGCAACTGGATCACCCTTCCCAGGAAAAGTGCCAGCAGCATCCCCAGCAGGACCCACGCGACAAGCCCGAGTCCGATCACTACAGGCGTGCTCATCGGAAACTCCTTAAGGTAGCGGAGTGCCGACCATAGCCCCCTCTCCGCACTCGCGCGCGCCACGCAAGCGCGGTACCCCGCATGCACCCCCCCGCAATGACCGCGCCCACCGGGCCACGGGCCGGAGAACCCGTTTGGGTAACGCACGGTCAGATAGTCACAGTGGTGGCATCCCGCAGAAGTCGCAATGATGGCAGTGCGGAATGTTGTGGTGAGGTCACTGTGACCTTACGCATGAGTCCCTTCGGCCATTAGGTCTAATCCCAGGGTCACGCTGAACTCATGATGCCTGCCTTGACCAGCGCCCCGACCGGAAGGAGTCGCCGTGCCCTTGCGCCCCGCCGGGTTGGCTGAGCAGGACCTCGTCGTCGCCGATCCCCGCACCGACCCCCGATGGCGGCAACTGGTGGACCGCCCCCCGGGTAGCCTGTTCACCTCGCCTCCGTGGATCGAGGCGGTCTGCGCCACCTACGGTTTCGACCCGGTCTGCCGGATCGTGCTGGGCGAGGCGGGGCCGGTGGGGGGACTCGCCTGGGTGCCGATTAGTGACCTGCGCGGCGACCGGCAGCTCAGCCTGCCCTTCTGCGACCGGGCGGACCCCCCGGTGAGCGACGCCGCGAGCTGGGCCATGCTGCGTGACAGCGCGGTCGGGTCGCACGCCCCGTTCACCTTGCGGTGCTTCGACACCGCCCTGCCCGCCGCCGACCCCCGCCTGCACCGGGTCGGCTCAGCCGCCTGGCACGGCACCCGCCTGGACGGTGAGCTGGACGGCATCCACCAGCGGCTGAGCCAGCACGCCCGGCGCAACATCGCCGTTGCCGAGCGCACCGGGGTGCGGGTCAAGGCGAGCACCGGGCTGGACGCGGTGCGCAGCTTTCACCGGCTGCACGTGCAGTTGCGCAAACGCAAGTACCGGCTGCTCGCCCAGCCCGTGGAGTTGTTCGAGCGCATCTGGCAGGGGTTCGCCGCCGACGGCGCGGTGGTGATCCTCGGGGCGCACGCCGGCGATGAGCTGATCGCGGGCGCGGTGTTCCTGGTTTGGGGGGACACCCTGTACTACAAGTTCGGCGCTTCCCGTCCCGAGCACCTGGGCCTGCGGCCCAATGACGCGATCTTCTGGGCGGGTATCCGCTGGGGGGTGGCGCAGGGGTTGCGGTTGCTCGACTGGGGACTGAGCGATCTCGACCAGCCCGGCCTGATCGCCTACAAGCGCAAGTGGGCCACCGAGGAGCGCACCATCGTCACCCTGCGCGCCGGCGGGGAGCAGGCCCGAACCTGCGGCGAGGCAGGCACCGTGCTGGGCGAGCTGACCCAACTGCTGACCGACGACGCGGTACCCGACGAGATCACCGCCCGCGCCGGCACCCTGCTCTACCGCTACTTCTGCTAGGGGGACACGATGACCACGCTTTTCCTCGCCACGATAGGAGGGCACCTCACCCAGCTCAACGAACTGTCCACCCGGGTGCCCACCGACGGCGACCCGTTGTGGGTGACCAATGCGAGCGAGCAGAGCACCTCGCTGCTCGCCGGGCGGGATGTCCAGTACGTGCCTTACGTCGGCACCCGCAGCGTGGTCGGCGTGCTGCGCTGCATTCCGGCCGCCCGTCGTCTGGTGAACAGCAGAAAGCTCACCAGGGCGGTGTCGACGGGGTCGGCGATCGCGCTGGGTTACCTGCCGTACCTCGCGGCCCGCGGCGTCGAGTGCCATTACATCGAGAGCGCGACGCGGGTACGGGGTCCTTCGCTGACCGGACGAATCTTGCAGTGGGTTCCGGGAGTCCGGACTTACACGCAGTACCCGCAGTGGGAGAACAGCCGGTGGCGCTACGCCGGGAGCGTGTTCGACGGTTACGAAGCCGTCCCCGCGCCTCCCCAGCTCGGGGACCAGGTGCGCGTGGTGGTGACGGCCGGCGCCGCCACCGAGTACCCGTTCCGCCGCCTGTTCGAGCGGTTGGTCCCGCTGCTGGTTCCCGACGGGGAGCTGCACCGGGTGACCGCTCGCCGGCCCATCGTGCTCTGGCAGACCGGTGACACCGAGGTCGGGGATCTCCCCATTCACCCCCTCCGTGCGCTGCCCGCCGCCGAGCTGGCCGCTGCGCTCGCCCGGGCCGATATCGTCGTGAGCCATGCCGGGACCGGTTCTGCCCTCGCTGCCCTGGACAGCGGCCGGTTCCCGCTGCTGGTCCCGCGGGCCGCCGGGCAGGGGGAGGCCCCCGACAACCACCAGCCCCAACTGGCTGGGGAGCTTGCTCGGCGGGGTCTGGCCCTGCACCGGGAGGCCGATTCGGTCACCGTCGACGACCTACTGGCGACGCTGTCCGTGGCTGTGCGGCGCAGCGCGACACCCCCGCCCTTCGAGCTTGGCTGACGCGCTGCCCCGGGGCGCGGCGGTCCCTCGGGGTCCGTCCACGGTGCCGTGGTGGGAAGGGACAACGGGCACATCGGGGCCGGACCGGCTACGCACGGAGGCGGCGGTCGGCTCAGCGGGCGCCGAGACCGCGGAGCAGGGTGGGGACGGTCAGCACCAGGATCTTGAGGTCCCGCCAGAAGCCCCAACCCTGGACGTAGAGCACGTCAAGCTCGAGCATCTCCAGGGTGCCCATGGTGCTGCGCCCGGCGACCTGCCAGAGGCCGGTCAGACCGGGGCGCACGGTGAAGCGGGCGGCGTATCCGGGCGGGAACATCTCCGCTTCCCATTCCAGACAGGGCCGCGGCCCGACCAGCGCCATCTGGCCGAACACCACGTTCAGCAACTGGGGGAGCTCGTCGATGCTGGTGCGCCGCAGCCAGTTGCCGAGCGGGGTGAGCCGGGGATCACTGTCGATCTTCCAGCTACCCGCCACCGAGGTGTCCTCGCCGCGCAGCTCGCGGGCGATGAGCGTACGGTGCGCCGCGTCGCTGCACCCCATGCGCATGGTGCGGAACTTGTACATGGTGAACGGCCGGCCAGCCAGCCCAACCCGGCGCTGCCGGAACAACGCCGGTCCGGGGCTGTCCAGCCGGATCGCGGCGGCCACCACCAGCATCGGCAGGGCCAGCACGATCAGCGTAAGCACCGCGAGCACGAGGTCAACGAGGCGGCCGGCCGGCAGTTCCCAGCGGGCTGGCGACCGTGGGCCAGGCAGGGCGATCGACACTGATTCTCCCCGTAGTAATCGCCATCAGAGCAAAAAGAATGTCGCCGATACCGCGCATCGTGAGGTGTGGATCGATGACGGTGAGCACCAGCAGGAACCACCACGAGATCCAGAGCGCCGATGCGGCGGCACCCAGCGCTCCGGGCGCGTCCATCAACCCGGCGGTCCGGCGCAGCACGGCCACCGACAACCACCCGAAAGCCAGTAGCAGCGGAATCCCGCCGATCCAGAGGAACTGCAGATAACCAGCCTCAAGGTAGATCACGTCACGCCAGGTCTCCGGGGCCGGCAGCACCGGGTTCGGTGAGACGCCGAGCAGGATGCTCAGCAGGTTGAACCGGGGCAGGTAAAAGGTCGACAGGTTGTCCCAGCGGCCGAGCCAGCTATGCGGCACCCCACGGTCAGCGAACCCTCCCAACCGGGTGAAAACAGCCGGCGCACCGATCGCAAAAATAATCGGGACCATCGGCAGGAAACGCACCGCGCGCCGGCGGAGCTGCGGGAACCGCCACAGGATGAGTACGGTCGCCACCGCTGCGGAGATCCAGGTGGAGAACTGTCCAGAAGCCAGCACGCCAGTGGACAGCACCAGACCCAACCCGAGCCGCTCGCGACGATCGAGGACCCCCCGGATGCCGCAGCAGATCACCAGCACCAGGCTGAAAATGATGTAGTCGCCGGTCGCGATCGGCGAGGACAACGTCGTCGTGCCCCGTTCGGCGATGGCGGCCGACGTGACGTCGGTGGTCCACACCGCCTCCAGCATCGCCACCACCGGGCCGAATCCGATGGTCTGCAGGACCGCGATCACCGCGACAACCGCGCCCGGCCAGGCGATCAGCCGGATGCAGCGGACCAGTTGCGGCTCGGTCACCACGGTGCACCGGACCAGCAGGTAGATCGCGACGAGCTTGCAGACCGGCAGCACGGCCGCGAGATCAGCCGCCGCGGGGGTCTGCCCGCGCAGCATCAGCGAGGTGATCGGCCACACCGTGGCCGCCAACAGGAACGCCGCAAGGGGCATCTCCAGCGGGTGCGGACGCAGCGCGGTCGGCTCACCGCGGCAGTAGCGCAGGTACCCACCCAGGCCGGCTCCGGCCAGCAGCACGACCAGCAGCGCCTCGTTCGGCCGGACCAGCGGGATCAGCGTGCCCCGGTCAATACCGGCGACGATCGGCAAGGTGCCCAGGTAGAGGTAGGTGGCGACGATCGGCTGGCAGGCCGCGGCGATGAGCAGCCCGACCCCGATCAGCACACCCGCGACGAGCGCGAGACCGCGCACCCCGTCGGCCACGGCGGCCACCCCGGCCAGCACCGCGCAGCTTGCGGTCGCCGCGACCAGGCCGAGGCCGACGAGGGGTGGTGGCCCGGCCCGGGGGTGCGGCGGCGCGGCGGGTGGGTGCCCGGCAGACGTCGAACCGGTCATGGCGCTTCGCTCATCCGACCGGCCAGCCGGCCGCGCAGCGCCGCCAGGTACACCCCCAGGGCGGCCAGTGCCCCGGCGGCGAGCAGCACGAGCTGCCCGGCCCGGTGCTCGGTGAGCGCCTGCTGCGCCCACAGCCCGGCCAGCGCGACCGGCAGCATGGCCGCGGCCGCGAGCACGGGGATGCCCAGCGCCCTCAGCTCGACTAGACGCTGCGGGCCGAGTGCGCTGCGCAGCCGGATGAGCACGGTCGTCGCCGCGGCCAGCTCGGCGGCCAGGATGGCCAGTGTGAGGCCGAGCAGCCGCCCTCCGCCGGGTGGCGCCACCAGCGCCGCGGCCGCGACGACCAGGCTTGCCAGCAGCGCCGCCATCCCGGCCAGCCGCGGGCCGTGCTCGTCGAACCGGGCGAACAGCGCCTGCCGGCCCAGGTCGTGCACCCCGCCGACGAGCTGGGCCACCGCCACCACGACCAGGCAACCGGCCAGCGAGCCGATCACCGCCGCGGTCCGCATCTCACCGTGCGCCAGCAGGTGCGCAACCGGTCCGGCGAACACCGCGAGCAGGCAGAGCATGGGCAAGCTCGCGGCAACCGCGTAACTCAGTCCTTGCCGCCACGCTGCGGCGAAGGCGGCGGTGTTGTCCCGGTGGGCGGCGGCGGCCAGCTCCGGCAGCGCCGCGATCGACACCGCGCGGGCCCCGAGATAGGACAGCCCGTAGAAGACGTAGTAGGCCAACTGGATGACCAGCACTCCGCCTGGCACCGTGCCGGCCAGCACGAACAGCACGTACATCGCGGCGACCGGGCATGCGGCGACCCCGAAGGAGCGGCCCATCCGGCGGGCGAAGGCGCGCGCCTCCGGGTCCCGCCACCACCGCCAGACCGGTGCCGCGAGCACCCCACCCCGACCCGCCCCGAAGAGCTGCAATGCCGCGTGCAGTCCCACCGCCAGCGTGCTGCCCACACCAAGCAGCACCACCATCGCCACACCGACCTCGTCGGCTTCCAGCCCGGTCCCGAAGGCCAGCCCGGTCCCGACCACCAGCGCGATCAGCCCGAGGTTCTCGACCGCGCCGGCGCCGGCCGCAAGCGCGAAACGGCCCCGGGCCTGCTGCGCGGCCGCACCCAGACCGGCTGCGGTGAACAGCGGCACCTGGGGTGCCACGAAGAGCACCAGGATCGTGGTGAGCTGGTGCGCGCGGGCCCGGACCTCCGGATCGGGGATGCCGAACGTCAGCGTCCAGGCGATCAGCGGGGACAGCCCCACCAGCAGCACCGCCACCAGCCCGGCCAGGGTGAGCAGACCTCCACAGACCAGGCCGAACACCCGCTTGCCGTGGGCCAGGCCGTGCGTCCCGATCGCCCGCACCAGCGTCGGCACCAGCACCATGGCCAGCACCGGGCCGGCGATCGCGGAGTACACCAGGTTGGGCACCACATAGCCGGCTTGGAAGATGTTGGCGAAGAACGTCGGGCCCATCACCGCACCGATGACCACCACCCTGACCAGTCCGGTCAGCCGGCTGAGCAGCGTCCAGGTGGAGACGATGACGGAGTTGCGCGCTGTCGCGGCGTCCGGCAGCGCCGAGGCGGCCACGATCGGACCGGACACGGGCCTGCTCACCCCTTCGTGGCCCGGCTCCGCGCCAGCACGGCGACGAGGACCGCGGCCAGCAGCAGACCGACCAGTCCTCCCGCCGTGGCGGCGAACACCGGCCGCGGGCTCACCACGCCCACCGGGTAGGGGGCGGTGAGCAGTTGGCCGACCGGGGCGAGGTTGACCGCGTCGAGCTGGGCCTGCAACTGCTGCAGGCGCGACTGCTGGGCCTGCTCCGCGCTCTGCAGCGGAGCCAGGGTGGCCGCGGTGGCCCGGCCCGTGCTCACCAGGCCCTGCTGGGCGGACAGCTTGGCCTGGGCGTCGGCGATCGCGGTGTTGGCCGCCGCGATCTCGGTCTCCAGCCGCTGCCGCAGCTCGGGCTGGCCGGCCTGGCTGAGCTTCAGATAGCTGTCCAGCACCGCCTGCGTGGTGTGCAGCGCCTGATCCGGCGAGCGGTCGGTCACCTCCAACTGGATGATCTCACTGGTCTCCAGAACCTGAGCGGTGACGTGCTCGCGCAGGTCCTCGACGGTGCGGTGCTGCTGCTCGGCGATCGGGCCCAGCACCGCCCGTCCCCGGATCAGGACGAGCTGGGTGGTCATGCTGCGGTCCTCGCGCAGGAACCCGGTCGGCTGCTCGCGGGTGATCGGGAACAGCACCTCAGCCCGAGCGGCATGGGTCTTCGGCCACATCAGGGCGCCAGCCAGGGCCACCCCCGCGCCCAGGATGATGATCGTGGCGGCCAACCCGAGCAGGCTGAGCAGCGCCCCACCCCGATGCGGCCGGGGCGGCGCGAGGGCTCGGGCCACCGCGCGGGCCGATTCCGCCGCCCGATCCGCGACCTGCGCCCCGTCATCAGCCTTAGCGGCCACCGGTGCCCCGGCCCGCCCGGTTCGTCCGTTGTAGGGCACTCCGTCGGCACCGAACCGGATCACCGAGTCACGCTCCTGAGCACGTCACAGACCCGAGCGAGCTGGGTTCGGTCCAGCGTGGGCGACATCGGCAGCGACACGACGCGCTCGGCCGCGACCTCGGCGACCGGCAGGCTCCCGGCCGCGCCGACCTGCAGCCCACCAAAGGCCGGCTGCAGGTGGCACGGCACCGGGTAGTGCAGCCCCCAGCCGATGCCGGCCTCGGTCAGGGCCGTGGTCACGCTGGGCCGGTCGGCGACCTGGACCACGGCCAGGTGGTATACCGGTGCCGCGCCGGGCTGCACGGCCACCGGGACGCAGCCAGGCGGCAGCAGCGCGCGGTAAGCCGTCATGATGCCCGCTCGGCGGGCATTGTCCGGGTCCAGCCGGGGCAGCTTGGCCGACAGCATCGCCGCCTGCAGCGAGTCGAGCCTGCTGTTGTGCCCGACCCGGGTGTGCCGGTGGCGGTCGGTGTCGCAGCGTCCGTGGTTGGCCAGGCTCCGGATCCGCCGGGCCAGCGGCAGGTCACTGGTGACCACCGCCCCCGCGTCGCCGAGGGCGCCGAGGTTCTTGCCGGGGTAGAAGCTGAACCCGGCGGCGATACCGACGCTGCCCGCCCGGCGCCCCTGATGGCGGGCGCCGTGGGCCTGCGCGGCGTCCTCGACGACAGCCAGCCCATGCCGGGCCGCCAGCGCCGAGAGCCGGGTGAGGTCCACCATCTGGCCATACAGGTGCACCGGAAGCACCGCCGCGGTCGATGCGGTGATCGCGGCGGCCACCGCGTCCGGATCGATCAACAACGTGTCCGGGCAGACGTCGACGAACCGCGGCCGCGCGCCGGTCGCGCACACCGCCTCGGCCGTCGCGATGAACGTGTTGGCCGGCACGATCACCTCGTCCCCGCGGCCGATCCCGAGACCGGTGAGGATGAGCTCCAGGGCGTCGGTCCCGTTGCCCACCCCGATGCAGGCGTCGGCCTCGCAGTAGGCCGCGAACTCACGCTCGAAGCGCTCGACCTCGGGACCGCCGATGAAGCCGCCGTGGCCGAGCACGGTCTTCCAGGCGAGGTCGAACTCCTCCCGCAGGCCGAGGTTGACACCCGCGAGATCCAGGAAGGGAATGGCCGGTCCGCAGGTCATGAGGCCACCCCCCGGACCAGCTCGGAACCGGTGGACTCGGTGTCGCAACTGACCAGGGCCGGCCGGCCGGTGGCCTCGGCGATGTCGGTGGCGCGCAGCACCCGCACGATGTCCAGACCCCGCTCGCCGGGGGTGTTGGGGCCTTGCCCGGTGCGGATGCAGTCGATGAAATGGCTGTCCTGAACCAGCAGCGGCTCGTTGAACTGCACGTAGGGGGAGACGATGTCGCCGGTCCGGTAGGAGACCGGCCAGGCGTGCGGCTCCCCGTGATCGTCCGGGTCCGCGGGGTCCACCCCGATGTCGTAGATCCGGATACGTTCGTTGTCGGACATGTCGTTGTACACCGCCATCTTGCGTTCCCCGACCACGGTGACCCGCCGGACCTTGCACGGGTCGAGCCAACTGACGTGCACGAACGCGTGGGTGGCTGCCCGCTCGAAGTCCAGCCGCAGGTAGGCAACATCGGCGTGGCGGTGGCCCACGTGCCGTTTCGCCCAGACCCAGGCAGCGCGTGGCACCTCGCCGAGCAGGAACGAGGTGATCGAGATGTCGTGCGGGGCAAGGTCCCAGATGACGTTGCAGTCCCGCTGATAGCGACCCAGGCTCAGCCGGGCGGCGTCGATGTAGAGGATCCGCCCGAGCTCCCCGGAGTCGATGATCTCCTTGAGCTTCCAGACCGCGGCGTTGTACTCGAAGGTGTGCCCGACCATCAGCGCCACCCCGCCCGCCGCCGCCGTATCGATCATTGTCTGGGCGTCGTCGACCGTGGTGGCCAGCGGCTTCTCCACCATCACCGACCGCCCGCAGCGCAGCGCCTGCAGCGCCACCTCGGCATGGGTGGCCGGGGGGGTCGCGACAACCACCGCGTCGACGGCGGCCAGCACCTGGTCCAGGCTTTGCGCGTATCCCGCCGAAGGGTGACTGCGCCGCGCTTCGGCGAGCCGATCAGGGTCCTGATCGACGATGGTCACGTGTACTCCGGGCAGGCTGCTGAGCACGCGCACGTGCTTGGAGCCCCAGTAGCCATAGCCCACCACAGCCACCCCGACATCGCGGTCAGGGCGGGCCGCCCCAGCCGACTCCGAGGATCGTCGGTACGTCATTGCCGCCTGGCTCCTGCCGGGAACGAACTGGATGGACACGGCGCCCCCCGTCGGGTTCGAGTTCTGCGTCAAGCACTGCGGACGTCAAGCACTGCGGACACTGCGAGGCGCGCCGGACCAGGTCCCCGGTCGCTGACCCCGGCCCACGACGCCGGACCCTCCCCGGTCCAGCACGAGCGCGCCCCGCCTGACACTCTCGACTATCGGTCACAACCAGTCATGCGTTACCCAGAACATATAATCGTTTGGCCTATCACTCTGGCAGGTGAGCGAACAGTTTTCGCCCAATTGGTGGCTATCAGTAACCAGATGACTGCTTATACCTCCAAATTGGTGAAGTGGGGCTGTCAGAGTAGAACAGGGGGACGGAGGACCAGCGCAGTGCTGATCGCCGAGCTCGGCCAAGCACTGATCGCCGATCTACTGGACGCCACAGCTTCCGGACGGCTAACGTCCTGCCCGTCAGCGGCGATGACCAGCAAAGACACCAACGGTGCGCCGGGGCGCCTGCCGGACGCGAGGAGTGGCATGCCCTACGGGCTGGGGATCGACCTGGGGACGAGCTGCACCGTGGCGGCGATCAGCCGGGCCGGAGCCGAGGCTGTTGACCTCCAGGTGGTGGCGCTGGGCACCGATGCGCCCGGCATACCGACCGTGGTCCACCTCGCCGATGACGGGACCCTGCTGGTCGGCGCGGCAGCGGAGCCACTCGTGCTCACCGACCCGGACCGGGCCTTCCGCGGCTTCCTGTACCACGTCGACGAACCGTTCCCCGCCGACCCCGAGCGCAGCCCGGCGGCACTCACCGCCCGGCTGGTGCGCTGGGTCGTCGAGGTGGTGGCCGATCGGGAGGGTGGCCCGGCAGCGCAGATCACGCTTGCCCATCCGGTGGTCTGGGGTCCCGCTGAATGCCGGGCGGTGCAGGCCGCACTGAACGAGTTCGGGCTGCCCGACGTGGTGCTCGTGCCGGTCCCGGTGGCCGCCGCCACGGCCTACGCCACCCAGCGGGACCCGGGCGCCCAGCAGGGGACGCCAGCCCGCGGTGGGCCCGAGAACCAGCTCGGCGTCCCGGTCGGGGAGGCCATTGCGGTCTACGACCTGGGGGCAGCGTTCTCCGCCTCGGTTCTGCGCCGGGACAGTGCCGGTTTCACGCTCCTCAGCCAGCCCGAAGTGATCGAGGACGGTGGCGGCGCGCGGTTCGACGAGGCGGTCCTCGCGCGGGTCCTCGACGAGCTCGGCGACCAGCTAGCCGCGTTCGACCTGGAGGATCCGGCGGTGCTGAGCGGAATGGCTCAGCTACTCGCAGGCTGTGTGACGGCCCGGGAAGCGCTCGACGTCCAAGCCGAGGCGACGATCCCGGTCTCGTTACCTGACCTGCAAGCCGAGATCAGGCTGACCGCAGACGAGCTGGCCGCACTGGTCGAGCCCGCGCTGCGGGCAACCGTACCCGCGCTGCGCGAGGCGATCACGACCGCCCAGCTCACGCCCTCGGCCATCGAGACCGTCGTGCTCACCGGAGGCTGCGCGCGCATGCCGCAGGTGGCCCGGCTGCTCACCGCCGAGCTCGGCCGCCCGCTGGCCGTGCTCCCCGACCCGGAACTGGCCGCTGC
>DASTLT010000191.1:0-9856 GCA_035714625.1 Pseudonocardiaceae bacterium | reverse complement strand
CAGCCGCCCCGGGTCGGCCACCTCGGCCGCGCCGGCATCCCGCGCGGCGGTCAACCGCTCCCGGATCCGGGTCGCGTAGGCGATCAGGAACGACTGGCGGAACGAGCGGGTCCGGGACTGCCCGTTGCGGGTGGTCTGGCTGCCCGCGCCCACCATCGCCCGGGTAGCCTGCACCAGCAGCGAGGTGGTGAGCACCTCGACGAGGTCCAGATCGACCTCGTCGCCGAGCACGGTGGTGAAGCCGAGCTTCTCCGAGAGCACGGTGCGGCACCGGTTCGCCTCGGCCACCGCGTCCACCAGCAGTGCCTTCGCCGCCACGTATGGGTTGTCCAGCCAGAGCCGGCGGGCGGAGCTCGGCGGCGGGGCCGACCCCTCGTCGGTCTCCACCATGATCCGCTCCAGCGAGTAGCGGCTCATCAGTTCCTGCGCCTTGGCCGACAGCGCCTCGGCTTCCTCGGGGAACGTGGTCGACTCCGCCTTCGCCAGCAGGGCCCGCACCCGGGCCAGCACCTTCTGGTCGACGCCCCGGCGCGACGCGCCGCCGGTCGCGGCCCCCGGTGGCGGCATGGTCCTGGGCAGCGCCGGCAGTGACCGCAGCATGGCCAGCACTTCGATCACCGTGGCGAGCGCGTCCGCCAGGTCGCGTCCGTGCCGCCGGGTCCACTGCATCAGGTGGCCCTGCATCTGATCACCGCGGCCGGGCTCCCACCACACCACCGCCCCGATCTGCTGCAACTGGTCCCGCCAGCGCTCGTGCATCCCGGCCACCGCGTGCCGCTGCGACTCCTCGGCGATCGCGTCGACCAGATAGCCGAGCCCCAGGGCGTCCAGCCGTCGCCGGGATATCTGGTACAGATCCTCGGGTGACCAGCCGTTCGCCCACACCGCCTCGACCAGCGGGAGAACCGCGGCCCGGACCGCCATCTCCACCAGACCAGACCGGTCGCCATAGCGGCCGGCCAGCATGCTGCCGGCCCGCGCCGCAGCGTCCGGATAGCCGGACTGGCACTCGAAGGCGGCGCTGAGCAGCACCGTCGAGATCACGTCGGCGGACGCGCTGGGCCCCCCGGTCGGTCCGGTCGACGCTCCCGGCCAGCCGTCACCGGGCCCATCAGCACTGGGCCCACCAGCACTGGATCCACCAGCTCGCCGCTCGTCTTGGTTGGGGCTGGCGAAGGAACGCCGCCGCGCCCGTCGTCTTGCCGCCTGGGCAGCCCGTCGCTCCCGGTTACGCTTCGCCATCGCATCGTCCCCTCGCCAGGTCAACTTCGGTCGGCTGCAGTATTGCTCAGCCCCCCGACAAGCCTGCGGATCGCCCGTTCGGAAGAAACCACCCGCTGCGGGGGAGTAGCTGCCTACGCTGACGATCGGTTACAGCGCAGGTAAGGAGGAACCCATGAGTGGCACCGTGACGGCCGACGACCTGCGCCAGCGGGTCGCCGATCTGCTGGCGGCGCACGACCCGGCCAGCACCGAACGGTTGCAGTTCCTCCGGGCCCGCTTCGACGCCGGCCTGGCCTGGGTGCACTACCCCGTCGGGCTGGGTGGGCTGGCCGCCCCGCGGGTGCTGCAACAGGTGGTGGACGCCGAACTGGCCGCGGCCGGTGCCCCGGACAACAACCCCCGGCTCAACGTGATCGGCCTGGGGATGGCGGGTCCGACGATCCTGCGCTTCGGCACGCCCGAGCAGCAGCAGCGGTTCCTGCGCCCGCTGTGGACCGGGGAGGATCTGTGGTGCCAGTTGTTCAGCGAGCCGGGCGCGGGCTCCGATCTTGCCGCGCTGTCCACCCGCGCGGTGCGTGACGGGGACAACTGGGTGGTGGACGGCCAGAAGGTGTGGACCTCGCTGGCACACCGGGCGCGCTGGGCACTGCTGATCGCCCGCACCGACCCGGACGTGCCCAAGCACAGCGGCCTGACCTACTTTGTGCTCGACATGCACCAGCCCGGCGTCGAGGTGCGCCCGCTGCGCCAGATCACCGGTGAGGCGGAGTTCAACGAGGTCTTCCTCACCGGCGCCCGGATCCCCGACTCCGACCGGCTGGGTGAGGTGGGGGGCGGCTGGCAGGTGGCGCTTACCACCCTGATGCACGAGCGGGTGGCTATCGGCGGCGCGGCCTGCCCCCGGGAGTCGGGCGCGATCGGAATCATCGCCCGCACCTGGCGAGAACGCCCGGAGCTGCGCAGCCCAGGTCTGCACGACCGGCTGCTGCGGCTGTGGGTGGCCAGCGAAGGGGCCCGGCTCACCGCAGAACGGTCCCGCCAGCAGCTCGCCGTCGGCAGCCCCGGCCCGGAGGGCTCGGCGGCCAAGCTGGCCTTCGCCACCCTGAACCAGACCGCCTCCGGGCTGGAGCTGGAACTGCTCGGCGAACAAGCTCTGCGCTACGACGACTGGTCGCTGCGCCGTCCCGTCGAGGCGGACTTCCTCGGCCGCGGACCTGGCTACCGCTACCTGCGCGCCAAGGGCAACTCCATCGAGGGCGGCACCTCAGAAGTGCTTCGCAACATCATCGCCGAGCGGGTGCTCGGCCTGCCCGCGGAACCCCGCACCGACAAGGACCTGCCGTGGAAAGAACTGCCCCGGTGAGCGAGGCTGAGGTGAGCGGGCCGACGCCGCAGCGCAACCTGCTTTACAGCGACGTCGAGGAGGAACTGCGCGCCACGGTCCGCAAGCTGCTGCACGACCGCAGCGGACCGACCGCCGTGCTGGGCAGGTGCGAGTCCGCCGAGCCCTACGACGTGCCGCTCTGGCAGACCATGACCACCCAGTTGGGCCTGGCCGGGCTGCTGGTGCCCGAGGAGCTCGGCGGTGCCGGAGCCGGTGCCCGCGAAGCGGCGGTGGTGGCCGAGGAGCTGGGCCGCGCGATGGCCCCGGTGCCGTTCCTGGGCAGCGCGGTGCTGGCCACCGCCGCCCTGCTGGCCTGCGCCGAGCCGGCACAGCGGACAGCACCGGCCGCGCTGCTGCCGAAGCTGGCCGTGGGCGAGTGCACCGCCACGCTGGCCGTCCCGCTGGCCACGGCACCGGACGCCGCTTTCCCTTGCGCGGTGCGCGCCGCCGGTGGTGCGCTGTCCGGGCAGGTGACCAGCGTGGTCGACCTGGACGTCGCCGACGCGGTGCTGGTCCCCGCGCACGACGCGGCGGGCCCTGCGCTCTATGTGCTGGACCTGCCGGCGACCGGCGCCCGGTTCGACCCGGTGGTCCCGCTCGACCTGACCCGGCGGATCACCGACCTGACTCTGCACGGCGCACCGGCCCGCCGGGTGACCTCCGGCGCCGATGCGGTGGCCGCGCTGCGCACGGCGCTGACCGTCGGGGCCGGTCTGCTCGCCTCCGAACAGCTCGGCCTGGCCGAGTGGTGCCTGGAGGCTGCGGTGAGCTTCACCCGCACGCGCTACCAGTTCGGCCGTCCGATCGGTTCGTTTCAGGCGCTCAAGCACCGGATGGCCGACGTGTGGGCGGAGGTCACCAGCGCCCGTGCGGTGGCCCGCGCGGCAGCCGACGCGCTGGCCACCGGCGCCGAGGACACCGCGCTGCTGGTCGCCGTCGCCGCCGCGCACTGCTCCGATGTCGCGGTGCACGCCGCCGAGGAGTGCCTGCAACTGCACGGCGGGATCGGCATGACCTGGGAGCACCCCCTGCACCTGTACCTGGCCCGGGCGAAGACCTCGCAGATCGCCCTGGGCACCCCCGACCGCCACCGCAGCACCCTAGCCCGCCTGATCAACCTCCCCACCCCCTGACCAACCACCCCCGCCCCGCGTGTCGGGCTCTCATGCACGCTGTGTCGGGCATCTCTGCCCGGTACTCCAGCACCGGCCCGGTCCGTTTCCGCCCTCCCGCGTCTCTAGTAGGAGGAGAGCGTCCAGCCGGCGCCCCGGGGAGGCGGGGGGATGGCGGGACACCAGGACATGGCGGGCCGACGCCACCGAGAGGTCGTGAGATGCGGTGTTTGCAGCTATGCGGCGGGAACTCATCAGCTTACTGAACGCTGCCGGGAGGCTGCCGGAGGTAATCAACCAGCGCGACCTGGTGGTGACCAGCGTCCCCTACGGCCGGCAGGACACCGGCCAGCAGGACACCGGTCGGCAGGCAGCGCGGCCCATCACCACGCCGGTGCTGCTGCTGCACGGCTACCTCAGCACCGACACACCCTGGACCCCGCTGGTACTCCGGCTGCACCAAGCGGGCTTCGTCAACGTCTTCACCCTGCGTTACGACTCGCTCTCGGTCGGAGTTCCCCAGCTCGCCGCCGGCCTGGTCGGCGAGGTGCCCACGGTGCTGAGCCAGGCCGACCGCCCTGACCTGCACCTTATCGGGCACAGTCTGGGCGGGTTGGTGGCGCGGTATGCGGTACAGCACCTGGGACTGGACCGGGTGACCCGAAGCGTGGTCACGGTAGCCACCCCCCATCACGGAAGCCTGCTGGCCCTGTTCGGGCCTGGACCTGCGGCCGCCCAGCTCCGTCCCGGTTCGGTACTGCTTCGCGAACTGCCCCCGCTGGAGACGACCCGGCACGTCAAGTGGGCCGTGATCCATGCGGGGGCCGACTTCGTCGTGGCACCCCCGCCAGCCGGTGAGGTCGTCTCCCTGGCCGGTTACGGGCATCGCAGCATTCTGAGCGCACCTGAGCTGGCCGAGGCCGTCGTCGGGCACCTGCGCACCGCGGAGCAGGCAGGGGACGACGGCGCAGCGGGGGACCCACCGGTGACCTATGCGTGGGCGGTCTGATCCGAGAATGGAGTCGGGGTCTGACCCGCCTGCTGCACAGTGCGGTCCAGCCGCGGCCCAGCGGACCCCGCCGTTGGGACGTGCTGGTCCGAGGTCTTGAATGCGGGCCGTGGTCTGGTTCGGCCCGGAGGGCTGGTTCAGCGCAGAGGACCTGCGGCGATTGGCGGGCGAGGCGTCGTTCCGGCGCGGCGAGGGTTACCTGTCCGCGGTGGAGAGCATCGACGAGGTGCCCGGTGGCGTTGTCGCGACCGTGCAGGGAACCGACACCTACACCGTCCGGCTGCACCGGGAGGACGGCGGGCTCACCGGCGAGTGCAGTTGCCCCTACGGCGCTGAGGGCGCCTTCTGCAAGCACTGCGTGGCCGTCGGGCTGCTCCTGCTCAAGGATGGTGCGGCGCTGGCGGAGGTGCCGGATCTCCGCGGTTACCTGCGCGGCTTGAATCACCAGGAGCTGGTCGAGCTGCTGTTGCGACACGCCCAGCGGGATCCGGAGATCTACCGTGAGCTGGCGCTGCGCGCGGCGAGCGAGGTGTCTGGCACCGGCCCGGACGTTGCCGCGCTGCGCCACCAGCTCGATGCGGCCCTGCGGTCCGGTGGCTTCATCAGTTACAGCGGCAGCCGCGACTATGCCCGCAAGGCGGACTCGATCCTGGACACCCTCGACGAGCTGCTCGCCGCTGGACACCCGGGCCCGGTCGCCGCGCTGGCCCGCCGCGCGGTGGACCGGATCGCCACCGCCATGGAACAGATCGACGACTCCTCGGGCGCGGTCGGCGCCGCCTGCCAGCGTGCCATGACGCTGACCGCCGACGCCTGCGCGCAGGCTCCACCCGACCCCGAGGAGCTGGGCGAATGGCTGCTGGACCACGCGCTGAGCACCCGGGGCTGGCCGGAGGTCCAGCTCTCCGCCTTCGCCGCCGCGCTCGGCTCCGGCGGCCTGACGCTCGTGCGGGACCGTGTCGAGCAGCTCTGGCTGGACCGCCCAGCCGACGCCGGTGACGGGGCGGGCTGGATACGTGAGTACAGCCTGCGCCGGCTCCGCGAGGAGCTCGCCGGGATCGACGGTGACGTGGACGCGCAGGTGGCGGTGCTCGCCGAGCAGTTGCCCCGGGCCGACGTCCGGCTGCGGATCGCCCGGTTGCTGTGCGAGGCGGACCGCGTCGACGAGGCGCTGCAGCACGCCCGGCAGGGGCTCGCTGAGGGCGCGGGCTGGCAGACCGCGCCGTTGGCCGATTTTCTCGCCGACGCCTACCTGCGGCTCGGTCACGGTGGCGAGGCCCTCGCGCTGCGCCGGCAACGGTTCGAGGCGGCGCCGAGCCGGCAGACCTACCGTGGCCTGCACGACGTCGCGACCAGGCTCGGACAGTGGGGCCAGGTGCACGAGGACGCCATGCGCACCTACCGCGCGGCTGCGACCACCGCGCCGGGTATCGCCGATGAGCTGGTGCAGACCCTGCTTGCGGAGCCCGACGTGGCCGGCGCCTGGCAGGCGGTGCAGGACTACGGCTGCTCCCCGTCCATCCGGATGGCCGTGGCGCAGCGCCGGGCCGACACTCACCCCGCCGACGCCATCCCGGTCTACCGGACGGCTGCCGAGCAGCTCATCGCGAGCAAGAACGCCGGCTGCTACCGCTCGGCGGCCCGGCTGCTGGGCGACCTGCGCGACCTGCATGCCCGGACCGGTGCGACCGCCGCCTTCCAGCAGTACCTCGACGGCCTGCGGGAGCGGCACCGCCGCAAGACCCGGCTGCTCGCCGAACTCAACCATGCCGGCCTGCGCTGATCACCCCACAACCGTCGGGCGCCACTCCAGACAAGACCGGCCCTGCCAGCGCCTGGCCGGGGACGACCCATAACGCGGCAGGTCGGCTCCTGCGGGCGGCGGAGCCCCCTCACCCACCCTCGCCGGACCGGCGAGTATGGCAGAAGACCACCCCGTTTTCTATCCTTCTGCTATGGCACTGAGCATCAAGAGTGACGAGGCTGACCGCCTCGCCCGGGCACTTGCCGCCGAGACCGGCGAGTCCCTCACCGAGGCCGTGGTCGGTGCGCTCCAGGAGCGGCTCGCCCGCGAGCACGCCCGGCGAGGCCCGCGGATGAGCGCCCGGCTGCGCAGACTCCAGGCCGACGTGGCGACGCTGCCGGTCCGTGACCCCCGCCCGCCCGACGAGATCCTCGGCTACGACGACGACGGCGTGCCTGCGTGACCGCGCCGGTTGAGGCGGCGCAAGCGGTGGTCGTGGACACTTCGGCCGCCGTCGCGGTCATCCTCGGGGAACCCGGCAGCGACGATCTCATCGACTGCCTGGAGAATGCCACCGCCCGGTTCATCTCGGCGGCCAACCGGGTCGAGCTCGGCATCGTGATTGAGGCCCGGTTGGGGCCTGATGGGACGGACGCGGTCAGCCGATTCCTGCGCGACGCCGACCTCGAGGTCGTCCCGGTAGACACCGACGCTGCCGACCGGGCGCTCGGCGCATGGCGCCGGTACGGCAAGGGCCGCCACCCCGCCGCACTCAATTTCGGTGACTGTTTCGCCTACGCCCTCGCCGAGCGAACCGGCTTCCCCCTCTTGTGCATCGGTGACGACTTCGCCGCTACCGATCTTGAGGTGATCCGGCCAGCCAGCCGAGCGGCCGCCACCTGATCGGCCTACGCTTCCCGATCGTGGACCGGAGGGATCGACGGCTCGGCGGGCTGGACGCCGAGTGGCGCGGGCCTGACTTCCTCAGCCAGGTCCGCGAGGTGTGCCGGCTGCGGACAGACCAGGATCGCTCGATGGCCGGCGCGGAGATCATCGAACGGATCCGGGGGACAGCCGGGGCGCAGTTCGATCACCTGGTGGTGCGCTACACCTTCGGCCCGTGGACCAAGGAACTCGTGGTCGGGGTGTATGACGGCCTGGTCAACGCCGAGACGGTCACGCGCTTCCGCGACGCGGTGTGCGCGCATATCAGGCCAGAACGGGAACCGGAGCTGGTGTATCGCGGGCCCCGAGCCCTGAGGTGGAACGCGCCGCCCAGCAACACGGGATCTATCTGCGCAGCTTCGCCGAGTACCAGCACGTCTGGGAGCACCAGGGCTACGTCGCGGCACAGACCGAGCGGCTGCGCGCCGATCCCGACTATCCGCTGGCCCGGCATGTGGACAAGCGGTGGTCGGAGCTGGGCGACACCGGTGCCCGCCCGACCAGGGCCGCCGAGCAGATCATGACCTGGCTGGACACCGACGGCCCGCGGTTCGTCCTGGTGCTGGGCGATTTCGGCACCGGCAAGACGTTCCTGCTGCGCGCCCTGGCCGAGCGGCTGGCGCGGGAGGATTCCGGGCTGGTCCCGGTGCTGGTCACCATGCGGGAGCTGACCAAGGGCCGCACCCTCGACGAGCTGCTGGCTCAGCACATGAGCGGGGAGGACAGCTACCACCGGGCGTCGTTCCGCTACCTGCTGCGGCAAGGGAAGATCGTGCTGCTGTTCGACGGTTTCGACGAACTGGCCCAGCGCACCGACTACGCCCGGGTGGTCGACCACTTCAACACCCTGCGGGAAGCGGCCGACGGGGCAGCCAAGGTGATCGTCACCAGCCGGCACCAGTACTTCGCCACCGACCGGGACGTGCTGAAGGCGTTGGGCGGGCAGGCGCAGGCGCTGCCCGGGTCGCGGATCATGCGGTTGCTCCCGCTGGACCCCGGCCAGCGGCGAATCCTGATACGGGACGACTTCGACGACGAGGCGGAGGCAGAGCACTTCCTCGGGCTGCTGGCCGACATCCGCGACCTGCTCGGGCTGTCCGAGAACCCGCGAATGCTCAGCTTCATGATCCGCTGGTACCGGGATGGGCTGCTCACCGGCGCGAAACTTACCGTCGGCGACGGCCAGCCGATCACCGCCGGGCGGCTCTACGAGCGGCTGCTCACCACTTGGCTGGAGCACGAGTACGCCCGGCAGGACGAGACCGGTGGTGCCGGCGCGCTGTTCGTGGTGGAGCGGCTCGACGCACTCGTCGAGGTCGCACTCAAACTGTGGCGGAGCGGGGAGGCCACGGTCCGGGCGGCGGAGCTGGGCAGCGCGGCGGCGAAGGTCGCCGACCTGGCCCGGCTGCAGATGAGCACCGCTGAGGCAGCGCAGGCGGTCGGTTCCAGCACGGTGCTGGTGCGGGTCGGCGAGGACGCGTTCGGCTTCATTCACCAGTCGGTGCTGGAATGGCTGATCGCCTGGTGGATCACGCAGGGCTTCGAGGAGGGTGCCGCGCACATCGCCGAAGGCCGGTTGGGCAGCGGACCGCTGAGCCCGCTGATGGCGGACTTCCTGTGCGACCTCGCAGGCGATGAGGTAGTAATGCGCTGGGCCCGCCGGGTGGTCCGCAGCGCCACGGGTGCTGAGCCGGGCGCCGCCAAGGAGAACGCGGCGCTGATCGTGCAGCGACGTGGTGTCGCCGTGCGGGAGGTGAACTACGCGGGCGCCGACCTGCGCGGGCGGGACCTGTCCACCCACGACCTCACGGGGGCGGACCTGACCGCGGCCGACCTGTCCGGCGCGGTGTTGCCCCGCGCGCTGCGCGGCGCCACCCTGCGCCAGGCGCGGCTGGTCGCGGCCCGGCTGGACCACGCCGACCTGACCGGCGCGGACCTGCGCAAGGCCAATCTGAGCCGAGCCCGGTTGATCGGCGCGGATCTCCGGGGCGCAGACCTGACTGAGGCTCGGCTGGACCGCGCGGTCCTGGTCGGCACCACCCAGGACCCTGGATTGCTGGATGCGGCAGCGAGCACGTTCGGCACCGCAGCTCCCGACGCCCCGGCCCAGGCGCAACTGGGGAGTGCCTCGCCGGTCAATGCCGTCGCTGCCGTCCATGGTGGCGACATTCTCGCCACCGGCCACGACGACGGGGTGGTGCGGGTGTGGGACCCGGGCACCGGGGCGGCGCTGCGCACCCTGAAAGGCCACACCGGCCCGGTCCGGGCGCTGGCGGCGGACCCGGCCGGGGGCTGGCTGGCCTCCGCCGGCGACGACGGGGTGGTGCGGGTGTGGGACCCGGGCACCGGGGCGGCGCTGCGCACCCTGAACGGCCACACCGGCTGGATCTGGGCGCTGGCGGCGGACCCGGCCGGGGGCTGGCTGGCCTCCGCCGGCG
>DASTLT010000190.1:0-11148 GCA_035714625.1 Pseudonocardiaceae bacterium | reverse complement strand
CGAAGGCACCTGCGGCGGTGCAGTGCCGCTGCACCGCCGCGAAGGTGTGCTCCACCTCGGCGGAGGGGCCGTCTAACTCGACTACCAGCACAGCGCCCGCCCCGGCGGGATAACCGCACTGCACCGCCGCCTCCGCAGCCTCGATCGCCAGCGCGTCCATCATCTCGATCGCGGCGGGTACCACCCCGTCGGCGATGATCGCGGACACTGCAGTGCCCGCCTCATCCACCCCGGGAAACGCGGCGAGCAGGCAGCGTACCGCCTCCGGCGCCCGCAGCAACCGCACCACGATCTTGGTGGCGATCCCGAGGGTGCCCTCGCTGCCGATGAACGCGCCGAGCAGGTCGTAGCCAGGGGTATCCCGGGTGGTGCCGCCGAGCCAGACCAGCTCCCCGTCCGGGGTGACCACCTCGACACCGAGCACGTGGTGAGTGGTAAACCCGTACTTCAGGCAGTGCGCGCCGCCGGAGTTCTCCGCGACATTGCCGCCCACCGAGCACACCTGCTGGCTGGACGGGTCGGGCGCGAAGTACCAGCCGTGCGGCGCGGCAGCCTTCGTGACGTCGAGGTTGAACACCCCGGGCTCGACAATCGCCCGCTCGTTGGCCGGATCGACCGCCAGGATCCGGCGCATCCGGGAGGTCACGATCAGCACGCCCTCGGCGTGCGGCAGTGCCCCGCCGGACAGGCCGGTGCCGGAGCCGCGGGCCACGAAAGGAACTCCAGCAGCGGCGCAGGCCCGCACCACTGCGGCGACCTGCTCGGCGGTCTCGGGCAGCACCACAAGTCCCGGTATCACGCGGTACTGGGCCAGCCCATCGCATTCGTAGGTGCGCAGCCGCTGCCGATCGCTGATCACCGCCGCCGGCCCGAGCAGCACAGCCAGCTCCGCGGCCAGCAACCTCAGTGTGGTACGCGCCTGCGTGGTCATCGGCCCGCTCCCGGCTCGTTCGAATCGGTGTGTTGTCCAGCTTTCCAGGCAACCGGAAGCAGTGCCGCGGAACTGTCAGCGCAGCCGCTCTGGGGCGCGGGTTGCGGTCACCAGGTCGGTGGCCAGCCGTCGCAGCTCAGGGGCGGTGACCCCGTCGACCACCGCGGTCAGTACGTCCTCGGCGGCACAGCAGAGCTGGAAGATCCGGTTGGTGAGGTCGTCGAACTCGCGGCAGGACAGCACCACCGCGTCCTCGGCCAGCCCGGCCCACTGCACGGCGCTGCGCTGCTCATAGGCTCGTTGCCGGCAGGCCTGCGCACAGTAGCGGCGGGGGCGGCCGGCTCGGCCCGCCGGGAGTCTGCCGCCGCACCACGCGCAATTGCCCGGACCCTGGCCAGCCAGCTTCGCGGACTCGGCGGCGGTGATGCTCACGTCATCCCACCGTAGCGGCACCTGTACGGAACCGTCTGGGCGGCACGCCGCAACAGCGGCAGACTGCCCAGGTGGCCCTGCCCCAGCACCCGTACCTGGACGGACCCTTCCCGCGCGCGTTCGCTCATCGCGGCTGGCATCTCGGTGAGCTGGCGGGCATGGAGAACTCCCTTGCCGCATTCCGTCGCGCGGTCCGGGAGGGTTACCGCTACCTGGAGACCGACGTCCAGGCCACCCGCGATGGGGTGGTAGTGGTGCTGCACGACACCACACTGGACCGCACCACGGACGGCAGCGGCGCGATCGGGCAACTGGATTGGGCGGCGGCGCGGACTGCGCGAGTGGGTGGACGGGAGCCGGTCTGCCGGCTGGCGGATCTGCTTGAGGAGCTCCCCCGGGCGCTGCTCAACATCGACGTCAAGTCCGATGCGGCTGTCGCGCCGGTGCTGGACCTGCTGCGCCGCACCCGCGGGTGGGACCGGGTGTGTCTCGCGTCGTTCTCCGAAGCCCGCTTGCAGCGGATCCGCAAAGTGGCGGGCCCCCGGTTGCTGACCTCGATGGGCTCGGCGTCGGTGGCTGCGCTGCGGTTGCGCTCGGTGCTGCCGTGGTGGCCCATCGGGCCGCCGGTCCGGGGTGGACTGGCCCAACTACCGGTGCGCCGTCACGGCATCCGGCTGGTGGACCGCGCCCTGCTGCACTACGCGCACCGTCAGGGTCTGGAAGTGCACGTGTGGACGGTGGACCGGGCCGAGGAGATGGCAGCCCTGCTGGACCTCGGGGTGGACGGCCTGGTCACCGACCGGCCGGATGAGCTACGCGCGGTACTGCGGGCCCGCGGTGCATGGCCCGAAGCGGACGTAGCTACCCCCTAGGTGATTACCCGGTAGAGTCCGCCGCGGCCGGTGCGGCCCCGCTGGGGCACGAGAGGTTGGGGCACGAGAGGCGGTTGCGGTGCGTGAAGCGACGCATCAGCCCGGCGCCAGTCCCGACGACACTGGCCCCGCCGGCACTGCGGTTGACGAGGTCGGGCGCCGCCGTGAGCAGTGGGCCTGGTGCTGGTACGACTGGGCGAACTCGGTGTTCCCCACCTCGATCATCACGGTTTTCCTCTCGCTCTACCTCACCTCGGTGGCCGAGCAGGACGCCTTGGCCTCCGGCCAACCCTGCCGCGGCAGCAATGCCCTGGTCGGCTGCGACATCTCGCTGTTCGGGCTGCAGTTCCCGGCCGGCTCGCTGTGGGGATACCTGCTCGCGGTGTCCACCGCCCTGCAGGTGCTGGTGCTGCCATTGACCGGAGCCATTGCCGACCGCACCCAGAACAAGCGGCGGATGCTCGCGCTGTTCGCGTTCACCGGAGCGGCGGCGACGGGCCTGCTCGCGCTGGTGGCCGATGCCAACTGGCTGCTGGGAGCGGTGTTGTTCCTGGCGGCCAACGTGGGCTACGGCGCATCGGTGATCGTCTACTACTCGGTGCTGCCCGACATCGCCACCCCCGACGAACGGGACGGCCTGTCCTCCCTCGGCTGGGCCTTCGGCTACCTGGGTGGGGGCACCGTTCTGGCCCTGCACCTGGCAATCTATCTCGGTCGTGAGGCGCTGGGGCTCACCGAGCCCGAGGCGGTGCGGGTCTGCTTCCTCACCGCCGGGGTGTGGTGGGCGGTGTTCACCGTCATCCCGCTGTCCCGACTGCACCGCCACCGGCCTGCGCAGGGCACCGAGCAGGGTCTCGCCGTGCTCACCGCCGGATTCCGCCAGTTGGGCAGCACTCTGCGTGAGGCGCGTGCCTACCCGCTGACGCTGGGTTTCCTGGCTGCCTACCTGATCTACACTGACGGGATCACCACGGTAGCCGACGTCGCGGGCCTCTATGGTGAACGCGAGTTGGGGCTGGCGCGCAGCACGCTGATCACCACCATCCTGCTGGTGCAGTTCGTGGCGTTCCTGGGGGCGCTGCTGCACGGCCGGGTGGCCCGCCGGTTCGGCGCGAAGCGCACGATCATGGGCAGCCTGGTGGGGTGGATCGCCGTGGTCGGTGCGGCGTACTTCATTCAGCGGGGTGATCAACTCCAGTTCTACGCCGTGGCCATGGGTATCGGGCTCGTACTGGGTGGCACCAACGCGCTGTCCAGATCACTGTTTAGCCAGTTGGTGCCGCCGGGCCGGGAAGCCGAATACTTCTCCGTCTACGAAGTCGGTGAGAAGGCCACCTCTACCCTGGGTCCGCTGCTGTTCGCTGCCGTCGGGCAAGCTACCGGCTCGTTTCGGCCTGCGATCGTGTCCCTGGTGGTGTTCTTTGTGATCGGCTTCGTGCTGGTTTCTCTGGTGCCAGTGCGCCGGGCGATCCGGGCCGCCGGCAACCCGGAGCCCGCCGTGGTCTAACCGGGTCGAGGGGTCCAGTACGGCTGGTCCGGCCGGCTAGGCGCGCGGGTGCTAGTCCGAACGAGTGGTGTCGTGGGGGTCACGAGGAGGTAACGCGTCACATTGCTGCTGCGATCCATCCTCTGTGGTGGACCCTGGCACGTTGATGGGAAGAGGTCGGCGCCGCTCCTGCGGTCCGGGAACGTTGACGGACCTCCTGGCGTTGCACCCGGTGGGCTGGATCTAGGGACCTACCGGTCCCTACCCGGAGAAAGGAATCGCCATGGCCGACCGCGTCCTGCGTGGCAGCCGGCTCGGAACAGTGAGTTACGAGACCGACCGCGACCACGATCTCGCACCGCGCCGGTCGGCGCTCTACGCCTGCCCCAAGGGTCACGACTTCGAAGTCCCGTTCGCCGACGATGCAGAGCCGCCCATGAACTGGGAGTGCCGGTTGCACGGCAACGAGTCCAAGCTGATCGACGGGGCTGAGCCGGAGCCGAAGAAGATCAAGCCACCCCGCACGCACTGGGACATGCTGCTGGAACGGCGCAGCATCAGCGAACTCGAGCAACTGCTTGACGAGCGGCTCACCGAGCTGCGCGGTCGCCGTTCCCGCTCCGCCTGAGCGCTGGGGCCGGGAGGCCGCCGAACCCGCGGGTTCGGCGGCCTCCCCCGTCCCGGCGGGCGCCCTGCGCCGCCCGCGCTTCCGGGCGTCGGCGGCCACCGGCCAGGGCAGCCGCGATCCCCAGTACACCCAGTGCCGCCAGCACCCACTCCGGTCCGGGGCCGAGTCGGGTTGCCGGCGTGGTGCCGGAGCGCAGCGGGACCTGTGCGACCAGTGCGGCAGGAGTGAACAAGGTGGTGCGTTGCATGATGGTGCCATCCGGTGTGATCACCGCACTCACCCCGCTGGTCGCCGCCACGAGCACGGCCCGGCCGTGCTCCACCGCCCGGACCCGGGACATCGCAAGCTGTTGGTAGGTCATCTCGGTGAGGCCGAAGGTGGCGTTGTTGGTGGGCACGGCGAGCAGTTCAGCCCCCGCCCGGACGCTCTGCCGCACCAGGTCGTCGAACACCACCTCATAGCAGGTGGCCACCCCGACCCGAGCGGGCCCGATGTCCACCGCCCCCTCACCGGTTCCCGCGACGAAGTTGCCCGCCCGGTCGGCGTAGCGGCTGAACAGTCGGAAGAACTCCCGGTACGGCAGGTACTCGCCAAATGGCTGCAACCGGCGCTTGTCGTGGCGCTCGCCGGGACCGGTCCGGGGGTCCCACACGAGGGCCGTGTTGGTCGGCCGCCCGCCTGCCTCCTGCAGCACCGCGCCGACCAGGATCGGGGCATTGATGGCGCGGGCCGCCTGGTCGATCACAGTTCGGGCGTCCGGGTTGCGCAGCGGGTCGATGTCGGCGGAGTTCTCCGGCCAGATCACCAGCTCGGGCCGGGGATAGCGGCCGGCAGTCACTTCACGGGCGAGCTGTTCGGTGCGCGCGGCGTGGTAGTCCAGCACGGCGCGGCGCTGGGCGTTGAAGTCCAGTCCGGCCTGCGGCACGTCGCCCTGTACGACCGCAACCACGGCGGTACGGTCCGCTGCGGTCGTCCCCATCCACCACGCGGCTACCAGGCCTGCGGCCACCGGTGCTGCGGCGAGCAGGGCAGGCACCGCAAGGGCTGCACCCCGACGCTGCCGTACCCCCTGCCGGATCAGCTCAGCGGCGCCGAAGCCGGCCAGCACGACGGCTGCGCTGAGCAGCGGAGCCCCTCCGATCGCCGCCACCGGCAGGAACGCTCCGGCCGGTTGGCCGAACGCCACCCGACCCCAGGGAAAACCACCAAAAGGTACCCGGGCGATCAGCGCCTCGGCCGCCACCCACACCCCGGTTGCCCACAACGGCGCCGCAGGAAGCCGGGACACCACCGCCACGCCCGCCCCGGCCAGCGCCACCACCAGCGCCTCGACGGTCGCCAGCGCCAGCCAGGGTAGCGCTCCGACGAACTCCCCGACCCAGGGCAGCAGCGGCACAAAGTAGCCGAGCCCGAAGACGAACCCGTACCCGAACCCGGCTCGGGTGGACCGCGCCTGCAGCACCGGCCACAGCAGGGCGAATGCTACCGGGGCGAGGCACCACAACTCCCGGGGCGGGGCCGCGACGTACAGCAGCACACCGGCTCCGCCAGCAACGCCCAGCTCCCACACCTGGTGGCCTGGCCTACCCGCGATGCCGGGCTCTGGGGCAGGCTGGTCGTCTGCGGTCACCGTCGGCGCAGCCACGCCGGTCAGCCTACGGTCCGCTCACGCATTCAGAGTGGTGCCGGGTACCACGATGGTGCCCACCGCGCGGGCGACCACCAGCGCCGGAGAGAGCACCTCGGCGGCTGACGGCCCGCGCTTCGGGTTGGCCCGGCACACCACCCGTGCCTCGAAATCGAGATCCCGGGATCGGGTGCCGATCCGGCGCAGGGTCGCGGAGGCTTCGAGCACATCTCCGGCCCGTACCGGGGCCAGCAGTTCCACCGAGCTGTATCCGGCCAGCAGGCTCTCGTCGCCGTCGGTGCGGATCGCGAGCTCGGTGGCGACCTCGCCGAACAGCCCGAGGCAGTAAGCACCCTCGACCAGCGCATCCCGGTAGTGCGCTGCGGAGTACGCCACGTACCGCCGGTGGGTGACGGAGAAGCCCACGACGAGTGTCATGCGCTTCTCCTCCGGCTCAGGGCGTGCACCAGGTAGCTGGCCACCTCACCGGGGGTGGTGCCCCGGCCGAACACCCGGTCCACCCCGAGCTCACCGGCCATCGTCGGGTCGAATCGGGGTCCTCCCGCCACCAGTAGCGGCCGGTGCTCCCCCATCGCTTCCCGGAACGCCTGTGCAGTCTCCCGGGTGCCTTGCAGGTGCGCCTGGCGCTGGGTGACCACCTGGGAGATCAGCACCGCGTCGGCACGCTCCTGTCTGGCCCGGCGCACCAGCTCCGAAACCGCCACCTGAGCCCCGAGATTGATCACGCGCAGCTCTCGGTAGTACTCCAGGCCCTTGTCGCCGGCAAAGCCCTTGATGTTGAGGATCGCGTCGATCCCCACCGTGTGCGCGTCGGTGCCGACACAGGCACCGACCACGACGAGCTTGCGGTGCAGTGCGGCCCGCACCGCCGTGTTCACCTCAGCGGGGGTGAGCAGCGGGTAATCGCGCTCGCTCACCCGGATCTGGTCGGCGTCGACGGTGTGAGTCACCGACCCGTAGATCACGACGAAGGTGAACCCGGGACCCACCGGGCGCGCGTGCACCACCATTGCCGGGTGCACGCCCATCTGGGCGGCGAGCTGGGCGGCAGCGCCCTCAGCTCGCGGGCCGTGCGGCAGTGGCAGCGTGAAGGACAACTGCACCATCCCGTCGTCGCGGGTGTCCCCGTAGGGCCGGATGCGCTGCCCCATCACCGTTCCCCCACGCTGGTACCACTCATCGGGGGCGGTCCAGGGCGTCGATCACCGGGTTGTGGTAACCCTCGGCCTTCTCGACCACCCCTTCGGCACCCCTACCCCCATCGGCTGGGCGGCTCATCAGACCGAAGGTACCGGTCCCGATTGCGGTGAGCAGTCCCTCCTCGCCGATCCGCTCGAGCAGCGCCACCGCCTCGCCGAGGACGTGTTGCGCCCGGCGGACAATGAACCCATCGGCGGCGGGACGGAAATCCTCACCGAGGTTACCGGCGGCCTGCAGGATGTAGCGCACACCCCGCAGCGCCACGTCCCGATCGGACAGCCAAGGGGTGACCACGCCCTCGGTCATCATCCCCACCAGCAGGATGGACTGACCGGTGAGCGCCCCGGCGAGGGTGAACATCCCGTCCAGCAGGTGCCCCTGAAAGATGTCGCCGGTCATGTGCCGGGTCGGGGGCATCCACTTCAGCGGGGCGTCCGGGAACAGCTCTCTGGCCAGCAGGGCATGCGCCAGCTCCAGCCGGAACGACTCGGGCAGGTCAGGATCGATCTCGAAGGCGTGCCCGAGCCCGATCAGCTCGTCGGGCAGCCCGGCCTCCTGCGCGAAGTGCTCGTTGAGCAGTTGCGAGACGGTCACGGTGTGCGCCGCCTCGACGGCGTCCGCCGTGGTCAGGTAGTTGTCCTCGCCGGTGTTGATGATGATCCCGGCACGGGCGTGCACCTGACGGGAGAACCGTTGATCTACGAACGTGCGCACCGGGTTGATGTCCCGGAACAGGATCCCGTACATCGAGTCGTTGAGCATCATGTCGAGCCGCTCCAAGCCGGCCAGCACGGCGATCTCGGGCATGCACAGCCCGCTGGCATAGTTGGTGAGCCGGACGTAGCGGCCGACCTCGGCGGACACCTCGTCCAGGGCGGCGCGCATGATGCGGAAGTTCTCCTGGGTGGCATAGGTGCCCGCGTAGCCGTGGTGGGTCGCTCCCTCGGGCACGTAGTCCAGCAGCGACTGTCCGGTGGAGCGGATCACCGCGATCACGTCGGCGCCGGCCCGGGCGGCCTGGCAGGCCTGCACCACGTCCTCGTCGATGTCCCCGGTAGCGACAATGAGGTAGATCCAGGGACGGCGCGGCGGGTCGCCGAGCCGGTGCACCATGCGATCCCGCTGGGTGCGGTTGTGGTCGAGCTGTCGCAGCCCGGCGCGGACCGCCCGGCGAGCGGCGGCCGCGGCGCTGCACCGCTCCTTCCCGACCGGCACCCGGAAGCGCACCCGACCGGCCACGGTGGCCTCGGCCAACTCGGTGAGCGAGCCCAGCTTGTGCTCGGTCAGGGCATGGAACGCGGGTAGGCAGGCGCCGTCGTGCAACCCGCAGTGCTCGGTGATCGTGTCCACCACCTGGTTGACCCGAGGTACCTCGGCGCCGACCGAGCTGCCGGAGAGACCGGCCAATCGCAGGGTGGCCCGCTCGACGCTGACCGTCGTCCGGCTGCGCGCCAGCGCGATGACCGGTGCGGCCGCTGCGGCGGCCAGCGCACGCGCCCGGGCGACCTGTGGGGAGTCCAGGCCGAGCCGACTCACTGCAGGGCACCTTCCCGCTCGAAGACGAGCCGGCCCCGATGCACAGTGCGCAGGCAGGACGAGGTGGGCGGGCAGGGGAAAGCAGTGCTGTCCCAGACCGCGTAGGACGCCGGTGCGCCTGGCACGAAGGTGCCGGCCAACGGTTCGTCGGTGGCTGCGGCCCGGTAGCCGCCAAAGGTGTGCACCGCCAGAGCGTCCAGGGCGTTGATCTCCGAGCCGGGGCTGCGATGCTGCACTGCGGCCCGCACCGCGCCCCACGGATCCAGTGGGGTGACGGGTGCATCGGACCCGAAGGCCAGTACCATTCCGGCCGCCGCGAGCTGCGCGTAGGGGTTCATCGGAGCGGCCCGGGCGGTGCCCAGCCGCAGCGCGTACATGCCGTCCTGGCCCCCCCAGGCGGCGTCGAAGGCGGGCTGCACGCTGGCCACCACACCCCAGTCCGCCAGCCGCCGAATCTGGTCGGGCTGCACCATCTCCAGGTGCTCGAGGCGGTGCTTGCCCTGCCGTAATGCGGGGACTCCGAGGGCTGCGGCAGCAGTGGTGAAGCCGGCCACCACCGCGTCGGTCGCGGCGTCCCCGATGACATGGAACCCGGCCTGGATCCCGGCCATGGTGCAGGCGCACAGGTGCGCGGCAATCTGCTCGGCATCCAGGTATGCAGCCCCGCAGGTGCCCGGGTCGTCGGCGTAGGGCGTGCGCAGTGCGGCGGTCCGCGAACCGAGTGCCCCGTCGCAGCACAGGTCACCGGCCAGCCCGTGCGCCCCGGTGGCCGTAACCAGCTCCTGGGCCTGGTCCGGCGTGCTGACCGCCTCGCCCCAGTAACCGACGACTTCGACGCCGTGGTCGGCGGCCAACAGGTCGGCGAGGTCGGCGATCCCGGAGATGTCCGGACCCGCACACTCGTGCACGACAGCGATCCCCCGGGCGGCGGCCTGCGCCAGGAATGCCTGCTGCGCGGCGCGCCGCTGGCCGGGTGTGATCGACTCCCGGGCGACGCGCCGGGCATGGTGGTGTGCGGCTCGGGTCAGCGGCGCGTCGGCCGCCCAGCCGGGTGCGCCGACCGCCTCCGGAGCTCGCGCCAGCAACGCCGAGGACACCGCAGCGGAATGCCCGTCGACCCGGGACAGATACACCGGCGTGCCCGCCGCGGCCCGGTCCAGCTCGGCGCGGGCCGGCGGGCGGCGCTCCGGCCAGGATGTCTCGTCCCAGCCGTGGCCCCACAGGACCATGCCGGGGCGAGCCTGCCGGGCGACCGCCTCCAGGCACTGTGCCACCGACGCACAGCCGGTCAGGTCCAGTCCCGTGACGAGCAGGCCGGCCGCCGTCGCGTGCACATGCGCGTCCACGAAAGCCGGGGTGACCAGCGCCCCCCGCAACTCCAGCACCTCGCCCACGATGTCACCGAAGCAGGACCGGGCAGTGCTGTCATCCCCGGCCCAGACCACCGTACCGTCGACGATGGCCATCGCGGTGGCCCCGGCGACCGAAGGGAAGCGCCCGCCCAGCAGCAAGGTGGTGTTCACGGCTGGGCAGTATCCCCGCTCTGGCCGTTCCCGCGGTGGCCGGTATGCGCCTCCTCGAGCAGGCCGCGCAGCCCCGGTTGCTCCCGGACCAACGACAGGGCCAGTTCCGCGTGCCCGGGTGTGTAGCCGTTGCCGATCAGCATCTCGACATCGGCGGCGCGGCCCTCCGCGCCCAGGGCGGCTGCAGTGAACGAGGTGGTCATGGAGAAGAACACCACGGTCCCGCCGGCCGCGGTGGCCAGGATCGCCCCATGCTCGCAGCCGCCCACGTCGACGCAGACCACCGTGACGTCCACCGGTGGCTGGACCGTCTCGGCCACCGCCACCGGACTGCGGGCGTCGGCGATGACCACCTCGTCGGCCAGGCCAGCGGCGCGGACTGCCCGCGCCTGCGTCTCGTGGGGGACCAGCGCGACCACCCGCCCGGCGCCGGCCCGGCGCGCCGCGGCCAGGCACAGCGAACCTGATCGCCCTGCCGCACCCAGCACGCACACCGAGGTGCCCGGGCCACGGCGGCGCAGCAGCCGATCGGTCAGCGCGGGAGCGCCGCACCCGTCGAGCACCGACAGCACCAGCTCCTCCGGCAGGTCAGCGGGCAGTGCGGTGGCGATCGAGCGGGCGAAGAGCACTGCGCTGCCGGCACACGGGAGCTGCCCGCTGCACCCATCCCAGCGGTGCAGTCCGTCGGTGATGCGCAGCGGGGTCAAGTCAGCGAGACCAGGCTGGCCACCCGCTGCCCGACCCGCAGACCCAGCGGCGAATCGAGCCCGACCGCGCGGACCGTCCCCAGCAGCATCCCTCCCGATCCGGTGACCGGGTTGTGCATCTTGCCGCGCTCGGCGATGATCGCCAGCACCGCGGCGCGGGCCGCGGTGGCGGTGGTGTGCTGCTC
>DASTLT010000189.1:0-3803 GCA_035714625.1 Pseudonocardiaceae bacterium | reverse complement strand
ATGGGCTCGGCCAGCGCGACCGACACCCCCTGGTGCCCGGCGGTCACGTCCACACCCGAGCCGCAGAGCCGCACCTGGCTCTGGTCAATGGTCAAGGTCAGGTCCCGGGTGCCGTCGGTGTGTCGCCGGGTCCGGACACTGACCGCGGCCAGCCCGTCGAGCAGTGGCGCCAGGTCCTCCGTCCGGGCCACCCAGACCGAGTCCCGCAGCCAGCGGTCGGCGCTGTTGTAGCGGGCCGAGATCACCCCGACGACCACACCGTCGCGGAGGCGCACCGGCGCCCCACTCATCCCCGGCACCACATCTGCGGATCTCAGGCGCCCGAGCGGTACCTGGTCGTCGCGAGTGGTGCCCCGCCGCCACTCCCCCGACGCCACCAGGTAGCGGTAGGAGTGACCCGGATCCTCCACCTGGGACACCCCGATGATCGACACCTTGGTGTCCAGCTCAACCTCGTTGGTGGCGGCCAGGCCCGGCACGGACTCCGGGAGCGGTTCGGCGACCGACAGCACCGCCAGGTCGTGCACCGGATCGACCCGGGCCACCTGGGCGTCGGTCGGCTCTCCGCCCTGCAGCGGGTCGACCTGGACCACCGCGTCCACGTCCCCGGCACCCAACCCGTCGAGCACATGCCACGCGGTCACCAGCACGCCCGGGACCACCTGGAAACAGGTACCGGCCGGCTGCGCCGACCCGTCCAGCACCCGCCCCAGGAACCCTGGAACCCGCCGGTCAATCTCCACCGGCGGCCCCCCGGCTGACCGGGTACCGCAACGTCACCTCGAGGGTCGCCTCACCCGAGGCGCCCGCCAGCACCACATTGCCCTGCGCGGAGAACTTCAGGCCGAACGTCACCTCAACCTGCTCCGGGCGCACCGCCCGCTCGCTCAGCTCCCCGATCACGTCCGCGGTCGAGCGGGCCACCGCCACGATCGCCGCCTGCGCCCGCTGGTACGCCTCACCGACCGCGTCCTGCGCCCGGCTCAGTGCCGACGTCGGCTCCGACCCGGCCACCGGGCTGGTCTCCACCAGCAACTCCACGTCACCGATGCGCATCGGCATCACCCGGCCAGCCACCCCAGCCCCCTTACAGCAACGACATCAGTGGCTTCGCATGGTAGCGCCGCGACGAGGCCATCAGAGCCGAGGAGCATCCCGGCATCATGTTCCGCCTGGCCCACCGGCCGTCGCGCTGCCCTGACCGGCGGTCCGGACCTGTGGGAATACTTGCTGAAACGCACCCTGCCCGGTGCGCGGGTCGCTACTCTCTGGCCGCGACGAGACGAGGAGGAACGATGGACCCGCAGCAGTGGCTGCGCGACTACCAGGCGCGGGGCGAGGCCATGGTGCGTCGCTCGCAGGAGTTTCAGGAACAGGTGCAGGACCTCAGCGAGACCGTGACCAGCCGCGATGGTGCCGTGACGGTCACCGTGGGGGCCAGCGGGGCGCTGCAGGACCTGGCGTTTTCGGCCCGCATCCGCCAGTTGCCGGAGGTCGAGCTGGCCCGGCTGATCGTGCAGACGGCGCGGGAGGCGCAGCACCGGGTGGCGCACCGGGTCGCCGCGCTCGTCGAACCGGTGACCGGCGAGACCGAGGCGCTGGCCTTTCTGCGGGGTCAGCTCCCGCCACTGGACGACGAGCAGCGCGACGGCCCGCCCCGCTGCGCGAGCCCGCGCGATGACGATGACGTCCATAACGGACCGTTCTTGAGGTGACGTGGTGCAGGACAGCTTCGAGGTCTACCCGGAGGATCTCCGCGCGCACGCGCGGGCACTCGACCGGTATGCGCGCCGGATCGGCACCACCCGGTCGGCGGCGGACAGCGCCAGCCTCGGTATCGAGAGCTTCGGCATCCTCTGCCAGTTTTTTGCCCTGGACGCCCATGGGCACGCCGACACGGCGAAGTGCACCCTCGACTCGCTGCGCGACGCGGTCGGCCACCTGGCAGGCGGAGTTCGGGATACCGCTGAGCTTTACGACCGGGTGGACCAGGCCAACCGCGTGATCTTCGAGGGGGTGCGGTGAGGCATGAGCACCCCGAACGCGCTGGTCGCCACCCCCGAGAACACCCCAGGGACCGAGGGCACCGGGATCGTCGACAGCATTGTGCAGACCGGAGAGGAGCTCGGCGACCGCGACGCGGCCGGGAGTGCCGTCCAGGGTGCGGGTGCCGCGCTCGATTCGCTGGACGCGATCGTGGACCCGCTGGGAGCGCTGGCTGCGGCGGGCGTCGGGTGGCTGATCGAGCACTGCGAGCCGCTGCGCGAGCCGCTTGACCTGCTCGCGGGTGACCCGCAGGCGATCGAGGCGGTCAGCCAGACCTGGCACAACATCGCCGCCGAGATGGGTGATATCGGTTTCGACGTCGGCGCGGCGGCGGCCCAGGACTCCGCCGGGTGGCAGGGCCAGGCCGCTGAGGCCTACCGGCGCAAGGCAGCCGAGCTCGCCAGCGAGATCAGCGCGCTGCAGGCCGGTGCATCCGGGGTTGCCGGTGCAGTCGCCACCGGCGGAGTCCTGGTCGGAGCGTTCCGGGGGATGATTCGTGACCTGGTCGCCGAGTGCATCGGCCAGTTGATCTCGAAGGCGCTGATGGCAGCCGCAGCGTCAGTCGTCACTCTCGGCGGGTCGGTCGGCGCGTTCCTCGCCTGGGCCGTCGGCAAGATCGGGATCACCATCGGGAGGATCGCGGCAAAGATCAGCGAGCTGCTGACCCAGCTTGGTGAACTGCTGGGCAAGCTGGGCACGCTCGGCGGCAAGTTGAGCGAGCTGGCCACGCACGCCTCCCGGTACGCCAGCGTTCGGGCAGCCAAGCTGGACGACCTCGCGTCCAGCCCCACTGAATTGCGGCTACTCGACGAGGCGGGCAACTGGAATCCCCACCTCAACCTCCACCCGGAAGGCGACGCGATCAAGGTCGGTGTGGAGGCCGCCAAGGGTGCGGAGCAGGCCGAAGACGAGGACGAGGACGATCAGCGGCAGGCCAGAGATTGAATGAACCGGCTCCGATCATGATCCCGGTTGACCAGGCGGGCGCACCGCTGGGACCGGGTCCGGGAATGCGACGGCGCGCCGCGCTCGCCGTTCCGCTGGCCACCGCCACGGTGTGGATACCGCTGACCGTGACGCTGTTCGAGCGCCACGTCACCGCGCTCGCCGAGCAGGCCGAGCCCACCGCAGGGCGCGGTGACCGCATCGGCTCGCCGCTGGAGCTCCTCGGCACCGGTCACCCGTGGATCTGGCTTACCGTGGCCGCCCTGCTCCTGGTGGCCTGGCGGCGTGACCCGCACCGCTGGACGGTGCCCGCCCTGCTGACCGCCATCCCCGTGCCCTACGTGACCCACCTCGTCCACCGACCCGGCGTCGCCGAGCTCGATGGCATATGGGGACTCATCGGCAACACCCCGACCGGGGCAGTCGTCGCGGCCACCGCGGCGCTCACCGTCGGGGCGGCCCGGTTCGGCGCCCACCTGCTGACCAGCCCCCTGGGTGCCGACGTCGCAGGCTCGACACTCACGGTTCCGCTACCCTCGCGGGGCAGCGCCGCAACGCTGACGCTGCGCCACGACCGGCTGATGCTCGCCACGCATCCCTACGAGCTGGCCCTGCCCTGGCCGTCGATCACTCTGGTGCAGGCCGGCGCACTCACCCACGACACGCAGTGGGTCCAGCCGCACGGCAGGGTGGTCATCGTGCCAGCCGGCCCAGTGCTGCAGGTGGCCGGAGCCGAGCAGCAGTGGATGGTGCCGGTGGCCGACGCCGTCACGGCCCGGCAACTGATCGAGACCCGGCGCCGGGCGCGGGCG
>DASTLT010000188.1:0-13701 GCA_035714625.1 Pseudonocardiaceae bacterium | reverse complement strand
CGTGTTCTGCCGACGCCGCGGGATCAGCGCCGGCGCCATGGCCGACGCGATCGCCCCCGGCGTACCCATCGCGCAGGCGATCGGGCGGTTCGGCAACTACTTCAACCAGGAGCTGTACGGGCGCGCGACCCACCTGCCGTGGGGGCTGGAGATCGACCCCGCCAACCGGCCCAACGGGATGGAGGACCAGGCCACCTACCACCCGACGTTCCTGTACGAGGCGCTCTGGAACGTCGGCGTCGCCGGGCTGGTGATCTGGGCGGACAGACGGTTCAGGCTCGGCCACGGCCGGGCGTTCGCGCTCTACGTCGCGGGATACACCGCCGGCCGGTTCTGGATCGAGCTGATCCGCACCGACCCGGCCACCATGGTGTTCGGGCTGCGGATCAACGTGATCACCTCGGTCGTGGTGTTCCTCGCCGCAGTGCTGTACCTGCTGCTGGCTCCCCGCGGACGGGAGGATCCGGCGACGCTGGGTGGTTGTCAGCCGGCCGAGATACCCAGCGCCGGGTCCGCCGCCTAGGAATTCGAAGCCACCCGGGGGCTTGCGCGAGGCGTCGGGGATGTGTCGTAGTTGGGTGCGGTGACCACGGAGGTGCTCACCCATGCTCTTCTCCGCGATCCCCCCAGCGCAGGGGCTCTACGACCCCCTGCGCGAGGCTGACGCGTGCGGCGTGGCGGTGATCACCGATCTGCATGGCCGGGCGTCGCGGCGAGTCGTCACTGACGCGCTCACCGCGCTGGCCAACCTCGGCCATCGCGGGGCTACGGGTGCCGAGCCGACCAGCGGGGACGGCGCGGGCCTGCTCGTGCAGCTCCCGGACCGGTTGCTCCGCGACGAGGTGGCCGGCCTGCCCGAACCGGATCCGGCCGGGGGGCACCGCTACGCGGCCGGGGTGGCCTTCCTGCCCACCGCACCCAGCCTGCGGGGTCGCGCCCGTACCCTGGTCGCCCAACTGGACGACCAGGAGGGCCTGGAGGTGCTGGGCTGGCGAGAGCTGGGCATCGACCCGGACGGGGCCGGGGTGGGGCCGACGGCCAGGGGCTGCCAGCCGCACCTGGAGATGCTGCTCATCGCGGGCCGCACCGGGTCGGCTGGGGGGCGACCGGCCGGAGTCGTGCTGGACCGCCTGGCGTTCTGCCTGCGCCGCCGGGTGGAGCGGGACAGCGTGGCCGTCGGCGCCGGCACCTACTTCGCCTCGCTGTCCGCGCGCACGCTGGTCTACAAGGGCATGCTCACCGCCACCCAGTTACCCGCCTTCTTCGCTGACCTGCGCGACGAGCGGCTGCAGTCGGCGATCGCGCTGGTGCACAGCCGGTTCTCCACCAACACCTTCCCCTCCTGGCCGCTGGCCCAACCGTTCCGGTACGCGGCGCACAACGGCGAGATCAACACGATCCGGGGCAACCGGAACCGGATGCGGGCCAGGGAGGCGCTGCTGCGCTCGGCCCTGATCCCCGGCGACCTGCAACGGCTCTACCCGATCTGCACCGAGGGCGTCTCGGACTCGGCGAGCTTCGACGAGGTGCTCGAGCTGCTGCACCTGGGCGGGCGCAGCCTGCCGCACGCGGTGCTGATGATGATCCCCGAGGCGTGGGAGAGCCATCCCGGCATGGATCCCGCAGTCCGGGCGTTCTACCGCTTCCACGCCAGCATGATGGAGCCGTGGGACGGCCCGGCCGCGGTCACCTTCACCGACGGCACCCTGGTCGGCGCGGTGCTCGACCGCAACGGGCTGCGCCCCGCCCGGTGGTGGCGGACCACCGACGACCGGGTGGTGCTGGCCAGCGAGACCGGGGTGCTGGACGTGCCCCCCGCACAGGTGGTGGCCAAGGGCCGGTTGCAGCCCGGCCGGATGTTCCTGGTCGACACGGCCGCCGGTGAGATCGTCGAGGACGACGTGGTGAAGGCCGCGCTCGCCGCCGAGCACCCGTACCGGGAATGGGTGCACGCCGGACTGGTGCGCCTTGCTCGGCTGCCCGACCGGCAGCACCCCGACCGGCGCGACGTGGTGCCCGGCCCCGAGTCGGTACTGCACCGCCAGGTCGTCTTCGGCTACACCGACGAGGAGCTGCGGGTGCTGCTGGCCCCGATGGCGGTGACCGGGGCCGAGCCGGTCGGCTCGATGGGCAGCGACACCCCGGTGGCGGCGCTGGCCCGGCGTCCCCGGTTGCTCTACGACTACTTCGTCCAGCTCTTCGCGCAGGTCACCAACCCGCCGCTGGACGCGATCCGCGAGCAGGTGGTGACCTCGATGACCCAGGTGGCGGGCCTCGAGCAGAACCTGCTGCAACCCGGCCCGGCCAGTTGCCGGCATCTGGAGCTGCCCCGGCCGGTGATTGACAACGCGGAACTCGCCAAGATCGTTAGTATCAACGCTGACGGTGACCTGCCAGGCTTTGCCTGCGCTGTGCTGCCTGGGCTGTTTGACGTCCAGGCCGGTGCAGGCGGGCTCGCCGACGCGTTGCAGCGGGTGCGCGAGCAGGCGAGTAAGGCGATCGCGAACGGAGCCCGGATCCTGGTGCTCTCCGACCGCGGCGGTGCCGCCGCCCGGGCACCGATCCCGTCGTTGCTGCTGGTCTCGGCAGTGCACCAGCACCTGGTCCGGGTCCGGCAACGGGCCCGGGTGGCGCTGGTGGCCGAAGCCGGCGACGCCCGCGAGGTGCACCACGTGGCCCTGCTGCTGGGATACGGCGCCGCCGCGGTGAACCCCTACCTGGCCTTCGAGACGATCGAGGAACTGGCCGCCCAGGGCGCCCTCGGTGGCGTGGACGCCCGCACTGGCGTGCGGCGCTACGTCACCGCACTGGTCAAGGGCGTGCTCAAGGTGATGTCCAAGATGGGGGTGTCCACCGTCGGCGGGTACACCGCGGCGCAGATCTTCGAGGCGGTCGGGCTGTCCCGCGCGCTGGTTGACGAGTACTTCTGCGGCACCGCCTCGCAGTTGGACGGCGTCGGGTTGGACGTGCTGGCCGCCGAGGTCGCCGCCCGGCACGCCCGGGCGCGCGGGCCCGACCCCCAGCGCGAGGTCGGCGGGGAGTACGCCTACCGCCGCGACGGCGAGCTGCACCTGTTCAGCCCGGAGACGGTGTTCCTGCTGCAGCACGCCACCCGCTCCGGGCGTCGGGAGGTCTACCGCGCCTACACCGAGGAGGTGGACCGGCTGTCCCACCAGGGCGGCACCCTGCGCGGGCTGCTACGGCTGCGCACCGGGGTCCGGAAGCCCGTGCCGCTGCACGAGGTGGAACCGGCCAGCGCGATCCTGCGCCGGTTCGCCACCGGGGCGATGTCCTACGGCTCGCTCTCGGCCGAGGCGCACGAGACCCTGGCCATCGCGATGAACCGGCTCGGTGGCCGGTCCAACTGCGGGGAGGGCGGCGAGGACGCCGACCGGCTGCACCACCCGCTGCGGCGCAGCGCGGTCAAGCAGGTCGCCTCCGGCCGGTTCGGGGTGACCAGCGAGTACCTGGTGAGCGCCAGCGATATCCAGATCAAGATGGCGCAAGGTGCCAAGCCCGGCGAGGGCGGGCAACTGCCCGGCTTCAAGGTGCACCCCTGGATCGCCCGCACCCGGCACGCCACCCCCGGGGTGACGCTGATCTCCCCACCGCCGCACCACGACATCTACTCCATCGAGGACCTCGCCCAACTGATTCACGACCTGAAGAACGCCAACGAGCGGGCCCGGGTGCACGTCAAGCTGGTCAGCTCGGTGGGGGTGGGCACGGTGGCGGCGGGAGTGGCCAAGGCGCACGCCGACGTGGTGCTGATCTCCGGTCACGACGGTGGCACCGGGGCGGCCCCGCTCACCTCCCTCAAGCACGCGGGTGCGCCCTGGGAGGTGGGGCTGGCCGACACCCAGCAGACCCTGCTGCTCAACGGCCTGCGCGACCGGATCACCGTGCAGGTCGACGGCGGCATGCGCACCGGGCGCGATGTGGTGATCGCCGCGCTGCTCGGCGCGGAGGAGTACGGCTTCGCCACCGCACCGCTCATCGTGGCCGGCTGTGTCCTGATGCGGGTCTGCCATCTGGACACCTGCCCGGTCGGCGTGGCCACCCAACGACCCGAGCTGCGGGCCCGCTTCACCGGCACGCCGGAGTTCGTCGAGCAGTTCTTCACCTTCGTTGCCGAGGAGGTCCGTGAGCTGCTCGCCGAGCTGGGGTTCGCCACCCTGGACGAGGCCATCGGGCACGCCGAGCTGCTGGACACCGCGGCCGCCGTGGCGCACGGGAAGGGCGCCGGGCTCGACCTTGCTCCGCTGTTCGCGGTGCCCGCCGCCAGCCCGGTCCGGCGGCGGATCGGGATCCAGCAGCACGGGCTGGAACGCGCGCTGGACCGGACCCTGATCCAGCTCGCCGAAGCCGCCCTGGACGATGCCCGCCCGGTGCGGCTGAAGCTGCCGATACGCAACGTCAACCGCACCGTCGGAACCCTGCTTGGCGCCGAGGTGACCCGCCGCTACGGCGCCGACGGGCTGCCGCCAGGCACCGTGCACATCGAGCTGGAGGGCTCGGCCGGCCAGTCGCTGGGGGCCTTCCTGCCCCGCGGCATCACCCTCCACCTGATCGGTGACGCCAACGACTACCTGGGCAAAGGCCTGTCCGGCGGCGAGATCATCGCCCGCCCCGACCCGGCGGTCCCGTTCGCCGCCGAGCAGCACGTCGTGGCAGGCAACGTGATCGGCTACGGGGCCACCTCCGGGCAACTATGGCTGCGCGGCCGGGTGGGGGAGCGGTTCTGCGTGCGCAACTCGGGGGCGCTGGCCGTCGCCGAGGGCGTCGGAGACCATGCCTTCGAGTACATGACCGGGGGCCGGGCCGTGGTGCTGGGCCCGACCGGGCGCAACCTGGCCGCGGGGATGTCCGGGGGGATCGGCTACGTGCTCGACCTGGACCCGGTGCAGGTCAACAGCGAGCTGGTCGAGCTGCAGCCGCTGGGACCGGAGGATGCGGCCTGGTTGCGGGCCGTGGTAGCGCGCCATCACGAGCTCACCAGCTCCGCCGTGGCGGCCCGGCTGCTGCCCGACTGGGCGCGCAGCGCGGAGGCGTTCACCAAGGTGATGCCGGTGGACTACGAGCGGGTACTGGAGGCAACCCGCCGGGCTCGCGAGGCAGGCCGGGACGCGGGCACCGCCGTGATGGAGGCCGCCCGTGGCTGACCCACACGGATTCCTCTCCCACCCCCGCGCCGAGGCAGCCAAGCGACCCGTCGAGGTCCGAATCTCCGACTGGCGCGAGGTCTACACCGAGCCACCCACCCCTCAGCGTCGCGCCGAGGTGAGCGAGCAGGCCACCCGCTGCATGGACTGCGGGATCCCGTTCTGCCACACCATCTCGGTGGGCTGCCCGCTGGGCAACCTCATCCCGGAATGGAACGACCTGGCCCGGGTTGGCCGCTGGGAGCAGGCCAGCGCGCGGCTGCACGCGACGAACAACTTCCCCGAGTTCACCGGCCGGCTGTGCCCAGCACCCTGCGAGACGGCCTGCGTGCTGGCGATCAACCCACCGCAGTCCGGTGGTGCGGTGACCATCAAACGGATCGAACAGACCATCGCGGACACCGCGTGGGACACCGGGCAGGTGCCCGCCCGCCCGCCGGGACGCCGCAGCGGGCACCGGGTCGCGGTGGTCGGCTCCGGACCGGCCGGGCTGGCCGCCGCCCAGCAGCTCACCCGGGCCGGCCACGAGGTGACCGTCTTCGAGCGCGACGACCGGCCCGGCGGGCTGCTGCGCTACGGCATTCCCGAGTTCAAGATGTCCAAGGCCGTGCTGGACCGGCGGCTGGCGCAACTGCGCACCGAGGGCACCCGGTTCGTGACCTGCTGCGAGGTGGGCCGTGATCTCACCGTCGATCAGGTGCGGGACCGGTTCGCCGCCGTGGTGCTCGCGGTGGGCGCGCTGCGCGGCCGGGACGTGGTGGTGCCCGGGCGCGAGCTGGCCGGAGTGCACCTGGCGATGGAGTACCTGGTGGGCGCCAACCACGCCGTCCAGGGCGACCGGCCCCCACCGGTGGACGCCGCCGGGCGGCAGGTGGTCATCGTCGGTGGCGGTGACACCGCCGCGGACTGCCTGGGCACCGCGCACCGCCAGGGTGCGGCTGCGGTCACCCAACTGGATCGCTATCCTCAGCCGCCCGCCGAACGTGACCCGCAGCGCAGTCCCTGGCCGACCTGGCCGCTGGTGTTGCGCCGCTACCCGGCGCACGAGGAGGGCGGGCAGCGCCGCTTCGCGGTCGCCGTGCAGCGGTTTGCCGGTGATCCGGCCGGTCGGGTCCGGGCGGTGCAGTTGCGCGAGGTCCGGGTGCGCAAAGACGGGCGCGGACACCGCACCGTCATCCCGGTCTCCGCTGAGGTGACCGAGCTGGCCTGCGACCTCGTGCTGCTCGCGATCGGCTTCGCCGGGGTGGAGCCGATGCCGCTGCTGGACGGGCTGGGCCTGCAGCGCTCCGTCCGAGGCACGCTGGACTGCGGGCCGGACTGGCAGACCAGCACCCCAGGGGTGTTCGTATGTGGTGACGCACACCGTGGCGCGTCTCTCGTCGTCTGGGCGATTGCCGAGGGCCGCTCCGCCGCCCGCGCCGTGGACGCCCACCTGGGGGGACGCTCGGAGCTGACCGCCCCGGTCAGCTCCGAGCCCTCCACCTAGCGAGGACGGCGGTTCGTCAGATGGGGCGCACCATGACCTGCCGGCTACCGGATCGGTCCAGATGCAGCGCTAGGCTGGGCCCGTGAGCCGACGCGCGAAGATTGTCTGCACCATCGGCCCGGCGACCTCGAGCCCGGAGAAGATCCGGGAACTGGTCCGGGTCGGGATGGACGTGGCCCGACTCAACTTCAGCCACGGGACCCATGCTGATCACGAGCAGGTGTACCGGGCGATCAGGGAGGCCAGCGACGAGTACGGCAGGGCGGTGGGGATTCTCGCCGATCTGCAGGGACCCAAGATCCGGCTGGGCCGGTTCGCCGGGGGTCCGGTGGAATGGCGCGAGGGTGACGTGGTGCGGGTGACCGTCGAGCACGTGGCCGGCACCCATGACCGGGTGTCCACCAGCTATGCCGGGCTGGCCGAGGACGCCCGCGAGGGCGACCGGCTGCTGATCGACGACGGCAAGGTCGCCCTGGTCGTGCGCAAGGTCGAGGACCACGACGTGGTGTGCGAGGTCGTCGAGGGCGGGCTGGTCAGCGACCACAAGGGCCTGTCGCTGCCCGGGATGAACGTCTCGGTCCCGGCGATGTCGGACAAGGACATCGCGGACCTGGAGTTCGCCCTGAAGCTGCGGGTGGACGTGGTGGCGTTGTCCTTCGTGCGGTCCCCGGCCGACATCGACCGGGTGCACCGCGCGATGGACCAGATCCCGGGTGGCCGGCTGCCGGTGATCGCGAAGCTGGAGAAGCCCGAGGCGGTGGACAACCTCGAGGCGATCGTGCTGGCCTTCGACGGGGTGATGGTGGCCCGCGGGGATCTCGGGGTGGAACTGCCTCTGGAGCATGTGCCGTTGGTGCAGAAGCGAGCCATCCAGATCGCCCGGGAGAACGCCAAGCCGGTGATCGTGGCCACCCAGATGCTCGACTCGATGATTGGCAGCTCGCGTCCGACCCGGGCCGAGGCCTCCGATGTGGCCAATGCGGTGCTCGACGGCGCCGACGCGGTGATGCTCTCCGGCGAGACCAGCGTCGGCCGCTACCCGGTCGAGTCCGTGCAGACGATGAGCCGGATCGTGCAGGCAATCGAGACCGGCTCACCGCATGTCCCACCGCTGAACCACGTGCCGCGAACCAAGCGGGGCGTGATCTCCTACGCGGCCCGCGACATCGGGGAGAATCTGTCCGCGAAGGCGCTGGTGGCCTTCACCCAGTCCGGTGACACGGTCCGTCGGCTGGCCCGGCTGCACACCCGGCTGCCGCTACTGGCGTTCACCCCGGAGCCGGCGGTGCGCAACCAGCTCGCGCTGACCTGGGGGACCGAGACCTTCCTGGTGCCTGCGGTGGACTCCACCGATGCGATGGTGCAGCAGGTGGATCAGGCGATGCTGTCGATCGGGCGCTACCAGCCCGGTGATCTGGTGGTGATCGTCGCGGGATCCCCGCCGTCCACGGTGGGTTCCACTAACCTTGTCCTGGTGCACCGACTGGGTGAGGACGATCATCGCTGAGGGGCCGTGATGGAAGCGGCGCGGGCAGCGACCGACGGCGTGCCGCGCGGCCAGCCCGTCGTGGACCAGTTGGTCGCCTTGCTGGATCTGGAGCGCATCGAGGAGAACATCTTCCGGGGGGTGAGCCCGCCGCAGTCCCCGATCCGGGTGTTCGGTGGGCAGGTGGCGGGCCAGGCCCTGGTGGCTGCCGGGCGCACAGCGCCGGCGCAGCGCGGTGTGCACTCGCTGCACGCCTACTTCATCCGGCCCGGCGACCCCCGGGTGCCGATCGTCTACGAGGTGGACCGGATCCGGGACGGGCGCTCGTTCACCACCCGGCGGGTGGTGGCGATCCAGCACGGCCAGGCGATCTTCGCGCTGTCCGCGTCCTTCCAGACGTCCGAGGAGGGGCTGGCGCACGCCGACGAGATGCCCGCAGTCCCCCCGCCGGAGCAACTCGACGACCTGGCGAGCTGGGTGCGCAAGGCCGGCGACGTGCAGACCGCGATCGCCCGGTTCCCCCGGCCGTTCGACCTGCGGTATGTCACTCCACCGATCTGGGCCCGGACCGGCCAGCAGGTCAGGACCGGGCAGCGGAATCAGTTGTGGATGCGGGTGGATGGTCAACTACCCGACAACCCCCTGGTGCACGTGTGCGTGCTCGCTTACGCCTCGGATCTGACCCTGCTGGGGTCGGTCACCGCTCGGCACGGCTGGGCCCTGGAGGAGGTGATCGCCGCCAGCCTGGATCACGCGATGTGGTTCCACCGCCCGTTCCGGGCCGACGAGTGGGTGCTCTACGACTGCACCTCACCGTCGGCATCGGGGGGCCGGGGGCTGGCCGTCGGACGGTTCTTCAGCCGCGACGGCACGCTGATCGCCACCGTGGTGCAGGAGGGCCTGGTCCGGCTCCGCACCTGAGCTGGCTTCCGCCGGTGTCGCACTGCCTGGGGTCGCTCTGACCTGGGTCGCTCTCACCTCGGCCGCAGTCTGCCGTAGAAGTTCCCACAGCGCGGTCACGTGCTGGTGCTCGGTGCTCACCGCCCCGATCGCCACCCGCAGCAGGTAACGGCCGCCGACCCTGGTGTGGGTGAGCATCGCGGCACCACTGGCGTTGATCCGCTCCAGGACCTCCCGGGTCGCGGCGTCGTCGGCGGCCTCGCCCGCCCCGGTCCTCACCCGCAGGCATACCAGCGCGAATGACGGCTCGGCGGCCAGCTCGAAGCCGGGCTCCGCGCGTACCCAGCTAGCGAACTCGCCGGCCCACCGGACATGCCGGCGGAGGTGTTCGCGGATCTCGTGCAGGCCCAGGCCACGCAGCACCGTCCACAGCTTGAGCGCGCGGAACCGGCGGCCCAGCGGTACCTGCCAGTCGCGGTAGTCCACCACGGCGCCGGACTCGCTGGCCGTGTCGCGCAGGAACTCCGGGGTGATGGACAGTGCTTCGGGCAGCGCGCGGCCGTGCCTGGTCCACAGCAGGGTCGCGTCGAACACGGTGAGCAGCCACTTGTGCGCGTTCATGCTGTAGGAGTCGGCCAGCTCCACCCCGTCGAACGGGGCCCGCAGCTCCGGGCACAGCGCCGCCGCACCCGCCCACGCGGCGTCCACGTGCAGCCAGATGCGGTGTGCGGCGCAGACCGGCACGATCGTGCGCACCGGGTCCACCGCGCCGGTGCCGGTGGTGCCGACCGTGGCGCACACCAGCACCGGGCGCCGGTCGTCGGCGAGGTCGGCGTGCACGGCGCGGTGCAGCCCGTCGGCTGACATCGCCCCGGTGCCGGGCTGGGTGTCGACGACATGCAGCGCCCGGGTGCCCAGCCCGGCCACCCGCGCCGCCTTGGCCACCGCGGAATGTGTCTCACCGGAGACGTAGATGGTCTCGGTGCCCGCCACCCCGCGGTCCCGCCAGCGCCCGCCCGAACTGCGCTGCAGCGCCGCGAGCAGCGCCACCAGCACCGCGGAGGAGGCGGAGTCCTGCAGCACCCCGCCTCCGCCGCCGGTGAACGTCCACTGCGCACCCAGCCCGAAGGCCAGCACGAGCTGATCCAGCAGGTGCTGCTCCAGTTCGGTGCAGGCCGGCGAGGTGGACCACAGCATGCCCTGCACCCCGAGCCCCCCGGAGAGCAGGTCGCCAAGCAGCGAGGCGAGCGAGGCGTTGGCCGGGAAGTAGCCGAAGAACGAGGGGTGCTGCCAGTGCGTCAGGCCTGGCAGCACCACGCGATCCAGGTCGGAGAGCAGATCCTGCAGCGGCTCGGGATGCTCCGGCAGCTCGGCCGGCAGGTGGTCGGCCACCCACCCGGGTGGCACCTGGCTGCGCACCGGCAGCCCGGCCACCCGCTCCCGATACCCGGCCACCCAGTCCACCACCGCCGCACCGAGTCGCCGGAATTCCTCCGGAGTCAGATCCGGCACGTGCTTACCTGCGACGCTGGGGTGGGATCCGCCCCGTCCCGGGTTCGGTCGAGGGGGCCGAGGACCCGAGTGATCGCGCTGCGGCACTCGCGTCCAGCACCGCGATCCGGAAGGCGACGAGGCCGTCCCGGATCTCCCGGGACGCCGTGGGGTGCTGGTCAAGCGTTTCCGGTAGCGACCCGGCGACCTGCCCAGCGAACTGCGCCAGCCCCCGAGTCAGATCCTCGAACGCGGCCCCCACCGCCGCGAGGCTGGGCGTGTCGAGCCGCTCGGGAACTCCCCGAGCGAGCTGCATCCGGTGCATCCGGTAGGTCGCCTCGCGAATGGCCTCGGCGGCCTGCACGGCGTGCATCACCGGGAGCGGAACCTCCTCGGCTGTCCAGTAGTCGTCATGATTCGAATTGGTCATTGCCCTCCCGTCCTCGGCACAGTGCGCCGGGTACCTCACCCCCAGCCTTCCCGGGTCAGGTGGGCAGTGTCCACCTGGCGTCAGCCATCCTTGACGGGACGGGGCCGCTGGCGCTAGCTAGCTGCCCGGGGTCCCGGGTTTCCGGCCCAGCCGCATCCCGGCCAGGTACGCTCGCAGCCCCCGCTGTCCGTGGCTCATCATCAGGCTGTGGTTGGCCGTGAAGGCGGGCCGCGCGATCAGGCCCAGCCTGCGCAGCAGGCCCTTGTGGGCGATGACCTCCTCGTCGAACACGGCCAGGGCGCCGCCCGCCGAGGCGGTGATGGTCCAGCGCGAGAACCCCGCCAGGTCTCCGTCCAGCCGGGCCTCGAGGATCCCGGCCTGCTGGTCGCGTTTGACCTGGCGGGTGGTGAAGTCCAGCTCGTAGGGGAGCAGTGAGCGGCAGATGAGCTGGCGGGTGTCGTCGGACACCCAGTGCACCGTCCGCACCTCGGGCCACCAGGTGGGGTAGTCATCGAGTTCGGCCAACGCCCGGAACACGTCATCGGGCGGTGCGTCCAGGTGCCACTCGCTGCGGAACCGGTAGAAGTTCCTGTCCACGGCGGAAGTCTCGCACGACTTGACGCGGGCTCCCGCTCGTCGGCGCGAGGCGGTGCTCAGAGGTGTTGCTAGCGTGGTGGGGTGACGATCTCAGAACCTTCCGTCACGGCGCTGCCCTACGGGTCGTGGCCGACTCCGATCACCTCCGAGTTGGTGGTGTCGGCAGCCGTTCGGCTCCGCGAGGTCTGCGTGGATGGGGCCGAGGTGCTGTGGGCGGAGGGGCGACCGGCTGCCGGGGGGCGCGTGCAGTTGGTCCGTCGCGCGGCGGACGGCAGCACCGCGGATCTGCTGCCGGACGGGATGAGCGCGCGCACCGCGGTGCACGAGTACGGCGGTGCGGCGTGGTGGGTGCGGCAGCGGGTGGTCTGGTTCACCGAGTGGACCGACCAGCGGCTGTATCGCCTCGACACCCGGAGCCTGGCACCACCGACCCCGATCACTCCGGAGCCGGCGGTGCCGCGCGGTGACCGGTTCGCCGACGGCGAGCTGAGCCCGGACGGGGAATGGATCGTCTGCGTCCGCGAGCACCATCCGCCGGGCGGGCGGGGCGCGGCGGACGTGCGCAACGAGATCGTCCGGCTGGCTGCGCATCCGGACCCCCCAGCACTGGTGGTGCCGGAGGTGCTGGTCGCCGGGCCGGACTTGGTGTCCAGCCCGCGCTGGCGCCGCGATGGCCTCGCGCTGTGCTGGGTGTCGTGGAATCACCCGTCCATGCCCTGGGACGACACGGTGCTGACGGTGCGCGATCTGGTGACCGGTACCGAGACCACGGTGGCCGGGGGGCCGGGGGAATCGGTGTCGCAGCCGTGTTGGCAGCCCGACGGCTCGTTGTGGTTCGTCAGCGATCGCACCGGCTGGTGGAACCTGTACCGGTGGACGCCCAGCGACGGGATCGAGCCGGTGGTGGAGCTGCCCGCGGAGATCGGGGAGCCCGGTTTCGAGCTGGGTTCGGCGCGATACGTGGTGCTCTCCGACGCCAGGGTGGTGTTCGCCCGCCGCGCCCGCGGCTATGACGGTCTCGCGGTGCGGCTGGCGGACGGGACGGTGACCGATCTGCCGGTGCCCTTCTCGATGGTCGCGATGGTGCGGGCGACAGTGGACGACGTGGTGATCGTGGTCGCCGCGACACCGACGACCGAGCCAGCGGTGTACCGGGTCGAGCTGGGTGCTGGGGCGACGGTGGCGAGCGTGCAACCGCTGCGTCCGGCTCGTGATCTGGGTGTGCACCCCGGCTACCTCTCGGTGCCGGAACCGATCGACTTCCCCTCGGTGGACGCCCGCGAACGGCCCCGGACCGCGCACGCCCTGTACCACCCGCCCGCCAATCCGAGATATCAGGGTCCGCAGGGGGCGCGGCCACCGCTGCTGGTCGTGGTGCACGGGGGGCCGACGGGGATGGCGATGCCGATCTTGGACGTCGGTGTCCAGTACTGGACCAGTCGTGGCTTCGCCGTCGTGGCCGTCAACTACGGTGGCTCGGCCGGGTACGGCCGCGCGTATCGCGACCTGCTCCGAGGCAACTGGGGCGTGGTCGACGTGGCTGACTGCATCGCTGCGGCCCGGTGGCTGGCCGAGCAGGGCCGGGTCGACCCCGACCGGCTGTGCATCCGCGGCGGTTCCGCGGGGGGCTACACCACCCTGGCCGCGCTCGCCCGAGCGGACACCCCGTTCGCCGCCGGCGCCGATCACTACGGGGTCGCCGATCTCGAGGCGCTCACCGTCGAGACGCACAAGTTCGAGAGCCACTACCTCGACGGGCTGATCGGGGCCTACCCCGCGCAGCGCGACGCCTACCTGGCACGCTCGCCAATCCACCAGGTATCCCGGTTCACCCGGCCGCTGATCGTGCTGCAGGGCATGCAGGACGAAGTGGTCCCGCCGAACCAGTCGGAGAAGATCGTCGAGGCGCTGCGGGCCAAGGGCGTCCCGGTGGCGTATCTGGCGTTCGAGGGGGAGCAGCACGGGTTCCGGCAGGCCGAGCACATCCGCCGCGCGCTGGATGGCGAGCTCAGCTTCTACGCGCAGGTGTTCGGCTTTCCCCTGCCCGCCGAGGAGGGTATCGAGCCGATCGAGGTGCAGAACCTCCCTGCGGCCCCCGGCCGGACCTAGGACAGCGCCGGGTTGCTGACCTCGGCCCTGCTTACCGCGG
>DASTLT010000187.1:0-10063 GCA_035714625.1 Pseudonocardiaceae bacterium | reverse complement strand
GCAAGGCCCCCACGGGCCAAGCCCTGCACCGATTCCTGCCCTGGATCCCCGACCCCACCGGCACCCCAGACCACCCCCCACCCACGATCATCGACCCTGACGCTCCCCCGTAGCCCCGAACCATCGCGAGCCGATCCGTCCACCCGCCCACATGACAACCGGCCAGAAGTCGGCCGGTCCTTCCTCATGCCCTCCCACGCCATCACCGAATACTTACGACCCCATACAGCCTAGAGTTGCTCGCCACCGTGCATTACGCTGCCCACCAGTGGCCTACAGTAGCCGCTGCTGCAGAGATCGCGGAACGGGTCACAGGCTGGAACCTGCGCAAGGCGAGACTGTTCACCCCTCAGCATGTATCCATCGCCGTTGACCGCCTTAAGAACACGACCTGCTTCCCGGGTGAGGCACCGCAACGCCCGCTCGAGCTACCCCGTGGACCGTGGTTCGCTGGCTTCGGCGGAACTGGTGGCACGGGCCTGGCCCAATACGACCTGCCGCGTCGTAGGCGGTCGCGGTCATCGCTTCTTCTCCGTCCACTTGCCGCCGAAGATCGGGGCGAGGCGTTCCTCAAGCCGGGTGAGCACGGTCCAGGACAGGTCGCGGGGATGGTCCGTGAGGCCGAACCGCTCCACCTCCGCGCCGTCAGCACGTTTGCTGTCAGTCCAGGGTGCCCAGGCTGTGCGGGCGGCAGCACTGCTTGTACTTGCGCCCCGAGCCGCACCAGCACGGAGCGGTCCGTGCCGGTGGCCAGCTCACCATGGCGGGTTGGGTCCTCAGATCCGGGTAGGCGAGCAGATCCTGCGCGGAAGGTTCGGTGACGCGCCTGTCCTTCAGGAACGCCTCGAGGCCGAAGACGTCGCCGGCCACCTGGTTGACCGTGGGTCCGGCCCGCGCGATGAGCGCGCAGTGTCGCTCGATCTGTTGCCGGTGCTCGTCCCAGGTTGCTTCCACCTCGGCGGCCAGGTGCGGCCACCGGGCGATCAGCTTCCCGTGCTCGGCCTGCGGCCAGAAGACCACCAGCGTCGTTGCGGAGTACTGGTACGTGCCGTCCGCTCCGAGCGGACCCCAGCTTGCGTCGTTCACCGGCGACATACGCGCCAGCGTAGGGAGGCGGGTGAGGCTGCTACCCCGCTACCCCGCGCCCGGCCAGTCTGGTCGCGTCTGCACGAACACGAGGCTGAGCCCCGGGCTTCGCCGGGTACCTCCCGTGTACCTCAGGCCGTGGCCGGGGTGAGTCTGACCGTCCGTACGTCGACAAGGACTACGAATTCATCGCCGAGGTCACCGGCCAGCCCCTCAAGCGGCTCCGCTTGCCATCACCTCAGCAGTACCCACCCGAGCAAGGAGTATAGTCTGTCTAGACTGGGCTTAGCGTGATCAGTGGAGGTGCCGTGAGCTGGCAGGTACAGGAAGCGAAGCAGCGCTTCAGCGAAGTACTCCGCGCCGTGGAGAACGACGGTCCGCAGACCATCACCCGCCACGGCGAGGAAGTTGCGGTCATCCTCGACATCGAGGAGTACCGGCGGTTGACCGGACCGAAGAGGAACCTCACGGAACTCCTGCTCGGTCCGCCGTACTTCGATGAAACGATGATCGCCATCATGGACCAGGTGGAGGTGGAGCGAAAGAGAGACCTCCCCAGGCAGGTTGACCTTGGGATCGACGAGTGAGCTATCTGCTGGACACCAACGTCCTATCCGAGACCCGCAAGCGCAACAGGAATCCGAACGTAACGGAGTGGATCTCCGTTACCACCCAAGAGCGCATGCACGTGTCGGTGCTGACCATCGGGGAAATCGGTCATGGCATCACACAATTGCGTGAACGGGGAGATCATCGGCAGGCGGCCGTGTTCGAGCGCTGGCTGGATGACATCATCAATGGGTTCGGTAGGCGCATCGTGCCGGTCACCCTCGAAATCGCGCAGGAGTGGGGCGCGCAAAGCAAGGCCCAGCCCATTCCCGTGATTGATGCGCTCATCGCGGCCACCGCCAAGGTGCATGGCTGGACGCTTGTCACCCGCAATGTCAAGGATTTCGACAGCACCGGGGTTCGCGTGCTCAACCCCTTCACCGGCTGATCCGTGGATCCGCGCGGGCCGAACTTGGGGGTCAGCAAGAAGGCGCTCTCGGCAGAGCGGGTGATCGACTCCGACGAGCGTATCGCGGTCGACGGTACCGCAGCAGCTCGCCGACGGGCGTCGGCGAGGTCCGGCCGGGGCCGGCGAACAGGAAGGAGCGGGACGTGGCGCGCTGGCAGTTCTGGGTGGATCGGGGGGGCACGTTCACCGACATCGTCGCCCGGCGGCCCGATGGTTCGCTGGTGACGCACAAGCTGATGTCGGAGAACCCGGCGCGCTACGCCGACGCGGCGGTAGCCGGCATCCGGGCCTTGCTGGGTCTGACCGAGGACGAGCCGATCCGGGCCGAGCAGGTCGAGGCAGTGCGCATGGGCACCACGGTGGCGACCAACGCGCTGCTGGAGCGCACCGGCGAGCGCACCGCGCTGGTGATCACCGGGGGGTTCGCCGACGCGCTGCGGATCGGCTACCAGAACCGGCCGCACATCTTCGCCCGGCACATCGAGCTGCCCGAACTGCTGCACGAGCGGGTGATCGAGGTGGACGAGCGGATCACCGCGGACGGCACGGTGTTGCGAGCACCCGACCCGGACAAGCTGGCCCAGGACCTGCGGCAGGCCCGCGATGACGGCATCCGCGCGCTGGCGGTGGTGTGCCTGCACAGTCACCTGCACCCCGCCCACGAGCAGCAGATCGGCAAGCTGGCCGAGCAGGTCGGGTTCGCCCAGATCTCGTGCTCCAGCGAGGTCAGCCCGTTGATGAAGCTGATCCCGCGCGGCGACACCACCGTCGTCGACGCGTACCTCTCCCCGGTGCTGCGCCGCTACGTCGGGCAGGTGGCCGAGCAGATGCCCGGGGTGCGGCTGATGTTCATGCAGTCCAGCGGCGGGCTCGCCGAGGCCGGGCACTTCCGCGGCAAGGACGCCATCCTGTCCGGCCCGGCGGGCGGGATCGTCGGCATGGTGCGCATGTCAACCCGAGCCGGGTTCGACAAGGTGATCGGCTTCGACATGGGCGGCACGTCCACCGACGTCTCCCACTTCGCGGGCGAATACGAGCGGGTGTTCGACACCCAGGTGGCCGGGGTGCGGCTGCGCGCGCCGATGCTGGACATCCACACCGTCGCCGCCGGGGGTGGATCGATCCTGCACTTCGACGGCAGCCGCTACCGGGTCGGCCCGGACTCCGCCGGCGCCGATCCCGGCCCCGCCTGCTATCGCAACAATGGCCCGCTGACCGTCACCGACGCCAACGTGATACTCGGCCGGATCCAGCCCGCGCACTTCCCCCGGGTATTCGGCCCCGACGGCGACCAGCCGCTGGACGACGACCTGGTCCGGCAACGGTTCACCAAGCTGGCTGCGCACATCCGGGAGCAGACCGGGGACGACCGCACGCCCGAGCAGGTCGCCGAGGGCTACCTGCAGATCGCGGTGGCGAACATGGCCAATGCGGTCAAACGCATCTCGGTGCAGAAGGGTCACGACGTCACCGGGTACGTGCTCACCACGTTCGGCGGCGCCGGGGGGCAGCATGCCTGCGCGGTGGCCGGGTCGCTGGGCATCCGCACCGTGCTGGTCCCGCCGATGGCCGGGGTGCTCTCCGCGCTGGGCATCGGCCTGGCCGACACCACCGCGATGCGCGAGCAGTCCGTGGAGGCCCAACTGGAACCGGCGGCGATGCCGAAGCTGCGCGAGGTGGCCGGCGACCTGGAGTCGGCCGCGCGCGCCGAGCTGCTCGAGGAGGGCGTGCCGGAGCGGCGGATCCGGGTGGCACGGCGGGCGCACCTGCGCTACGATGGCACCGACGCCGCAGTGCTCGTCGAGCTGGATGAGCTGAACGCGATGACCGAGGAGTTCGAGGCGAGCTACCGCCGGACCTACTCGTTCCTCATGGACCGCCCGCTGGTCGTCGAGGCGATCTCGGTCGAGGCCACCGGGCTGACCGACCAGCCGGACCTCGACCGCGCCGCCGCCCCGGCCGCCACCGAGTCCGCGGATGCCGAGACGGTTCGGCTGTACGCGGCCGGGTCGTGGCACGAGGTGCCGCTGCACCAGCGGGAACGGATGGGCGCTGGCGACACGGTGAGCGGCCCGGCGATCGTCGCCGAGGCCAACGCGACCACGATCGTCGACCCCGGGTGGCGGGCGACGATGACCCCGACCGGGCACCTGCTCGTCGAACGGGTCGCAGACCGCGCGGGCGAAGACGTCGGCACCGAGGCCGACCCGGTGCTGCTGGAGATCTTCAACAACCTGTTCATGTCGATCGCCGAGCAGATGGGCGCGACGCTGCAGTCCACCGCGCAGTCGGTCAATATCAAGGAACGGCTGGACTTCTCCTGCGCGCTGTTCGACCCGGCCGGCAACCTCATCGCCAACGCCCCGCACATGCCGGTGCACCTCGGCTCGATGGGCACCAGCGTCCAGGAAGTGCTCCGCCGCCGCGCCGGGAGCATGAGACCCGGGGACGTGTACGCGGTCAACGATCCCTATCACGGCGGCACCCACCTGCCCGACGTCACGGTCATCACGCCGGTTTTCTCTGCCAGCGGTGACGCGATCCTGTTCTTCGTGGCCGCGCGGGGCCACCACGCCGAAATCGGCGGGATCACGCCCGGATCCATGCCCGCCGCCAGCCGTGACGTGCACGAGGAAGGCGTGCTGTTCGACAACTGGCTGCTGGTATCCGGCGGGCGGTTCCGCGAGGCCGAGACCCGCCAACTGCTCACCGAGGCGCGCTACCCGTCACGCAATCCCGAGACCAACCTTGCGGATTTGCGCGCCCAGATCGCCGCGAACGCCAAGGGCGTCGAGGAGGTCGGCAAGATGATCGACCACTTCGGCCTCGAGGTGGTGCAGGCGTATATGCGGCACGTGCAGGACAACGCCGAGGAGGCGGTCCGCCGGGTGATCGACGCTCTCGACGACGGGGCATACCGCTACGAGATGGACTCCGGCGCGGTGATCTCGGTGCAGATCTCGGTCGACCGCGAGCAGCGCAGCGCGACCGTCGACTTCACCGGCACCTCGCCGCAGCTCGACACCAACTTCAACGCACCCATGTCGGTGGCGAACGCCGCCGTGCTCTACGTGTTCCGCACCCTGGTCGCCGACGACATCCCGCTCAACGACGGCTGCCTGCGCCCGCTGCGGATCGTCATCCCCGAGGGCTGCCTGCTCGCGCCGGAGTACCCGGCCGCGGTGGTGGCCGGAAACGTCGAGACCTCGCAGGCGGTCACTGGCGCGCTGTACGCCGCGCTCCGCGTGCAGGCCGAGGGTTCCGGCACCATGAACAACGTCAGCTTCGGCAACGAGCGGCACCAGTATTACGAGACCATCGGCTCCGGCGCGGGTGCCGGCGAGGGTTTCGACGGGGCTTCGGTGGTGCAGACGCATATGACGAACTCCCGGCTGACCGACCCCGAAGTGCTGGAATGGCGCTACCCGGTGCTGGTGGACAGCTTCGCCATCCGCCGCGGTAGCGGCGGCTCCGGACGCTGGCGAGGTGGGGACGGTGCGGTGCGCCGGCTCCGCTTCCGCGAGCCGGTGACCGTCAGCACCCTGTCCGGCCACCGCCGGGTACCGCCCTACGGCATGGCCGGTGGTTCGCCGGGCGCGCTGGGCCGCAATTATGTCGAGCGGGCTAATGGCAGCACCCTGGAGCTGGCCGGCTGCGACTCCGCCGACCTGCAATCCGACGACACCCTGGTCATCGAGACCCCTGGCGGCGGCGGCTACGGAACGCCGGATTAAGCCACCTGGGGCCTGCCCCACAGCTCCCCGTAACCGATCGTCGAACGACGCGCCCAGGCCGTCGAAGATCCAGCCTCAGCGAACGTCGAGGCGACGCAAGATCTCGTTCAGCAGATGGGTGTGCTGGTTTAGCATCTGCGTGTGCTGCTCCTGGACTCGCTTGATGCCCACGAGTTCCTCGGTGTGCTGGTCCACCGTGTCCTTGATGTCCAGCATAGTGTCCGAAATCGCGGTGAGGTCTTGCTCGGCGCGCTCGATGCGGCGAGACAGCTCCGGGCGGGTCATGCCGCGCAGAGTATCGCCACCTGACTCGCCCTGGCTTCCGGGCTCTCGGCGAGCCCTCGGCGTCTCTTCCAGCCGCTGGGATCCTGTGCGGCTCACAACGCCATGAGGCGCCGTGACCTGCGCTCCTGCGGGGTCTGGGTTCCTAGCGTCAGGTGAACAAGAGTGGTTTGGTAGTTCATGTCCGTCGGCTCCCTCGTAGAGCCCACCCGCTGGGGACAGCCTGCTGCGCAGTGTGACATAGCGCAACGACTTCCAGCAGGTTCCTGCCCGGTCTGGCCCCAACCGCAGCTCGCGCAGCGGAGGCTGCCGTCCATGTTCACCCTCCTCGCTGCTGGGTACCCGGGACCGAAGGCGGTGCCTGGCCAGCGATAGCTGGCCCTTGCTGGGGCCCCCGCAGACCCGTAGGGGAGGATCTTCATGACCGCGGAAGGGATGGACGCCGCAACCGGGGGCAGCGCCACTGCCGGTGTCCGGGTGGTGATCATCGGGGCCACCGGGAACGTGGGCACGAGCGTGGTCAGTGCGCTTGGCCAGGACCCGCAGGTGGGCTCGATACTCGGCGTGGCGCGCCGGTTGCCGCAGTGGCAGCCCCCCAAGACGGAGTGGGTGCGCGCCAATGTCGCCGAGGACGACCTGGTGAGCCTGCTGCGGGGGGCGGACGTCGTCATCCATCTGGCGTGGCTCTTCCAGCCGACCCATGATCCGGTCACCACCTGGCGCAACAACGTGCTGGGCGGCATCCGTGTTTTCGATGCGGTCGCCGACGCCGGCGTGTCGGCGTTGGTGTATGCCTCCTCGGTGGGCGCCTACTCGCCCGGACCCAAGGACCGTGCGGTGACCGAGCGCTGGCCGACGCACGGCTGGCCAGGCGCGGCCTACACCCGGGAAAAGGCCTACCTGGAACGCGTTCTCGACAGCTTCGAACTCCGCAACCCCGGCGTCCGGGTGGTGCGGCTGCGGCCCGGGTTCATCTTCAAGCAAGAATCCGCCAGCGAGCAACGGCGCCTGTTCGCCGGGCCACTGCTGCCCAACCGGCTGGTGCGGCCGGGGCTCATCCCGGTCATTCCCGACCTGCCTGGGCTGCGGTTCCAGGCCATGCATACCGCCGACGCCGCCGAGGCGTATCGGCTGGCCGCGCTGCAGCCGGTGCGCGGCGCGTTCAATATCGCGGCCGAGCCGGTGATTGACGCGGCGATGCTGGCGAGTTGCCTCAACGCCCGCATCATTCGAGTGCCCGCCTGGCCGGTCCGCGCGGCGGTGTCGGCAAGCTGGTGGCTGCACCTGGTGCCCGCGTCGCCGGGCCTGTTGGACGCGGTGCTGCGGCTGCCGGTCATGGACCTCACCCGGGCCAGGACCGAGCTGGGCTGGTCGGCCCGGCACAGTTCGAGTGAGGCGATCATGGAGTTCCTGCAGGGCCTGCGGCAGAGCGCCGGGATGCCCACCCCGCCGCTGTCCCCCCGCGTCCCCGGCGGCAGAGCCCGGGAGATCACTACCGGCATTGGGCAGCGACCGTAGAAAGGCTAGCGATCCGATGAGCCCTGACCAGCACACCCAGCAGGACCCGGCCACCCAGTACCCGGAGCCGGAGCAGCAGCCAGGTCAGCAGCAGCAACATCCGGGCACCGACGAGCAGATGAGCCCCCAGCCAGATCACGGGGAGCACTCCTACCGGGGCAGCGGCCGGCTCAAGGACAAGAAGGCGGTGATCACCGGCGGGGATTCGGGCATCGGCCGGGCGGTCGCGCTGGCTTTCGCCCGCGAGGGGGCGGACGTGTTGATCTCCTATCTGCCGGACGAGGAAGCCGACGCCCAGCAGACGGTGCACTGGATCGAGGACGCCGGGCGCACCGCAGTCACCGTGCCGGGCGACATCCAGGACGAGGCGCACTGCGGGCACCTCGTGGACCGGGCCGTGCAGGAGTTCGGCCGGATCGACATCCTGGTCAACAATGCTGCCTACCAGATGTCGCAGGGCGGGATCAGTGAGATTTCCACCGAACAGTTCGATCGGGTGTTCAAGACCAACGTCTACGCGATGTTCTGGCTGTGCAAGGCGGCCATTCCGCACCTGCCAGCCGGGTCGAGCATCATCAACAGCACCTCGATCCAAGCTTTCCAGCCCTCGCCCCACCTGCTGGATTACGCGGCCACCAAAGGCGCGATCGTGAACTTCACCCAGGGCCTGTCGGCGAGCCTGGTCGACCAGGGCATCCGGGTCAACTGCGTCGCACCGGGTCCGGTGTGGACGCCGCTGATCCCGGCGACCATGCCCGAGGAGAAGGTCGACTCCTTCGGGCAGCAGACCCCGATGGGCCGCGCTGCCCAACCGGCCGAGCTCGCTCCCGCCTACGTCTTCTTCGCCTCGCAGGAATCCAGCTACGTGACCGGGGAGGTGCTTTCCGTCACCGGAGGTCAGCACTAGTCACCCTTCCCCGGCCGGGTGATGCGGCGTACCGTCAGAAGGATGTCAGGCGTCCCACCGGAGCGTGGGCTGGACCTGGTGCACCGCGTCGGGGCAGCCACGCTCGGTGTCGGGTTGTGGGTGTTCGGAGTCCTCGGGTTCATCAACCGCCTGGACTACTTCTCCCTGCGGGGGGAGATGGTACTCGGGCTGTCTTCGAACGGCATGCTGGCGACGATCTCGCTGGTCGTCGGCGGGGTGCTGATCGCCGCTGCGCTGCGCGGCGGCCGGGCCGCCTCGACGGTCACCGCCGTCATCGGCGTGCTGTTCCTACTCTCCGGCCTGGTCAACCTCGCCGTGCTGGACACCCAGTACAACCTGCTGGCATTCCGGATGCCGAACGTGATCTTCAGTTTCGTCGCCGGAATGCTGCTGCTCTTCCTGGGTGCCTACGGCCGGTTCAGCGGCGGATTGTCTACCGACAATCCCTACTATCAGCATCGGCACCGCAACGACCCGCGCTGGCAGGCCGTCGGCCAGTCCAGGGATGTCGGCCAGTCCAGGGACGAGGACGAGCGCTGGGTGGCCGCCGAGGTGGCGGTCGCTGAGGGGCACGCGACGCCGGAGCAGGAGCGGCTGGTCCGCGAGGACGCCCAGCGGCGGGCCGACGAAGCGCGCCGACGCGCCTGGGAGCTCTACCGCGCGCGCGAGAGGGGCACCCCCTTGCGGCCCACTGCACCCGGGCAGCCGTAGCGACCAAGCCGCTCGGCGCGGGACCGTTGTCCGGTGCACACGCTGGTCATCGGCGGCGGGCAGGCCGGGCTGGCCACCAGCTACTGGCTGACCGAGGCCGGTGTCGAGCATGTCGTGGTGGAGCGGCGGGACCGGCTTGGCGGCGGCTGGCTGGACCGCTGGGACAGCTTCTGCCTGGTCACGCCGAGCTTCGCGATCCAGTTGCCGGGCATGCCCTACCCCGGACCCGACCCGGACCGCTTCCTGCCCCGGGAGGAGGTCATCAGCTACCTGCGGGACTACGCCGCCTCGTTCGCCGCGCCGGTACGGCTGAGCACCCCCGTGCGGCGCCTGGTCCCGGCCAGCGCGGGTTTCGTGGCGCAGGCCGACGACACGACGTTCGTCGCGCGCAACGTCGTCCTCGCGACCGGCCCCTACCCGCGGCCGAGGATTCCCACCGGATCGCGGCTGCTGCCGGGCCACATCCAGCAACTGCACTCGAACGACTACCGCCGGCCGGGACAGCTCGCCGACGGGGCCGTCCTGGTGGTCGGCACCGGCCAGTCGGGCACCCAGATCACCGAGGAACTGCACCAGGCCGGGCGCGAGGTGCACCTCGCGGTCTCGTGGTGCCCCAGCGCTCCCCGTCGCTACCGGGGCCGGGACGTCATCTGGTGGCTGCTGGAGAGCTTGCGTCACGGCGCGGAGGTCGGCGTCCCCGCCCCCACCGTCGAGGATCTCCCCTCGCCGGCCGCGAGGTTCGCCTGCATCCCGCACCTGTCCGGAACCGACGGCGGCCACGACATC
>DASTLT010000186.1:0-8469 GCA_035714625.1 Pseudonocardiaceae bacterium | reverse complement strand
CCCCACCTCGCCGAATGGCGAGCACGGGGCTGGTGATCCTCACCGGGGCCGCCCGACCTGATAGGCGGCCCCGCGCCCGCTGCAACGGCACCACAGGCCTCGACGAACGCTGGAGGCCCGCGGTGGCACTCACTCCCCCCACCTGGCTCCAACCACCCGGCAGGCTCCTCTGGGCGCTGGTCGCGGGTGGCGAAGTGCTCGATGCTGTGGGCCATCGGCCACCGACGGCGGCTGAGCCGCGCTATCGGCGGACGAAGAGGAAGAGCCCGTACTGCCACACGGCGTCAATCCACTCGGCGTCCAGCTCAAAGCCGAAGGCGCACACCGCGTCGACAAACTCCGGCCGGTGAAACTTCACCGAGTGCCCGTGGCAAATGCGGTCACCACGGCGCAGGGGCAGCCGGTGGTCCAGGGCCCGCAGCGTGACCGTCTGGTCCTCGGTAGCGTACAGATGCCCCTCGACGGTCATGGTCTCGGGCACGTAGTGGGCCCGCGGGTAGAAGCGGTGCAGCACCGCGTCGCCGTCGAAGCGCCGGCTGAAGTGAGCGAGCTGATTCAGCCGGAAACGAGCTTGGGCCGACGCCCCTGGCGGGTCGTTGTAGGCCGCGTCCAGCACCGGCGCCGGCTTGACCAGGTCCGCGGTGACGAGGAAGCGGTCGCCCGGTTCGAGGGTGTTCGCGATGTCGCCGACCAGCGCGGCCCGCTCGGCCGACGTGGTGTTGCCGATGTTGCTGCCCAGCAGCACCACGGTCAATGGCTCGATCCGGGCCGAGCGCAGGTATGACAGCCCCGCCTCGTAGCGGCCCCACAACCCGTGCACCACCAGCCCATCCAGCTCGGCGGGAAGGGACATGGCGCTGTTCGCCAGCATCTCCCGGCTCACGTCGATCGGCAGATACGTCGTCCGCCGGCGCCGCAGGCACGCGGACAGCAGCAGCCGCGTCTTCTTCGCGCTGCCGCTGCCCAGCTCCGCCACGCATGGTCCAAGCCGGTCGGCGATCTCGCCGGAGTGCCGCTCCAGCAGCGCGAACTCCGCAGGTGTCAGGTAGTAGCTCGGCAGCCTCGAGAGCTCCTCCCACAGCTCCGAGCCGACCGCGTCGTACCCGTACCACGCGGGAATCCGCGGGGGCGCTTCTCGCAGGCACTGCAGCACGACCGAGCGGTCGTCCCAGAACGCCGCCTCGTCGTCGACCGGCTCGACCCCGCTTTCACCCGACGTTGGCCCGCTCAGGCGCGTCAACACCGCCACCCGCACTCGGGCGTCCCTGCGCCCGCCGCTGGCCCGCTTGGCGGCGGCCACCTTCTGCCCGGTGACGCCGTGCTTCGCGACGCGCTTCTGGAGCTTGGCGCTGCACTTGGCGGCGTCCTTGATTGCTGGGCGCCGCGCTCCTCGGCCGGGGTCAGCGGCCGGGCGATTCGTCGAAGCGGCATGCGAACGGGTTCCCAGGCCACGCGCCGGCAAACCGGCACGAGCGTTTCGGGCGGCGTCGGCCATCAGGTCGCCCCGGGCTCCCGCCATGTCGTCGTCCTCGACGCCGGTGGCCCCACCTTGCAGGCGGTGACCGGCCTCGGCGGCGTCGCGCTCGATGGCGTGACCTGCCGTCGAGGCATGACTTATCCGTCGGCGATCGGGTACCTCCCGAGCATGTCCGAGGGTGTACACCAGGTCAGCCTCGGGGAAGGCGGTGGTGGTGACGGGTGATCTGAACGCTGAGCTCGACGCAGTGCCGGATGGTCAGGGAAGGGCGAGGGTTGTCGCAGCCGTCAATCAGGTCGACGACGCTCGGGCCGCCCTGGCCTCGACCGGCGCGTACGTGATACCGGCGGCCGTGGTGTGCCAGCGTCTGCAGGTGAACCATGCGCAATGGGCTCGATTCGCCGCGCACTGGGAGGATCTGCGGCCGGACAAGTACGCGGCCGCGTCCGGCACGTGCCGGATGCGTCGCTACGGGCGGTTCGTCCTCGCCAGGGATGGAGCCCCGCGGCTGCTGCCGCATGCCGCGTTTCGGCAGCCGACCAACACCAATCGGCTGTTTCCCGACGCGGTCCGCGCTTTCGATCCCTTGACCGCCGCTTTCGTCGCCGATCCCGTGCTGGATGCCCTGCTGCCGCTGTTAAGCGAGCTCGCCGCCGGGATCGAGGACGCGCCGCAATGGAGCGTGCACGTCCACCCGTTCCGGGTCATGGGCTCGACCGACAGTCGAGGCGACGCAACCCCGGAGGGGCGGCATCAAGACGGTGTCACCCTGGTCTCGTCGCTGTTGGTCGCCCGCCGGAACGCCGCCGGCGGGCAGAGCTCGGTGTTCGATCCGGACGGGCGGGAAGTCCTCACGACTACCCTGAGCGAGCCGGGAACGCTTCTCGTGGGCGACGATCGGCGGACCTGGCACAGCGTCAGCCCGATCCGACCGGTCGACATGGACGCTCCGGCCTTCCGGGACGTGCTGGTGGTGACGCTCTCGGCGGGCTGAGCGCGCGCGGGTGTGAGGACCACTCGATGATCACACGTTGCTCACTGCCTCGGTGTGGCGGACGGCGGGGGATAGGGCGAGAGCGGCCCGGGCGGTGTGCGATGGACCGGTGCCGTGGTCGGTGAGGCGGGTGTAGACGTCGGCTGCGATGCGGGTGGCGGCGTGGTCGTCAAGCCGCACCGACTCCTGCAGCCTGTGCAGGTCCCCGCTGTGCTCGAACAGGGACCGCAGCACGACTCCACCATGGCCGACGCGGCCCTGGTGGAGACACGCTGGTTCGACCCGGAGTTCCGCCAGGGAGCGGCGCCACACGCGGTGTCAGGCCGGGCTCTGGAGGTCAGCGAGTCGTGGTTCTCCAGGTGGCACGACCGCCCGCTCACGCTGGCCCAGGGGAAGCTTCAGCGCGGGGTGTCACTGTCAACGTGGGGGTTTCTTTCGCCCCCGGAGCGAGGGGCGCACCGCCGGGGTGGCCGAAGGCGACCAATGCGCGGGACGATGCAGCGACGGCGGCACGTTGGTGGCGGTATCGCCCTTCGCGGCATCGAGCTGGGATTGGACGAGAAAGATGCTCTCGGTGAGGTCGGCGCCGCTGAGGTCGGCAGCTCTGAAGTCCGCCCCGAGAAGATCGGCCCCGCTGAGGTCGGCGCCGCTGAGATCAGCTCCGATGAGATATGCCCCGCTCAAGTTGGCCCCGCTCAGGTCAGCGCCTTGGAGGTTGGCCCCGATGAGGTCGGCGCCGCTGTGGTCCTGCTGCTGGCGCCGGACTCCGGCTCGCACGAGCTCGCTCGTGTGACGCAGCAGGGCACCCGCGTCTCGTCGGCGTGCTGCCACGTCCAGTTCCAGCAGGGAGTCGGGACTGCTGTGGGTGAGGCGTTCGGTCTCCTCCAGCGCGCGGCGTAGCTCATTGTGCAGCGGGCGGGCCGGTGGCAGCGTCAGCGCTTCGGTCAGATACCAGAGCAGCTCATGGAGCTGCCGCATGATCGGGAACACCTCGAACATCTGCTGCGCGGTTCCTGGGGCCTGTCGCCAGTCCTGCCCGCCGAAGGTGACCTGGGCGACCTTCTGGCCCGCGCCGAAACAGTCGTACCCGGTGCACCCTGGAAAGCCCTGCTGCCGCAGGCGTGCGTGAATGCCGCAGCGGAAGTCCGATCGCAGATGGGGACAGGGCACTCCGGCGACCTTGTCGATTGCGAAGTCCGCCGAGGCGCAGAAGGGCAGGGCGACACAGCACAACCCGAAGCAGCGCTCGCAGTCAGCTCGCAAGCCGGGGCGACCCCTGTCGGGGACAGGCCCTGCCTGGTCACGCTTCTCCCACCCGGGGCGTGGACTCCTCATGCGGCACCACTTCCTGGTCCAGTGCTCCCGAGACTACGGCGAGGTGTCGCTTCGGCCGCGAGCCGTTCGTGTAGAGGGTGCGCAGCCGGCACGGGTTCGGCGGTGACGGCAAGGAGGAACATCAGATGAAGCGGTACCCGCTCAGCGTGGTTCAGCCCGACGGAGATCCCGAAGGAGGGCCCCGTGCGCGACGACCGACTACGCCTGATCTTCACCTGCTGCCACCACCCCGGGCTCGCCACCGGCGCTCAGGTTGCGTTGACGCTGCGGCTGCTGGGCGGGCCCCGACCACCATCGGCCACTACAACTGATCAGCAGCGCGTTGCACAGCATCGATATCGATCTTGTGCATGCCGAGCATCGCTTTCCTGGCCGCTTGTGATTGCTCCGGGTCTGGAGTTCTCGAAGACGCTGGTGTAAGTTTCCTGCTCTTCACCGTGGGTGTCGAACCACAGGCATGGTGCGGTCTTCTGCATCGCTTCTGTCCGTCGGGTACTCCAACCAAGACCGCTGGACGCGGCAAAACTCATCGGCGGCGCCGACTTCGCTCGCCGCCGATTGTGGTGATCCAACTGGTGCATCGAGGTGCCGGGTGCGGCTGGTCAGTACGGTCATCGCGGCTGGGCTCGCCCTCGCCCTGCTGGGGCCGGTCGAGACAGGAGCCGAGCCGGGGGCCGGCCCACAGGTGTGGAACATCCTGCCGCCGGGGCAGGCCGGGACGGTCGACGCGGCGGAGTTGGCACGGGTCCTGGCCACCGACCCGGTGGGTCGGGTGGCCGTCGACGGCCGCAATGCGCCGCCGCACTTCGCCGACCAGGTGGAGCGGTACGACGCGCTGAATACCGTCGACCCCGCTTCGCTCACCGAGGCCGATCTGGACACCTACTACAAGCCGGCCGGCGTCGATGTGCCGCCGGGTGAGGCGGCGAGGATGGAGCGACCCCGTCCCGGTGTCACGATCACCTGGGATCGTGCCGGTGTCCCGCATGTGGTCGGGCACACCGACGCCGACGTGGCCTTCGGTGCGGGCTGGGCGGGCACGAAGGACCGGATGTTCCTGCAGGACGTGCTGCGCCACGTCGGCGCGGCCCGGACGGCTGAGTTCCTCGGTGGGTCGGCGGCGAACGTCGCGCTGGACGTCGAGCAGTTGCGTACCGCGCACTACACCGAGCGCGAGGCCGCCGATCAGGTGGCGGCTGCGGCGGGCAGGCATGGCGTGGCGGGCGCGAAGCTGCTCACCGAGATCGACGCCTACCTGGCGGGCATCAACGCCGCACAGCAGGCGTTGTGCCCGGCGGGCACCGTCGGTGCTGGCTGCCCCGCAGACTATGCCGCGCTTGGCCGAGTACCTCAGCCGTGGACCCGTGACGACCTCACCTACGTCACCTCACTGATCGGCAACATCTTCGGCATGGGCGGGGGACGCGAGGCGGCCAACGCGCGGTGGTTGCAGCAATTAGTCCAGCGCTTCGGGTCGACCGAAGCCCGTGCGGTCTATGACGACCTTCGTTTCGAGAACGCCGGCGCTGCCCCCACCACGGCATCCACGCATTTCGGGTACGGCGACACGTCGGGGGTGGACCCCTCGCGCCCCGGGGTGGCCTTGCCCGACCTGGCACCGGGGGCCACTGCGGCGGGCACCGGGGCCCGGCTGGACCGCGCAGTGGTGCCGAGCGTCCCCGCTGGGCCGGGGCCTGCCCTCTTCGGCTTGGCGGTGGACCTGCGCGCGAGCGCTGGGATGAGCAACGCGGCACTGGTCTCCGGCCGACGCACCCCCGACGGGCACCCGATCGCCGTGTTCGGCCCGCAGACCGGCTACTTCACCCCGCAAATACTCACCGAGATCTCATTGTCCGGACCCGGGATCCGGGCCCGCGGCGTGGCCTTTCCCGGGACGGGCTTCCGGGTGCAGGTCGGGCGCGGCGCAGGTTATGCGTTCTCGGCCACCAGCTCGGGCGCGGACAACGTGGACACGGTCATTGAGCGGCTCTGCAACCCCTCCGGCGCGCCAGCCACCGTGCAGGCCACGCACTACCTGCGCAACGGGCGGTGCGTGCCGATGCAGCGCTTCGAGCACACCGAGACCGTGCTGCCCACCGTCACCGCGCCGGGGGCGCCGCAGCGACTGCGCTTTCTGGTGCTGCGCACCCACCACGGGATCGTGCAGGAGCGGACCACCGTGGCCGGCGCGCCGGTGGCCGTGGTCCGGCAGCGCTCCACCTACCACCGGGAAGTCGACTCGATGATCGGCTTCGCCCGGTTCAACGACCCCGGTTTCATGACCGGCCCGGAAGCGTTCGCCAGGGCCGCTGCCGAGATCGACTACACCTTCAACTGGTTCTACCTCGACGACACCGACATCTCCTACTTCTCCTCCGGACGGCTGCCCCTGCGCGCCGAGGGAGTGGATCCCGACCTGCCCCGCTGGGGCGATACGCACTACGACTGGCGCGGGTGGCTGCCCGCCGCCGCCCACCCGCAGCAGACCAACCCGCCGTCAGGGCAACTGGTGAGCTGGAACAACAAGCCCGCCCCCGGGTTCGCCGCCGCGGACGATCAGTGGGGCTACGGGCCGGTGCACCGCAGCCAGCCCCTCGACACCCGGGTGGCCCGGGTTTCGACGCTGCCCGAGCTGGTGGGCGCGGTACAGGACGCAGCCACCGTCGACACCCGCGCCGAACGCGTGCTCCCCGCCCTGGTCGACGCCCTGGGCCCGATCGACGGCGGTGTCGAATCAGGCACCGACCCGCTGCTCACCGAGGCGGTGACGCTGCTGCGCGGCTGGTCGGGCCACCGCGAGGACCGCGATCGGGACGGCGCCTACACCGACGCGGCCGCGATCGCCCTGTTCGACCAGTGGTGGGCCAGCGGCGTGGCCCGCGAGGTGCTGCGCGGCACTCTCGGCCCACTGGCCGACGAGTTGCCCCAGGCCCTGGACGACCATCCGCGCCAGGGCCGGGGCAGCGCGTTCCACTCGGTCGCCTGGTACGGCTACGTCGTCGAGGACCTTTCCGGGACCAACTGGCACCGCCACTACTGCGGCGACGGCGACCCGGCGGCCTGCACCGCCCAGCTACGCGCGTCGCTGACCAGCGCCGCCCGCCGGGCGCTCGCCCAGCAAGGTAGCAGCCAGCTTGCGGCGCTGGCTGACGACAAGACCGCCGACGCCATCCGCCCGGTGACCGCCGGAGTGGTCGCCACCCGTTCCCTCGACTGGCAGAACCGCCCCACCTTCCAGCAAGTCGTCCGATTCCGGTCCTGAGTACTCGATCACCCACCGGTGCTCGCGCAGCCCCCGGCGAGGCCGTGCGAGTGCCGTGAGCGCTGGCCGTCCACTCCAGGTGAACCATCTCATGCCCTAGCGCGAAGGTCAGGGTGTCCCGGCCCGCGGCGCAGCGTTATGTACTCGGTGCCCGTCCTGTATTGAGGGGAAATCCCGTGTCTGGTATGAGGAGCGCGTTGGCTGCTGAGCCTGAGGCGTTGCCCTTGACCCTGCTGGACGAAGCGCTCCTGCATGTGCAGAATGTGCGCGCCCAGTGGAACGTCCAGTTCGAGCTGGGCACGGACCATCATGTGGACGAGGCCAAACTCCGGCGGGCGGCGCTGTCCTGCTGCCGGCGTCATGCACTGGTCCGGGCTCGACTGGCACCCTGGAAATGGTGGGACAACTCGTATCAGTGGAATCTAGCGGATGAGTTGGATCTCGATCTGGTCCGGGTGACGGACTGCCCCGATGACGCGGCACTGGAGCGGCTTCGGGCCGAGCTGTACACCCCGCCGATTCCCCTGGATACCGCCCCCGCGCTGCGCATCGTCCTGGCCCGGCGGCCCGGTGGGGATCTCGTCATGATGTGCCTCAGCCACCTCATCGCCGACGGAGTCGGTGCGGTACGGCTGATGCAGACGATCACCCGGGCATACCGGGACGAGCCAGACCCGCCGGACCCGCTACCCCTGGCAGCGGCCCGTGACCTCGGTTTTTTGCTGGCCCCGAAAACCTGGAGGGAAAAGTGGGCGCGGCAACTGGAAGGGTTGCGACGGGTTCGAGAGGCGCTGCATGCGCCGAGCCGGATCGCAGTGATCGGTGGCAGCGACCGCGAAGGTTTCGGTTTCGTTCGTCGGACCATCGACCTCGGTGCCACCACGATGCCGGCGCTCGTGCACCGAGCACCTGGGACGACGGTCAACGACGTCCTGCTCGCCGCGCTGCATCTCACTGTGCAGGCATGGAACACCAGGCACGGCGTGTCGACCGGCCGGGTCGGGATCATGATGCCCGTCAATGTCCGCCCGCCTGATCGCTTCTGGGAAACGGTCAGCAGCATCACGTCCATGGTCACCGTGTCCACTGCGCCGAACGACCGGACGAACTTGGCGACCGCAACGGCTGCGGTGTCCAAGCAGACCAATCGGATACAACGCACGAATCGCGCCTACGGCTTGTACGACCTGCTTAATCTCACCAAGAAAGCACCTCTGCTGCTCAAGCGGGTAGCATCCAGACTGTTACCGCCACGGTTCGTTGACACCGCCATGCTGTCCAACCTGGGTCGCATTCCTGACCCACCCAGCTTCGATACCGATCCAGGCTCACCGGCATCCGAGCTGTGGTTCTCCCCGCCGTGCGACCCGACCTGCCGGGTCGCTATTGGAGTCGCCACCA
>DASTLT010000185.1:0-23611 GCA_035714625.1 Pseudonocardiaceae bacterium | reverse complement strand
GCCGACACCGCACCTATCCCCGCGTCGTCAAACGAGCCCGCCACAACTCCTACCCTGTCAAACGAGCCACCGATACCGGAACCAAACACGACGGACCACCGACGGTGAACCTGCGCCAGATCGCTTAACTTAGCGGCATTGAGTCAGACCCACGCACCACCGATCCCCCGAAACAGGCCCGGCAGGACCGCGCCGCGTCGATCAACAGCGGGATAAACAACTGTAACCCTTACGGCGCCAAACACCGCGCGAGGGCCCTGACCTGCAGTTTCGGGCCGCCTGGAGGTCGAGGTCCTCCTCATGATCACAAGCAGGTATGGTGAGTGACTCCACCCCCGCCCCTACCGGCCCGTATTCGGAACCTCGCCCCGGAGGCCGGGGGGAGGGGCGCCACACTTCTGCACCTAGACTCTGTCCCGGAGCCTGATCGTCGCGGCCCGGAGGTGGGGACCGCGACCCCTTGACCTGACGGTATGTTGCCACTTCTCCCCCAGTGCCGTTCCCACAATTCCCTGACCAGCGAAAACAGAGAATCCCCTGCACACAACGGATCCGTTGACTCCAGTTTAGCGCAGTTCAGGTAACCACTGGGATATTCCCCGCTCCCATTTCGCTCCTGCTCCACCGTGGCACAGTGCTGGCGCCCTCCGGTCGCACGGCACGCTCCTCCGCGCGCTGGACGAACGTTGCGGGAACGCCTCAGGCTCTCTACCGTGACCCGTCCAGGTCAGCCGATCCACTGCACGAGCAGCACATGAACCTCCCGTTCCCGCTCCAAGATCAGGTAGCTGTCACGCCTCCGGAGCTGCCGAAGACCAGCGTCCGCATCGGCCCGTCCGGCTTCTCCCTGCGAGACGGGCTGCCAGACCAGGGGCAACCTCCAGCAGCGCCCGCACCTCGGCATAGGCGGACAGCCCCCCGGCGGGCAACGCAGCGACCTGCTCGGGCAACAGGTCATCGTCAATAACCCGGTACACCTACACGCCCAACCGGGCCGGCCGCTCCTTGAGCTGCGCTAACGGCTCCTCCTCAGGCACCTCGTCAGCGGAGAGCAGCTGCGCCGCGCGGCGCAGCGTCCGCCGGTACGTCGCCGGATCGGCGGACATGATCGCCCGCCGCCGCCAGTGCTCCAGCGTCCAGCACCCCCGCCAGCTCCAGCGTGTCGGCCGCCTCGGGCCAGCGCTCGCCGGTACGCCTGGTCAAACTCCTCCCGCTCCTCCACGAGGAGCGCAGCACGAATCGCCCGCAGGCCAGCCCCCTCCGGCAGCGCAGGGACCGCCGGGATCGGGTGCGGCTGGCCGGTGGCGGTCACGGCACCCACGATAGCGGCTGGCCCCGACAGTGCCCGATGCTCCGCACCGCCGGGACCCGAACCCGGGTCCCTCGCATGACCCGCCACACCGGCCGCAGCGTCACCCGTGTCACAGCCCGATCTGCACCTTCGACGCCGCGACCGACTCGGGGGCTGATCCACGAATACGCCCAGGTCGCATGACCTGGATGAGCTGTTCGGCACCCACAGGCCGCGGCCACCTCAGCCCACAAACCTGACAGCGCCGAATGCGTGCGCGAGAACTCCCCGTTTCGGCACGGACCGCTCACCACCCTGGCCGACCTCGAAGAGGCTACCTCGACCTGGGTGCACTGGTACAACAACGACCGGCTCATGCACCACACCGCCTCGGCCGACGCCACAGCCCGAAGCCGAGGCCGACTACTACGCTACAACCAACACGGCCAACCCGGCCGCTCACACAAACTGAGGTGTGCACGAAACCCGGGACGACGCTTCACCCCTCGTCGTGGCGCAATGCCTCGCCGCCGACACCACCACCCGCGCCGGCATCGTGCTGGTACGCGCCCTACGCAACCTCGCCGACCACCTCGGCGTAGGAATAGCGGCCGTCGCCCGTAACGAGCACCTGCTCGACGACTACCACGCCAACGGCTTCGTCCCCACCAACCCCGACGACCCGGCCAGCCGACTGCTGTACCGGCCACCAACGCTCCACGCCACCCTCTGCCACGGCAAGGGTGGAGGGTCAGCCGCCGCCAACTTCACGAATCCAGAACCGGGACGGACACGATCTGAGGCAACGAACAAGAAGGTGCGAGTTCTCCATCGCTCCCTGGAGCTACTCGTCAGTCGAGCGCCACTCGTACCCCGGCTCTTGGCTTGGCATGCCGTAGGCTACCTACGCCGATGTTCAACAGCGGGAGCGTTGACGATCTCCGTAGGTGGTGCGGTGCAGCTTCTTCTTGGTGAACGCGAAGGACGGATTCGTGCACCGGTTGGCGGTCTGCCGGCCGGAGTGTTGGCGGTTACAGTCCCAGTTCGCCGCGACGGGGAAGCGCGGCTGCCTCGGGACCGAAGCCGCCGGCTGAGGATTGAGGACGTCGACCTTATCTCTGATGGGCCCACCAGCTCCTACGCCCCACCCCCAACGTTGACCTCACGCGAGTTGATATTCGCCCTCGAAGCTGGCCGGCGTGACTGGTCGACCGTCGTTGAATACTTCGGCGACGATCGCGCTTGGGATGTTGCCGTCTCCCTCGTGCACTGCGGCGGCATCGTTCTCCGTTGCAGCACCGATGACGACCTTCACCTCGGCTCTCCGATTAGCTGGCGCCGCTCGCATTCATGGTCGCTACAGCACGCTGACCTCCTACATGATCTACGGGGTCGTCCCGACCCTGACGCTCTACGCGCAGAGCTGATTCACCTGATGGAGCCGGTGCCCGAACTTGCCAGCGAACGAGCAAAGTTGGCCTCGTGTCCGGTGGGGTCGCCTCTACGGGTGCCGGCGGACACTGCGACCGGGACGGTTGCATGGAGTGTGTACGAGAACGCGATCCGGGCCGCCGTCGTATGGCTACGTCACCATGCAACCGGCGGCGAGAAACTTACCGCCAACGATCTTGCAGGCAGAGCATTTCGGAACTCCAAAGCATGGACTCCCGAGCGTCAGATTGCGTTCTCGAACCTTGTCGGAATGAGTTTTGATCAGGCCGTTGAGCAGGCGGATACTGACCTACGCCTACGCGGTCCTCTGGAATGGTGCATCGGAAGCGTCGCCGCTGACGCGAACATCACGGAGCCATGGATCGGCCTGCCAGCGCGAGGTCTCCATGCAGCAGGTGATCTTCGGTGTACAGCTGTCGGTGTTCTGTTGATCGAGAACGCCGACAGCTTCGAGCAGGTATGTAAGGTTACTGGAGTAGCCAAGAATTGGCTGTGCATTTGGGGCAAGGGGTACACCAGTCACGGCATAATCGCTCTGCTAACGCACTTCACCTCGCTGCCCATTGCGGCCTGGTTTGATCTCGATGCCGACGGCATCAAGATAATCGACGTCTTGGAGCGGAAGCTGCAGCGCCGGGTGCAGCCGGTCGGCATGGATCTTGAATTGTGGCAGTCGACTCCCCATCGGATACAGACGCCCAAACAGATCGACCGAGACAAGGAGCTGGCCGAAGGGTTGGCGAAGAGCGGCCCGCTTGCGCTACGGCCACTCGCACACGAGATTGCGCTGTACGGGGGATCGTGCGAACAACAGCCCATTCATCAACAGGTCCTGCCCAAGCTGGCAGGAATCTTGAACGACCTGCTACATCAGGGAACAGATGGTTGACAACCCTCCTGGGCAATCGACATTGCCCGACGAATACCCAGACGAGCCACTTCCGGATGACGCGGAGCAGACGTTCGTCGGGAGCGAGCAACTGAGCCTGATGGACATGCAACGCGATCAACTGGTGATCGCAGAGCGTCGTGCGACATGGAGAGCTTTCGCCGCGCCGCTGACCAGCAACGCCGGCGCTGTGATATCGGACCCGGAACTGGTGGAGTTGGCCGTCGAAGTTGTCGGCGTGTTCGCCGATCATCAAAGCCATCAGGGTTTGACCTTCGCGCAGATATACAGTGGTCTTCGTCGACGCGGAGTTCGGCAGGCTGCCGCGACTGTAAACGCGCGCCTGGAACACCTGCATGGAGAGGGCTTTCTTGAGCCGTACCTGCCGAAGGTGTATCAGGGCAGGTATGTGGTCCGGCCAGCGGGTCTGGTCGGAGCGTTGGCGTCACAACGCGTCGCCGAGCATGGTGGCATTGACGAGATGCTGCTGCTGCTGGATCGCACTCGGGTGGCGCTGAACATGCCGAACCCAGATCCAGTCCGCGTGTTGAGGCACCTGAACGCCTGCCAGCATGCGTTGATGGTGTTCGCTATGGATCTTCAGCGCCGGGTCGCCACCGGAACGTCGGCCGAGCTAATTCAAGCAGGCCGTCAGCACGACCACAGCGGCTACACGAAGCAGGTTGCTGACCTCAACGACCTTGTCACATCACGATTCTCGGGCCGATTCGATCTAGAGGAGGCTGGAACTGCCCTGATCGAGGCAGAGCAGTTCTACCGATCCCAAGTCCGACTGGCGATCGAGAAGGTCCTCGCACAGGGCGGAACTAGCCTCAACTTCGACGTGCTCACGCCAAACGAATACGAGGATGCCGCCGTTGGTGCGGACGTGGCCCAGCTCGCGGCGGTCGGCACCGGCCTGATCGCTGACGCACCGCCTGTCTACGTCGATGTCGCCGCCATGCTGAACGCACTTGACCAGTACAAGCCGCAGCCTCGCGGACGCGTTCGCCCGCCGGTGGCCCAGACCGTCGCCACCGATCCCGATCCCATAGCGGCGTGGGAGCGAGCCGCGGAAGATGCTCGTCGTCACCGACGACTCGGACTAGAAGCCATGCTTGCCGGCGAAGCCGAAGTGGATCTGACACCGGCCATGCAATCAAGCTGGGACACTGCTTTGCGACTCATCGTCGATGCCATCGCCCTCGACGCCGACCCGCAGGAACCGTTCGTTCTCGACATTGCCGAACTGCTGTTGGTGGACCCGCAGGCTCCGGTCAGCTACCTGCATCCCGCACGGCTCATCCGGACCGAGATCCTGTTGTCCGAGGGCAACATGGGTCTGCCAGGCGAGACTATCCGGAGACCGAGCCATGACAGCTGAGCCCCGTTCCTCGCGACGTCCGGATCCCTCACCCGGCAACCTGCCCGCACAAGGTCCGGCCGGTAGCCCGGAAGGCGTTCAAGCACAGCCGGTCACGGCGGAGGCGTTGCTGTTAGCGCGCATCCGAGCCGTCGGATATGCCCCGAGTACCGCGGGTGACAGCACCCTCCAGGCCGCAGCACGGGTTGGCGCCACCGTGGACCGGCGACCAATAGAGATCAGCGGCCCCTCGACCGGCGAACCTATCGTGGTACTGGGCTGGGCCGACGGAGCCGGCCCGGACCCTGACCGACACCCTTCCGCGCCTCCACGTCATCTGTCCAGCGTGCCCTACCTAGTCTGGGCCGCCTGTCTGGCCAAGGCGTGGCCGGACCCGGCCTCCGATCCCTACCCCGGCATGGCGTTTCGCCGCGACGAGATCCTGCGAACATGCGTCGAGTTGGGCGCGGCACACAACTCAGTCGTCGGCGCCCTCGACACCATCCTTCCCAGCACCGGGTTGATTACCTTTGTGAATGAGCGAGGCATGCTAGGCCCCGCAGCAGCAGCGCTACCCGAGGACACATGGTCCCAGCTGCGCCGCGTGCATGACCGCCTACCACGCGGCGGTCACTGTGAAACGTCAGAGCAGCCCGCCGCCGAGTCCGAGCACGCCAACATGACATCCGGAGCCGGTCCGCGCAAGATCTCCGGCCCGCCGGCCCGGCCCCACAGCTCAAACGAAGCCGCCGTTTCTGCGATCGTCGCGGCCCTGGAGTATGCACAAGGGCCGGTCGCTCGCGCCGATCTGCCCATGCTCACGGATCCTACAATCCGTGCAGCTGTCACCGCCGCGCTTAACGCATGCGGCCGAACCCTGGTCGATATTGCGGGCGGCTGGACGACTGGGTACCCCGACCCCATCGCGTCAACACTTGCGGACAATCAATGGGGGACCCTGACGCCTCACGAACGCGCGGTGCTGGCCCTCGTGCTGCTACGCACTGTCGCGATTCCACGCGCACGGGGCCTACACGACGACGATAGTTGGACGACGAATGAACACACAACGAGCCTCGACGAACTGACAAAGAACCGCCAGATCAGCAGAGCGGCGATCAGCAATGCGCTGCGGGGACTACGCAACAAAGGCTACGTAGCCATGACTGCCACAGGCGGGTACATTCCAGGACCAGCGTTGGCGCGGATCACACCACACCTTCGCACGATGTTGTGGGAAGACCTTGTGATTCTCGGTCGTCCAAACGGATACATGGCAACCCGCATCCGACAACGACGCGAGCGCATTGTGACGTCAGATCACCCCCGATCAACTGTTGGACAGCCAAGTGAGGAGCATGCATGACCTCGACGCTGCCGGGAATGCCAACCGACAGGCTCGGCGTGATCGGCCCTCGACAGTTGGTGGTCGTGCAAACTCTCGACATCGCGCGACTTACTGCGCACCCTGTCTGCCTCATACCCGAGACGTTCATAGCCGTCACAGGAATGGGCCCGGTCGACTCCAACGAATCGGGCAAGACCAGCTTCCTGTCCGCAGTAGCATTGCTACTTGGTGACCCTGAGTGGCGCGTATCCGGCACCGGCGCGACCAGCGTGGCCGCGCTGTTGTTCGAGCCCATCACCGCCGGTATCACCGCAGGGGCGAACGCAGCGACCGAGGGCTACATCGTCGGCGTGTTCGCCGAGCCAGAAAACGTCTTGGCTACGGCGCACACCGTATGGATGAAGATTTCCTCCGGGAGACCGCACCTGCAAGTACGCCACGCTGCTGGGATACACCTCGCTCGCGGTTCCGACGACCGTGAACGCCATGAGGCAGCTCCCCGCGTATACCGGTTATTGCCGGGGGAACCGCTTGGCAGCACTGAATACGCCGCCGAATTGTACGGCCGAAGTCCGCGCGTTCTCGCGTACGTCGCCAGTCGCGGCAGGGTCCGTTCACGGCCTTCACTGCTCAAGCTCGACGCCGGAACTTTCACCCCTGAGCAGATCGGAGAGGCCCTGATCGCGCTCACAGGCCGAGCAGCGCTCTTTGAACGTGATCAACAAGACCGGTGTGATCTTGCAAACAAGAAAGAGGAACTGGCCCGTCACATTAAACGTGACCAGGACCACACCGCCCGCGAGACAGAGATCCTGCGCCAGGTCGACGCACGAGAACGGCTTCGCCGCCATTTGAACTCTGCCGTGACATTGTGGCGGGCCAGCCAAGCTCGCTCAGTCCTGGACGTGTATGCCAGGGCAAATTCCGCATCGCGCCTCCTTACTGAAGCGGAGGCAGCCCGCGACCAGTTGCAGCAACGCCATGACCAGCTAGCAGCCGAGCGTGATGCGCTTCGCGACCCGACCGCGCTGCGTAAACAACTTAAGAGGCAAGCCGAGAAAATGGTCAAACACAGCGCCGCCTACGACACCGCGGTGCGCGAGGAGGGTGCGCTAGCCGGCAAGATCGCCGACTTGGGACGCGACCTGAGCAAGGCACGCATCGACGCTGCGGGCCATGACCTCGACCGAGATGGAACGCTGGCGGCCACGACACAGAAGGTGAAGGAGCTAACTGAACAGCACGCGACCGCCAAGCACCTCGCCAGCGAGGCCGAGAAAGCGGTACGCACACACGAGGAAGCGGTACGACGGGCGCACGCGGGTCAGTTCGGTATGGCTGGCGAGATCATCCGAACGCTCGAAGCGGCACCGGAACCTGTTTCAGCGTTATCACTCGCGGATGCAACCCGGCTCGATCCCCAAACGCGCCAGGAGTGGGAGGCCCGACTGTCTCCATGGCGGGAGGCGGTCTGCGTCAACGCCGTCGATCTGCCGGCAGCGTTGCGGGCCCTCGCCGAAACGCCAGGCGCTGTCCTGATAGCGGGGCCATCGACACTCGGAACGGACGGGGACGGTGACGCCCGCCTGCCGGCCGGCATCGTCGCTGCACCGGCACAGACCGTGCCATTCCTCAACGCATTGGGACGACAGACCGCGACCCATGACCCGGTGGTACACGTCACCGACGGATCCACCGGTGTTCATGTTGTAGGTGGTTTCGACATCCCCATTGTCGGCCGAGACGATATGCTCGCGTATCTGACAGAACGACTAGAGTGGTCACGCTCTGAGCATACCCGCCTTGAAAGGCAGGCAGCGGCGCTCGCTGCATCGCTCGAACAAGCCGAGATAATCGCCCAAAGAGCTGAGGCCGCCCAACAGATTGCCACTTTGGTACCGCAAATCAAGGAACTCACAGCACAGCTAGCCACAATTCGCTCGGAAAAGATGTCGCCACTAAAATCGGCTCGTGACGAAGCAGTGCAGACACACGAGGCCACGAAACTTGCCCTGGTCGATCGGGAAAGGAATTTCAACCGCCTGGCAGACGAGGCACGGGCAGTGCGGCGTGACCTGGATACCAAGGCAGCGGAGATCGAGCGGCTAAAGCGGGCCAGCCGGCCGGACGACGATGTCCTGGCGGCGTGGGGTCGCGGGCTCGATGCCGCCCGTGCCGAGCTTCACTGGCCGCCTGACGTGTCAGAGTCCATCGCCGATGACCGACTCGTGGATCAGGCAACACCGCCACCGGCCCAGGACGCCCCTGACAACATTGAGCGCCGTAGTGCCGTGACCCTGCGCGGCGCGGCACACAACCAGCTCAGCTCAGCCCTCGCCACCTTCGGGCATGATGCCGAAGGAGCAGGCGCACCAGCGGACCTGCTGGCCGCAGCGGAGAACTACATCAAGGCGCGCAACAACGGCGACGACGAGACTGCCGGTGTCTTGTTCGAAGGCACGGTCACCAATGTGCAAGCGTGGCTTGACGACCACGCGGACCGCGACCGGACCGCACACGAGGAAGTCGAACGTGCGAGAGATACCCGTGCCACCACGACAGAGTTCGTAGCATCGCAGACTAGGGAGCTACAGGAAGCGCTGATCAAGATCCAAGAAGCGATCAGTCAACGCGCCGCCGGCGCACTCAACCTCATCAGCGCTGCGCTGGACAGACTCAACCAGGCGTCCGAAGGACTCGGCGCCCAGCTGGACCACGAACTCGTCCCACCTGCGTCGCCAGATCAAGAGTGGATCTGCCGGGTAACGCCACGGTGGCGCCGCAACCCGGGTGGACCATTCCTCGCCTACGACAACGTCACGAACACGGCACAGGAGAAACTGTTCTCCATCCACCTTGTCCTCGCGGCACTCTTGGCGGCCCCACAACCACGAGGCCGGGTTCTGATCCTCGACGAACTGGCCGATTCCCTGGGCGCCGAGCACCGCCGAGAGGTACTCGAAGCGATTGCCTCGGTCGCCCGCGACCACGGAATCACTATCCTTGCCACCTGCCAGGACGCGATCATGGCCGAGGTTCGACCGTACTGCAAAGAGATCCTCTATTTCCACTACCCATCCCGATCTGAGGCACTCAATCGTCCGACACGGATGTTCGGACTAGATACGAACGGTGCCCGGATTGAGATGACGGCCGAAGCTGTAACCGAGGGCAGGGGATTCGGCGGGACAATCGCCCCCAGGTCAACGCCAGCATGAGGAACGGGCGCAGTCCGAGCGCCAGAAGAGATCGAGGATCTGGGGGCAGCCTCAGTCGTTGGGCGGACGGCTCGCTCCAAGCAGGATTCCCGGCCAGCGCCGGCGCATCCCCAATGGCGGTTGGCGGGCCCGCCGCGCCCTTGCACGGAGTACCAGCGACTCAACCAGATAGAGAGCGTGAGTTAGGTGTGGTAGCCGGGCTGGGGCGGATTCGCGGTGGTCAGGACGGCCGGCAGCGAATCTGGCAGGTGTAGGCTTGTAGCGTGCCAAAACTCGACGCAGGTGCCATGAGCTGGAGTTTCCATCTCTGATTGGGATCATGGCAGGATCGCTGGCCGTGCTGTTTCGACTACTGTATTTGATCTCTGTCACGGTGTTTGGCTGGCTCGGGCTGCTCGCCCGCAGCACCGCCGCCAAGGACATCGAGATCCTCATCCTGCGCCACGAGGTCACGGTGCTGCATCGTCAGGTCAGCAGACCTCGTCCACGATGGCCGGACCGAGCGATCTTGTCCACGCTGGCTCGGTTGCTCCCCCAGCAGCTGCGTCCCCAGCAGCTGCGTCGGCATCGGATCGTCACTCCCGCGACCTTGTTAGCCTGGCACCGCCGCCTGGTCACCAACAAGTGGACCTCTCCGAATCGGTCCGGCCGCCCACCTATCAGTGACGAGATTCGTGACCTCGTGGTGCGCCTGGCGCAGCAGAATCCGTCCTGGGGGCATCGCCGGATCCAAGGTGAACTGGCCGGGCTCGGGCACCGCGTGGGCGCGGGCACGATCCGCCGGATTCTGGCCGCTCGGCTGGGCCCCGCACCACGCCGACAAGACACCAAGTGGCGGACCTTCCTGCGCGCCCAGGCCACCGGACTGCTGGCCACCGATTTCTTTACCCTCGACACCATCGGACTGCGCCGACTCTACGTTCTGTTCGTCATGGAAGTCCGCACGCGCCGAGTCCACCTCCTCGGTGTGACCGCCCATCCCACCACGGCCTGGACCACCCAGGCCGCACGCAACCTGCTCATGGACCTCGGCGAGCAGATCACCGCTTTCCGCTTTCCGCTTCCTGATCCGCGACCGGGACACCAAATTCACAGCCATCTTCAACGCCGTCTTCACCTCCGAAGGCCTTGACGTGATCAAAACCCCTCCCCGGACGCCCCGCGCGAACTGCTACGCGGAGCGATTCATCCGCAGCGTCCGCGAGGAATGCACCGACAGACTGCTGATCTACCACGAACGACACGCCCTTGCCGTCCTCGACCGGTTCGTCCGCCATTTCAACGACCACCGCCCGCACCAGAGCCTCCACCAACACCCACCCTGCCACGACCCCGCCACCGTGATCCCCCTCACGCCCCGATCCAACGTCATCGAGTCCTCGGCGGCGTAATCAACGAGTACCGACGACGGCCTAAGCCGATCAACAAAACCCCTGGTCACGGCAATTCATCTAGTTTGGCACGGTACAGGCTGAATGACCATAGACACAGTCAAACGGCTGACCAGCGGTCAGCCGCGGGTCCCGGTGCCGGTCCTGTGGCAGCCCATCGAGGGGTGCGAACGTTGCCTCCTACCCCACCACCAGCAGTTTGTGCTGGTTGAGGGCGTGTGCGTAGTGGTCGAGTCCCCCCTCGGACACAGACCATAACCCCAACCGTGCGGGTCGAGGTGAGCCTCGGCGCGCACCAGATGTTCGGCTGGCTGGTAGGTCAGCCTGAGGCCGAGTTGGCGGTAGACCTCGGCCTTGTCGGTGGGGTCGGCCTGGGCCAGGACGGTGGCGATGTTGCCGAGGGCGTCGACCAGGGCTTGGATCTCCTGTTTGGTCATCCGGTCTCGACCGCTGCCTTTGCGTGAGCGGGCGAGTGCTTCGGCTCGCTGGGCTTGGACCTCGGCGGTCCAGCGGGCTATCAGGGTGGGATCAGTGCCGGCCTCGAGTGCCTTCCGGTAGCGGGCCAGTTTTTGGTCGCACTCCTGCACGACTCGACCGGCCGCTAGTACGGCGGGATCGGCATCGATGTCGGGCTGAGCGGCATACATCGCGTGGATGGTGTCTGCCACGCGGTGTGGGGCGAAGGAGGTCGCCAGCCACTCTTCTAGCGGGCCGATTAACTCGCGTTCGGCGAGATAGACGTTTCGTGGGTGGGTGATCTTATTGGCCAGTCCGTACTCGGTGGGAAACCGGCACCGGTAGTACAGCGCCTGCTTGCTTTGCTGGCCCTGCATACGACGGCCACAGAGCCCGCAGTGCAGCAGTCCTCGCAGCACGTAGCGGTGCTGGGTCCGGTGCCGCTCTCGGGTGCTCCTCTGTGCTCCCCGTCCGGTGAGCATCGCCTGAACCTGCTCGAATGCCTCGGTGTCGATCAACGGCTGGTGGACGATCTCGGTGGACCACACCCAGGCGTCTTGGTGGTTCCAGCGCATGGTGCTGGTATGGCCGAGGGCGACGTCGTCGACGTCGAGGAGGACCTCGTCCTTGCGTTGCTTGTTCCACACTTGCCGGCCGGTGTATCGCGGGTTGGACAGGATGACCCGTACGGCGCCTTTGGACCAGGCGATGCCGCAGCGGTGTGGGTTGCGAGCCCGGTCATACGCCGATGGTGAGGGCACGTCGTCGCGGGTGAGGGCTTCGGCGATCGCGAATAACCCTCGCCCTGCGAGGTAGTCGGTGAAGATCCGCTGCACGACCGGCGCGGTGGCCGAATCCGGCTCCAGCCGATGCAGGCGCTTGCCGTCGGTGGCCTTGGCCGGGTTGGGGTGCGGACCGGCATCCTGTGCCGTGCCAAAACTCGTCGCACCTGTGTTGGCCTGGGGTTTCGGCCACAACGCGTGATCATGGCATGATCGCGAGCTGTGCTGTTCCGACTGCTGTATCTGGTCACGAGCAGGTTGTTCGGCTGGCTTGGGCTGCTCGCGCGCAGGACCGCGGCCAAGAACGTGGAGATCCTCATCCTGCGCCACGAAGTCGCGGTGCTGCGCCGTCAGGTGAGCAGACCCAAGCTGAGCTGGCCGGACCGGGCGATCTTGTCCGCCCTGTCCCGGCTGCTCCCCCGCCGGCTGCGTCTGAATCGGATCGTCACCCCTGCCACGCTGCTGGCCTGGCACCGCCGCCTGATCACCAGGCGATGGACCTACCCCAACCGGCGGTCAGGCCGCCCACCGATCAGCGAGGAGATCCGTGAGCTGGTACTGCACCTGGCACAGGAGAATCCCTCCTGGGGACATCGCCGAATCCAAGGCGAACTGGCCGGGCTCGGGCACCGCGTGGGCGCCGGCACCATCCGCCGGATCCTGGCCGCCGCCCGACTCGGCCCAGCACCTCGCCGAACCGACACTGGGTGGCGAACTTTCCTGCGCGCTCAGGCGACGGGTCTGCTGGCCACCGACTTCTTCACCCTCGACACCATCGGGCTGCGCCGACTCTACGTTCTGTTCGTGATGGAGGTGCGCACCCGCAGGGTGCACCTGCTCGGGGTGACCGCTCACCCGACCGCGGCCTGGACGACCCAGGCTGCCCGCAATCTGCTGATGGACCTGGGCGACCAGATCAGCTCGTTCCGTTTCCTGATCCGTGATCGGGACTCCAAGTTCACCGATGCCTTCGATGCCGTCTTCTCCTCCGACAACATCGAGGTGATCAAGATCCCTCCTCGCACGCCACGGGCAAACTGCTATGCGGAACGGTTCATCGGCAGTGTCCGCTCCGAGTGCACCGACCGGCTGCTGATCTACCACGACCGACACGCCCACGCTGTTGTTGACCAATACGTGCGCCACTTCAATAACCACCGCCCGCACCAGAGCCTCGGCCAACACCCACCAACCCACGACTCCACCACCGTCATCCCCCTCGACACCCCGATCCGACGTCACCGAGTCCTCGGTGGACTGATCAACGAGTACCGACGAGCCGCCTAGCTCAGCCAAAGAAACACCTGGTGAGGGCCTCGCATCGAGTTTTGGCGCGGCACACGCCGGGTGCTGGCTACCCATGCCTCTGACCTCCATGAGGCGCTGCGGCGGGTGACCGAGCAGGGCTGGGCGTAGCGTCATGCTGGACGGGTCGCTGATCGACACCGACCGGGTGCGCGCGGAGCACCACCAGCGTCAACGGCGTCCAGATCGACGCGTGGTCCTCCGGCAAACACCGCCCGCCTGCGGCATCCTCGCCGCCGCGCCACAATCGATGCCGGTCCCTTGCCCTGGAGCCGACAAGGGTGGCAGGTGGCGACCCGATGGTCATGTCTTGTTCGGCGGCGACGCCCGGCGCTGGCCGCGCAGCAGCCTGCCGTGGTGATGGGCGCGCTCGATGAGAGTGTCCCGGTCGAATTCGGCCATCGCCAGCATCATCTCGAAGAACACCCGTCCAACCAATGTGGACGTGTCGATGCCTTGCTCCAAGACGATGAGGTCGACCTGGTGCGCCTCGAACCACGTACACAGGTCAAGCAGGTGCCGGCGGTTGCGTGCGAGGCGGGTTAGCCGAGTCACCACAACCTGGTCCCCGGCGTTGAGCGTGGCCAGCAGCTCGTCGAGTTTGGGCTGCGGACCCGTACCGCCGGCAAGCTCGTCGATGACGATATGGTTGCTTTCCAGAATGGCCGCGACGAGCGCCTCGTACTGCGCGTGCGGCTGCTGTTCGCGGGCGGACACCCGCGCATAGCCGTACCGGGTGGCCAGGGGCCGGCGCAGGCGTCGAGGTTCGCCGGAGGCCCCGCCTGGTGGCGCTTCGGTCAGCGGTCGCAGCGCGTCCTCCCAGCGCAGTGCCATCGGTCGGTAAGCGTCGATGGCGGTGCGGGCCCGGGCATCGGAGTCATCGCGGCCGGGCCGGTCGATGTCCAGCATGGAGCGCAGCGGCCCCGACTCCCAAGCGCCCGCCATCTGGTATGCCTGAGCAGCGGTGGTGATCGCTTGGTGCGCCGCTCGGTACATCGGCGCCTCTGAGCCCAGCAGCTGCAGCAGCGCGCGGCGGGCCAGCTCCAGGTCGATCAGGCGCTGCTCGACCTGCGCCGACCGGGCAGCCTTGGGCCTAGGTCGCAGCCGCCAGGCCCAGCGCGCGGACCCGCGCGACCGGTGCAGCGGCTCCGAGTTCGCGACCGTATCCAGATGCGCAACCACCATGTCCAGGTCGTTCAGCACGGTCACCGGTACCTCGGTCAGGCCATCGACGTGCCGTGGCGCAGGAGCCTTGAACTTCGCCCATTGCAGAACGACACGCGTCACTGGAAACGCCACGATCGCCAGCGTCGAGGCGATCGCCAAAATGATCACCAAACCCGCCCAACGGCCGGTGAAATCGGTGGGCAGCCGCCAGCCGAGCACATCGGGGATGTCCGGGCCGGGCAGCGCGTCAACCACATGCCAGGTGACCGCGGTCAACGCATCCGGCGCGGCCAGCGGTGCCAACCCGGTCGACGACACCACGCCGGCCCATTGCATCAGCATCAGCAACGCCGCGGCCGCAGTCACGATCTGCAGACACGCGAACAGGTAGGCACAAAGTCGCTCGCGAAGATCGCCAGTGGGATCGAATGGGGTGATCTGGCCAGCCCGCCACACTCGTCTCGGCATCATCGACACCTGGTAGAGCAGGTACGCCCCGGTCAGGGCGAGCGAGGCGGCGCCGATGGCGCGGCCGATAGCGAAGCCCGCCGGTGTCCAGGTGACATGGTGGGCGAGAAAGTCGATTCCGGGGGCGCGCGGACCGGCGAAGATCAGCACCAGGCTCAGCGCGATGATCGTCTCGGGCAGCTCGGGGTCGGCCCACACCAGCTGTGCGGCGATACCCACCACCAACCACACCACGACGGTGGTTGCCACCCTGCCGAGCTCCTGCCCCCACACGTCGGGCAGGGGCGGCAACTGCAGCGGCGTGTCGACCCATACCAGAATCACGGCGGTAAGCACCGAGACCGGTGTCGCATCCTCGGTCACGAGGTCCCACCACGAATCCACGGCCCGGACCGCGGCTGCGGTGACCGCGGTCACCGCAGCCGCCAACACCAACGCGCCGACGGCGATCACCGGCACCGTGCCGGCCAGTGCAGCTGGGGACAGCGACACGATGCGCCGGCCCGCGTCGGTGCCCGGACCTAACCCGCCGTATAGCAGAGCCACCACGGCGATTGCCGATACGAGCACGACGGTGGCGGGGCTCTTGACCGCGCGGAACCGCGAAGTGCGGGGAAATGCGACAGGCACGCGCATCAATACGTCGCGCTGCTCCCTCGTCCGCTCCTCCACCAACTCGTAGAACGCCACGACCAGCCGCACCAGCGGCGCGATCACGGCGACCTTGAAGGCGAACACCAGCAGCCGGCCGCTGATGGATGTGACCAGGGCGGGCTCGGCCCACTCCAGCCGCCTTGGTATCGCCACCAACGGGATCGAATCGACCAGATGCCACAGATAAAATCGCTCTGCCCCGTAGTGCTTCAAAATGGCTTCACCGGCTCTGACCTGGGGCTTCGTTGGGTGATCAGCCGGCTCTGCGGTACTCGTTGATGAGGCCTGTCACAGCGTGGTGACGTTTGATCCGGGGTGGAGGCAAGAGGACAACTGCCGGGTCGTCGTTGGGGGCGAGTTGGTGGCGGCCTTGGTGGGGCCGGTGGTTGTTGAAGTGGCGCTCATAGGCGCGGAGGATCTTCTCGGCGTGGCCGCGGTCGAGGAGCAGGATTCGATCAGTGCATTCCTCGCGGACGGAGCGGATGAAGCGTTCCGCGTGTGGGTTGCAGTTGGGACTGCGCGGGGGAGCCTTGGCCACGGTGATGTCCTCGCTGGCGAAGACCGCGTCGAACGCGGCGGTGAACTTGGCGTCGCGGTCCCGGATCAGAAACCGGAATCGGCTGGCATGCTCACCGAGCTGCCACAGCAGCTGACGGGCCTGCTGGGTGGCCCAGGCGGCCGTGGGATAGGCGGTGACCCCGAGGATGTGCACCCGGCGGGTACGGATTTCCATGACGAACAGCGCGTACAGACGCGTGAGGGCGATCGTGTCCACATGAAAGAAATCCGTGGCCAGAAGCCCGCTGGCCTGGGCGGTGAGAAAGCTGCGCCACTCGCCGTGAGCTCGGTGGCGCTGTGGTGGGGGTCCGAGACCGGCGCTGCGCAGCACCCTGCGCACAGTGGCCGCGCTGACTCGATGCCCAAGCCGTCGCAGCTCGCCGTGCACGCGGCGGAATCCCCAGCGGGGGTTCTCGGAGCCGAGCCGGGTGATGAGCTCGCGCAGGTTCTCGGTGAGGGGTGGGCGTCCTGGGGACGGGGGCTGAGTCCATTTGCGCTTGACGAAACGCTGGTGCCAGGCCAGCAGGGTGCGCGGGGAGACGATCCGATAGCACCGCAGGATCCGGGGCAGCAGCCGGGCCAGGGCAGCCAGCACTGCCCGATCAGGCCAGCCGGGACGGGGCGTGGTGATCTGACGGCGCAGCACCGCCACTTCGTGACGCAAGATCAATATCTCGACGTCTTTGGCCGCCGAGGAGCGCGCCAGCAGCACCAGCCACCCGAAGACCTGGGAGGCGAGCAGGTAGAGCATTCGCACAAGCACGAGCCGTGATCATGCCGCAGCCAGGGTTGAGCGCTTCGTACCAGGTCAGGACCAGTGAAGCCATTCTGAAGCGCTACGGGTCCAGCGCAACGGTGATTCGGGATCTCCTCGGGTGTCCGGTTCAATCAAGGCATCCAGCGCGTCCATCAGTTCCGGATCGGCGACTTCGGCTTTCTTACGGCCACCCCCCGGCGCTCGGACTCGGCGATCTATCTGCTCCGGGGCGTCCTCGGCGAGTTCAGCGATGCCGTGCCGGATCTTCGTCCGTGAGGCACCAGTGGCTCGATGCACGGCGCTGATACCACCCCGCCCCACGAGTTCGCCTCGGTCGCCATCGCGATACGGCGATCGCGTTCATTCAACCGGGGCAGCAAATCCGCCAAGCGCGCCCGCATCACCCGGAACGCCTCGTCATCCTTGATGGCAACAATGCTCACTGCCACGTGCCGATCACCCCGATGGAAACGACACGCCACGCAAGCAAGGATTCACCCGATTGGATTAGTTATTTACTTACGGCTACTATGCGCTTACCCTGTTGTCTGCCTTGTGACTTGCCATCAGGTAGGGCACGTGTCTTGATATGGAAGGTCCGGGATGTAGCGTACCCATTCATCACGATTGAGGCCGCCACGAATGATCGAGCAGGCGCGTTCCACCGCGTGGTCCCGGACCTGGTTGAGGCCGGTGAGATCCCACAGGACCGCGGTTTTGTCGGCGCCTCCGGTGGCCAGGGTCCGGCCATCGGGGGCGAACGCCACGACGAACGCACCCAGGTTGCTGGTGAGGGGCGGGCCGAGGCGGCGAGGTTGGGCTGGGTCGGTCAAATCCCACAGGATCGGGTTCTCGGTGCCGATGGCCAGAGTGCGTCCGTCAGGTGCGAATGCCACGGACCATACAGCGCGGCTGCTGGTGAGGGGCGGGCCGAGGCGGCGAGGTTGGGCTGGGTTGGTGAGATCCCACAGGGTGGCGGTACCGTCGAAGCTGCCGGTCGCCAGAGTGCGCCCGTCCGGGGAGAACGTCACGGAACGCACCATGCCGGTGTGGCCGGTCAGAGGTGATCCGAGCCTGTGGGGCTGAGTTCGAGTGGTCACATTCCACAGGATCACCGTGGTATCGGTGCTGCCGGTAACCAGGGTACGTCCGTCGGGCGCAAACGAGATCGAGAACACACCATCAGTGTGTCCGGTCAGGGGCGGTCCGAGCGGGTGAGGCCGGGTCCGGTCGGTCAGGTCCCAGAGAATCACCGTCTTGTTGATGCTGCCGGTGGCAAGGGTGCGTCCGTCGGGGGAGAACGCCACCGACACCACCGGACTGTCGTGAGTCAGGGGTGGTCCGAGCCGGTGAGGCCGGGTCCGGTCGGTCAGGTCCCAGAGGATGACGGTTTTGTCTTCGCTGCCGGTAGCCACGATGCGGCTGTCAGCAGCGAACGCCACTGACCACACCCGGTTACTATGGCCGGTCAGGGGTGGGCTCAGTAGGTGGGGCCGCATCGGGTCGGTCATGTCCCACACGAGCGCGGTCCGGTCGGCGCTGCCGGTGGCTAGGGTGCGCCGATCGGGCGCGAACGCCATGGATGTTATGAAGTCGCTGTGGCCAGTCAGGGGTGGCCCGAGGCGTTGCGGCTGAACTGGGTCGGTCAGGGCCCACAGGGTCGCAGTGCCGTCACCGCTGCCCACGACCAGGGTACGGCCATCGGGAGCGAATGCCACGACGTTCACCGTGCTGGTGCGACCGGTCAGGGGTGAGCCGAGTGGGTGGGGCTGGGACAGGTCAGTGAGGTCCCACAGGATGGTGCCCATAAAGCTGCTGGTGGCGAGCACTCGCCCTCGTGGCGCGAACGCCACGACATACGCGGGGGCGGCCATGCTACTCAGGGGCGGCCCGAGCTGGCGGGGTTGGGACCGGTCGGTCACATCCCACAGGGTCGCTGTGATGCCCTCGGAGCTGACGGTAGCCAGCGTGTGTCCATCGGGGGCCAACGCCATAGAGGTTACGGGGCCGGGGGGGCCGGTCAGTGGTTGCCCGAGCTGACGAGGCCGGTCCCGGTCTGTGAGATCCCACAGGATGACCGTGTGGTCGGAGCTGCCGGTAATCAGGGTTCGGCTATCAGGGGCCAACGCGACAGAGGTTACCGGGCCGGTATGCCTGGCCAGCGGCGCCCCGAGCCGTCGGGGCCGGACCCGATCGGTCACATCCCACAGGATCACGGTGTCATCGGCGCTGCCGGTGACCAGAGTCCGCCCGTCGGGCGCGAACGCCACCGTGTTCACCCAACCGGTGTGACCGGTCAAGGGTGCCCCGAGCCGTCGGGGCCGGACCCGATCGGTCACATCCCACAGGATCACGGTGTCATCGGCGCTGCCGGTGGCCAGAGTACGACCGTCGGGGGCAAACGAGACTGAGCCCACACCGCTGGTGTGCCCAATCATGGGTGGCCCGAGCGGGTGCGGCCGAGTCAGGTCGGTCAGGTCCCAGAGGATCACGGTGTTGTCGGAGCTGCCGGTGGCCAGGGTGCGTCCGTCGGGAGCGAACGCCACCGAGTCTACCGAGCCCCTGTGGCCGGTCAGGGTGCCGGCGTAGGGACCGGCGGCGAGGGTATTGACCAGACTCGAACGGGTCTCTCCGTCGGGGTGGATACGGTAGGCAGCAAGCCCGAGGAGCGTCGCGGCGCGCGGGTCAGTGCCTCGTGCGGCCTCGGCCTCGGCAACGAGCTGGCGAGCGGTAGCGATCTGCTGCCGCTGCTGCGCGAGGCGTTGCTGGACGACCGCGACACCTGCCGTGACCAGGGTCAGGACGAGCAGCACCGATAGGACGGTGACCGCCCACCGGCGGCGGGAGCGGCCATGACGAATGCTGGCGCACAGAAAGTCACGAGCCGTCCTACTGAGATCGATCCGATCGGTGACCAACGTGCGGTGGCGGCATGGCAGCCAGTGTGTGAGTCGGCGCTGGGGCGTTACGTCGGCCGGCATAGCTCCGGAGCCGCTGCGGGCACCGAGGTCGGTCACCGCGGCGGCGAGTTGGCCGCCACTCCACAACCGGTCGGATGGACGGTCATGGCTGTTCCATTCCAAGGCGGCGTGTTCCACTTCCCGGCGGGCTCGCAGCGTCGCTGCGTTCGCCGCAATCGCTTCAGCGAGAGGAGGCCACGCGGACAGGAATGCCTCATGGGCGACACCGATTATCACATTGCCGTTGTCGGTGTCAGTGATTAGCAGCCGCCGTGCGACAAAGGTGTCCAGTTCGGCGACCAGGTCGTCGGGCAGCCCGTCGCGGGTGACTCGCCAGCGGGTGGGGCGGCCCTGTTCGTCGACGGTGACCAGCCGCAGCAGCCCGGCAATCACCTCCTCGCGGTGTCGATTGCTGGCGGTGACCGCGTCGGCCAGGGCCGCGTCGGCCTGGTGAGTCAGGGCACCTTGCACTCCGCCGAGCTGGTCATAGCGCACGCTGGACAACCGGCCGTCGCGGGCGACGCCCTGCGCGAGCTGGGCCAGGGTGAACGCCAGCAGTGGCAACGCCTCTCCGCTGTCGGTGTCGTCGACCAGTCGGTCGATCAGGCCGTCGTCCACGTTGATCCCGGCCAGCCGGGCCGGCCTCTCGATCACCGCGCGCAACGCTTCGCGGCGCAGCGGACGAAGCGGGTAGACCTGGGCTGGCAGCGCGGCTAGGTCGGAATCGGTCAGCAGCTGGTCGAGGAACTCCGGGCGCAGTGTGGCCACCAGCTGTACCGGACCATCCAACGCCGGGCGTAACAGCTCGGCGAACCGGGCCCGCTCAGCGGGCGCAGTTTGGGTGAGCACTTCCTCCAACTGGTCCATGATGATCAGCAGTCGGCGTCGCGGACCGCCCGGGGCGGTCAACAACAGCTCGTCAGCGAGCTCCGTCAGGCCCCCGGTCTCGAGCCGCTGACGTACTCGCGTCACCGTCCAGCCCAGGCCAAGTTGCCGCGTGGCGGCAGCCAGTTCCCGGACCAGCGCTGCCACCGGATCGGCACCCGGCATGATCGGCGGCAACGTCCACCAGTCCCGTTCACTGGCCATGACCGGCTGTAGCCCCGCGCGGACCAGCGAGGACTTGCCACACCCCGAGGGGCCCACCACCAGCAATGCCGCAGCTTTGACGTGCTCGACTGGGGAGCGCAGTAACTGGGCAAGTTCTCTCGTCTCCTCGGCGCGCCCAAAGAACACCTGATGCTCGTTAGCCTCCAACGGCCGCAGCCCCGGAAACGGCGAACAATCGTCCGGCCAGGCGGCATCGACCAGGCGCAACGCTTCGACCAGAAACAAACGGACTGCGTCCGAATCCTGCGTCAAGTCGGTGTGCTGGACAGATCTCAGCAGCGGGTCGACCACATCTGGCTCGGCCTGTACCGGCAGCAGCCGACTCCCCTGAGACCGGGCAATCGCGACCTCAGCCGTACACCACCGAGACGCCAGAGAGGCCGAGGTGACCACGCAGACCACCGCGTCAGCCAGGCGCAGTTCGTCGTGCAACCGCGGCTCCCACTCCTCGCCGACAGCGATGCCGTCACGCAGGTCCTGAGCCAGGAACACCTCATGGCCAGCTTCGATCAGCCACTGATGCACCTCGCGGGCCAAACCGAGATCTTCCCTGGCATGACTGACGAATACCCTGGCCACCACACCCTCTTCCGCTAACTCCGCTACCCTCAGTCACGGACAGCGTCCGGACATCGATACCTTCTGTAGATACTGCTGGACCTCACCTCGCAGTCATAAAGCGGCGGCAGCCCGCCGAGGACAGATTGTGACAGATCCTGCCGATTAGCGGACGACCGTGCGCATCCTATGACCCGCCGTCGTCGTGGACCGAACCGGGACATGCGAGCCGTGCTGTCCGAATCAGCAAGCCGCACCTGTCCATGTTAGAGCGCGGTCAAGACCAAGCTCAAGACCGGCCGCCTGCAACATGACACAAACGTGAAGAACCTAGCGATCAAAGATCATTAAGCCAGCCAGGCGACGCGTCTCCCGGCCTCGGGTGGCAAGGACCAGGTGGGTGGTCCTGTGGTCGGGGGATGGTAGGTGAGGGCACCTCGGTTGGCGAGACGTTCGAGGGCGATTTGGACGTCACAGGGGTCGGCGCCGAGGTCGCTGGAGATGGCGCCGACAGGCCGGGGGTTCGGATGACGTGGGCGAGTACCCAGTCGTCGAAGAGGTGGGGTGACAATGGCTCGCCGCGTGCCATTGCGTGCCAGGGTGGCGTCGTCGGGCTCGGCACGCGGTGGCACGCGGTCGGCGCCATTGTCGGCTAGACTTTTCAGGGCGAGGCCGACGTAGCATCGCTCCCGGGTCTCCCCATCGCGTGACTGGGCGACGCGGAGCCTCGGCACGACCGGCCGCAGGTCACGGCCGAAGATCTGGATGCTGCTCGGCTTGCGGCCGTTGTCCTCGCACCAGGTTTTCCACTGGGCGTACAGCTCCGTTACCGGCACTTGGCGGCCGATGCCGATGGTGCAGTGGTCCCGGACGAAGGCCGCCATTGGTGAGACCAGGTCTTGCAGCGCGAGGATCGCGTCAGCCGAGGACGCCGGCTCGGTGAATCGGCCGGTGCTGGCTAGCCGGTCCAGCCCATCCAGCGCCCAGCGGAGAATGCCGGCCAGCTCGCCGAGCAGCTCGCCGGTAAGTGTGGTGTCCTCCTCGCCGAGCCAGGAACGGGTGAGGGCCAGCACGATGAACCAGCGGGAGATCGCGCCGGACGCGTCGCCGAAGCGGGGTAGTTCGTTGCTAACGATGAAGAACCGGGACGGCAGTGTCCCGGTCCAGGGGTCGCGGTACTTGCGGTCGACGGTGAGCATGTCCTCGCCGCTGATCGACAGCAGCCGTTCGACGACCTGGTGGACGTTGTCGCCACCGAGCCGGGCGTCGGAGACCACGGCCGGTGCCGCGGAGATCGTAGTTAGCCGGTCAGCGAACGGACGATCTCGGCGAGGAGGTAGACGAGCAGCTGCACTACAGTCCGGCTTTGTCAGAGGGTGACTGCGGTGAGACGAAAAGTGACGAGTTGCTCTCCTGGTTCGGTCCGGACTGATCAGCCGGCGGTCACTGGATGTCACGGCCGGGAGGGCAGGGGTGCGTCGGAGAGACGGAGGCGGCTGCCCCTATCGTTTTGTATGTGAACACAACAACAATAGACACAGCCGTCGTGATCAGCATAGACGACCTGCGGACGGCCAGCAACCAGATCGACACCGAACTCACCCAGACCTTCGCCGATGTCTTCGCCCAACACCGCACTTGACGCAAAGCAGCCGCCTACACTGACGCTATCACCGCCTGTGACACCCCGGTCAAGACATGCTGGGACCTGGCCGAGAAAGCCGGCCACCACACCCCGGGCCTCTTCCAGTCACTGATCGCAGAAAACCGGTGGGATCACCACGAGATCTGGAACCGCATCGCCACGGCCGTCCCACGGCTGGTGCCCTGCCCCGCCGACGACCCGCTCGGCCCGGGAATAGCCGTCGACGAGACCGCCCAGCC
>DASTLT010000184.1:0-39944 GCA_035714625.1 Pseudonocardiaceae bacterium | reverse complement strand
CGATTCCCGCCAGGTCGGCCCGGGCGGGCTGTTCGTCGCCGTGCCCGGTGAGCGGGTCGACGGGCACGACTTCGCCGCCGCCGCGATGGCCGCGGGTGCGGTCGGGGTGCTCGCCGCCCGGCCCGTCGCCGCACCCGCGGTGCTCGCCCCCCCGGCCACCGGTCTGCTGCCGGCCCCCTCCCCGCTGGCGGCCGACGCCGATGGCGCGCGGGCCGCCGTGCTGGCTGCGCTGGCCCGGCTGGCCCGCGCGGTGGTGGACCGGCTTCGCCAGCCTCCAGTCGGCCTGCACGTGGTGGGCCTGACCGGCTCGTCCGGCAAGACCTCTACCAAGGACATGGTGGCCGCACTGCTGGCCCCCCTGGGCACCACCGTCGCGCCACCTGGGTCGTTCAACAACGAGCTGGGCCACCCGTGGACCGCCTTGCGGGCCGACCAGCACACCCGGCATCTGGTGCTTGAGCTGTCCGCCCGTGCCGTGGGCCACGTGGCAGCGTTGTGCCAGGTAGCGCCGCCGTCGATCGGGGTCGTGCTCAACGTCGGCTCGGCGCATCTCGGTGAGTTCGGCTCCCGGGACGCGGTGGCCACCGCCAAGGGGGAGCTGGTCGAGGCGCTCCCGGCGGACGGGTTCGCGGTGCTCAACGCCGACGACCCGGTGGTGGCCGCGATGGACCGGCGCACCGCCGCCCAGGTGGTGCGCTTCGGGGGCAGTGCCGCAGCCCACGTGCGCGCCACCGACATCGCCCTCGACGACCGTGGTCGCCCGTCGTTCCGCCTGGTCACTCCGGCCGGGATGGCCCCGGTGCGGCTCGCGGTACCCGGCCTGCATCAGGTGTCCAACGCGCTGGCCGCAGCGGCGGTGGCGCTGCAACTGGGTGCCACCCCGGCGGGTATCGCCGCGGTGCTGGCCGACTACCGGCCCACCTCGCGCTGGCGGATGGAGGTGACCGACCGGCCCGACGGGGTGACCGTGGTCAACGACGCCTACAACGCCAACCCCGAGTCGGTCACCGCTGCGCTGCACGCCCTGGCCGCGATGACCGCCGCCGGGCGGCGCGGCTGGGCGGTGCTGGGCCCGCTCGGCGAGCTGGGCGCGGCCGAGGACCCGGCGTACCGGGAGCTCGGCGGGCTCGTCGCGCGCCTGGGCATCGACCGGCTCGTCGTCGTGGGGCAGCGGGCCCGGTCGATAGCGGCCGGCGCGAGATCGGGCGGATTGTCAGCGGTGCTGGTACCCGACGTGCCCGCTGCGCTGGCGCTGCTGGGCAGCGAGCTCGCCGCAGGCGATGTGGTGCTGGTCAAGGCGTCCCGGGCGTTCGGGCTGGAACGGATCGCCGAGGGCCTGCTCGGCGCGCAGCCGCAGGAGAGGGGTCGCCGGTGAGCAGCATCCTGGTCGCGGCCGGGGTGGCCCTGCTGGCGTCCATCCTGTTCACCCCGTACCTGATCCGGGTGTTCTCCCGGCAGGGCTTCGGCCAGGAGATCCGGCAGGACGGCCCGCAGAGCCACCAGAGCAAGCGGGGCACCCCCACCATGGGGGGTGTCGGCATCCTGCTGGCGCTGTGGACCGGCTACCTGGTCGCCCACCTCACCGTCACCCGCACCGGCGTGACCGCGTCCGCCCTGCTGGTGCTGCTGCTCACCACGGTGCTCGGGGTGGTCGGGTTCCTCGACGACCTGATCAAGATCCGGCGGCAGCGTAACCTGGGCCTGAACAAGACCGCCAAGCTGGTCGGGCAGCTCGTCGCGGCGGTGCTCTTCGCGATCCTGGCGCTGAACTTCCGGGATGCCGACGGTATCGCCCCGGCCTCGACGCACCTGTCCTTCGTGCGGGACATCGCCGTGCTGTCCTTCGGGGTGGTCGGGTTTGTGATCTTCAGCTACCTGCTGGTGTCCGCCTGGTCGAATGCGGTGAACCTGACCGACGGGCTGGACGGGCTGGCCGCCGGCTCAGCGGCGATGGTACTGGCCACCTATGTGATCGTCTCGTTCTGGCAGTACACCCAGGACTGCACCGTCGAGGCGATACCGGGCTGCTACACCGTGCGCGACCCGCTCGACGTGGCGGTGGTGGCCGCCGCGGCGGTGGGGGGGTGCATCGGGTTCCTGTGGTGGAACGCCGCCCCGGCGAAGATCTTCATGGGGGACACCGGGTCGCTGGCCATCGGCGGGCTGCTGGCCGGCCTGGCCGTGGTCACCCGCACCGAGTTGCTGTTGGTCGTCATCGGGGGGCTGTTCGTGGTGGAGGCGTTGTCGGTGGTGTTGCAGGTGGCGGTGTTCCGCAGCACACGGCGCAGGCTGTTTCGGATGGCACCCTTTCATCACCACTTCGAGCTGGCCGGGTGGGCGGAGACCACGGTCATCATCCGGTTCTGGCTGCTCGCGGCGATCTGCTGTGCCCTGGGCGTGGGGGTGTTCTACAGCGAGTGGCTGACCGCGGCTGGAGGGTGACCACGATGCGCTCATCGATCACCTGCGTGGCTGACCTGGCCGGGGCCCGGGTGCTGGTCGCCGGGGCCCGGGTCACCGGCGTCTCGGCCGCCCGGGTGCTACGGGAGCTGGGCGCCACGGTCACCGTCACCGACTCGTCCTCGGCCCAACTGGAGGCCCTCGTGCAGGCCGGTGCTGCGCCGCGGGTGGTGGCGGCGCTGACCGCGCCGCCACCGGGCACCGACCTGGTGGTGACCAGTCCCGGTTTCCGGCCGGACGCACCGCTGATGGTGGCCGCGCAGCGGGCCGGGGTGCCGGTGATCGGGGACGTCACGCTGGCCCACTGGGTCGACCGGGCCCGGCCCCAGCCCGCGGACTGGCTGGTGGTCACCGGCACCAACGGCAAGACGACCACGGTCGGGATGCTCGAGTCGATCCTGCGCGCGGCCGGGCTGGACGCGGCGGCCTGCGGCAACATCGGATTGCCGGTGCTGAACGCGGTCCGCGCCGGGCACCGGGTGCTCGCCGTGGAGCTGTCGTCGTTCCAACTGCACTGGGCGCGGGAGCTGGACCTGCGGGCCGCGGTAGTGCTCAACGTGTCCGTGGACCACCTGGACTGGCATGGCTCGATGGCCGCCTATGCCGCGGCCAAGGGCAGCGTTTACGCCCGCGCCGCCACGGCGGTGAGCAACCTCGACGACGCCTGGTCAACCCGGCTGGCCGCCGGGCGGGGCGGGGTTGGGTTCACCCTCGGCGAACCGGCGGAGGGCCAACTGGGGGTCCGCGGCCGGCGGCTGGTCGACCTGGCCTTCGGTGGCGCGCCGGGTGGTGCCGTGCTGGCCGAGACCGCAGACGTCCGACCGCCGGGCCCGCACAACGTGGCCAACGCGCTGGCCGCCGCCGCGCTGGCCCGCGCCGCTGGCGTGCCGGCGCCGGCCGTGGCCCAGGGGTTGCGCGCCTTCACCCCCGCCGGTCACCGGGGGGTGCTGGTCGGCGAGCACGCCGGAGTGCGTTACATCGATGACTCCAAGGCCACCAACCCGCACGCGGCGCGGGCCGCGTTGCTGGCCCAGCGCCGGGTGGTGTGGGTGGCCGGGGGGCTGCTCAAGGGTGCGGAGGTGGACCAGGTCGTCGCCGAGACCCGGGACCGGCTGGTCGGTGCGGTGCTGCTCGGCGCCGACCGTGCCCTCATCGCGGGCGCATTGGCCCGACACGCCCCCGATCTCCCGGTCCGGGTGGTGGATTCAGGAGACGATGGGGCGATGCAGCAGGTGGTGGCGGCGGCCGCAGCGCTGGCCAGCCCGGGCGATGTGGTGCTGCTCGCCCCGGCCGCGGCGTCGATGGACATGTTCACCGACTACGCCCACCGCGGCCGGGCGTTCGCCGGCGCAGTCACCAGGTTGGGTGGCCCGAGCAGGCCTGGTCCGGGCGCGCTGGGCCCATCGGGAGAGCCGGAGGGGAGTCCGGTCCGGTGAGCGGCCGGACCGTCGACCGGGCGGCGCCAGCCCCGGGCCGGCTGGCCACCGGCCGCGACCGGTTCACCGCCTGGCTGGCTCGGCCGCTGACCTCGCTGCACCTGGTGCTTGCCGTGTTCGGGCTGCTGACCCTGTTCGGCCTGGTGATGGTGCTCTCCGCGTCCAGTGTGGAGTCCTACACCCGGGACGGCTCGTCCTACGCGGTGTTCGTCCGCCAGTTGGGGTACTGCGGGGTCGGGCTGGTGCTGTTCTGGACGGCGCTGCGGCTGCCGGTGCGGCTGCTGCGTACCACTAGCGCGCTGTTTCTGCTGATCTGTGTGCTGTTGCTGATCGTGGTGCTCACCCCGCTGGGCAGCGAGGCGGGCGGGGCGCAGAGCTGGTTGCGGCTCGGGCCGCTGTCGCTGCAGCCCTCCGAGCCGGCCAAGCTCGCCCTGACCCTGTGGGGGTCGCACGTGCTGGTCCTCAAACGGCACCAGCGACACCAGTGGCGCCCACTGCTGGTGCCCCTGGTTCCGGTGGCTGTGGTGATCTTCGCGTTGGTGATGCTGCAGCCTGACCTGGGTACCACAATCACCCTGGCCGTGGTGCTGCTGGCGCTGCTGTGGTTCGGCGGCGTGCCCCGCGAGCTGTTCGGCGTGATCGCGATCGCGGCGGTCGCCGGCGCGGTTGCGATGGCCGGTATCGCCGGTTACCGGTCGGACCGGGTCGAGTCCTTCCTGCACCCTGGCGCCGACCCGCAGGGCGCCGCGTACCAGGCCCGGCAGGCGCTGTACTCGCTGGCCGAGGGCGGCTGGTGGGGGGTGGGGCTGGGGCAGGGCAGCGCCAAGTGGGACTATCTGCCCAATGCGCACAACGACTTCATCTTCGCCATCATCGGTGAGGAGCTCGGTTTCCTGGGCTGCCTTGTGGTGTTGCTGCTGTTCGGTACGCTGGCCCATGTCGGGATGCGGATTGCGGCCCGCAATACCGACCCGTGGATCAAGCTGACCACCGCCACCCTGACCACCTGGCTGGTCGGCCAGGCCGCGATCAATATCGGCTATGTGGTGGGATTGCTGCCGGTCACCGGGCTGCCGTTGCCGCTGATCTCGTCGGGGGGAACGTCGGTCGCGCTGGCGATGCTGGCCTTCGGTTTGCTGGCCAACTTCGCCCGGCATGAGCCGCAGGCGGTGTCCGCGTTGCGCGCAGAGATCACCCGCTCCGGGCGGCAGCGGGCCGTCGCCCGGCTGCTGCGGCTGCGTCCCCCCGTGCCCTACGTCAACCGGGACCGGGGAGGTGGGCGATGAACGTGCCACTGCCGCCGCAGCTCGCCCGCCCGCACCTGATCGGGATCGGCGGCGCCGGGATGAGTGGGGTGGCCAGGATCGTGCTGGCCCGCGGGGGGGCGGTATCCGGCTCGGACGCCAAGGACTCCCGCGCGCTGCTCGCGCTGCGCACGCTGGGCGCCAAGGTGGCGGTCGGCCACTCCGCGGTCAACCTCGACCAGTTGGACGCCGAGCCGACCGTCGTGATCAGCACCAAGGCGGTGCACCAGACCGATCCGTACAATCCAGAGCTGGTCGAGGCCGCCCGGCGCGGCATCCCGGTGATCCACCGCTCGGCGGCGTTGGCCGCGTTGATGACCGGCTACCAGGTGGCCGCCGTCACCGGCACCGCAGGCAAGACCTCAACCACCTCGATGCTTACCGTCGCGCTGCAGCACTGCGGCGCCGACCCGTCGTTCCTCATCGGCGGCGACCTCAACGTCTCCGGGTCCGGAGCCCACCACGGCAACGGTGAGCTGTTCGTCGCCGAGGCCGACGAGAGCGACGGCTCCTTCCTGGCCTACTCACCCGACATCGCCGTGGTCACCAACGTGCAGGCCGACCACCTCGATCACCACGGCACCTTCGCGGCCTACACCGCGAGCTTCGACGCCTTCGTCACCCGGCTGCGTCCCGGCGGGGTGCTGATCGCCAACGCCGACGACCCCGGCTCGGCCGCGTTGGCGGCCCGGGCTGGCGCTGCCGGGGTGCGGGTACGCCGCTATGGCCGGGCCGCTACCGCTGCTGAGGATGCCCGGCTGGGGCGGTACACCCCGGTCGGCGGACGGGGGGTGGCCCCCGTGGCATTGACCGGTCCGGAGGGGACGGTGCAGCGGGTGCAGCTCGAGATCGCCGTGCCCGGCGAGCATATGGCCAGCAACGCGCTTGCCGTGCTGCTGGCCGGACTGGAGCTGGGTGCGCCGCTGCCCGGCCTGCTGGCCGGGCTGGCCGGGTTCGGCGGGGTCCGGCGCCGGTTCGAGTTCAAGGGCCGGGCGGCGGGAGTGCGGGTCTACGACGACTACGCCCACCACCCGATCAAGGTGGCTGCCGCGTTGCGCGGCGCCCGGCAGGTGGCCGGACCGGGCCGGTTGCTGGTGGCCTTCCAGCCGCATCTGTACTCCCGGACCCGGGATTTCGCCGCTGAGTTCGGCCGCGCGCTGGCGCTGGCCGACGTGGTGCTGCTGCTGGATGTGTACGGGGCACGGGAGGACCCGTTGCCCGGGGTCACCGGCGCGCTGATCGCCGCTGCGGTGCCGCTGCCGGCCGACCAGGTGCACTACGAGCCGTCCTGGGGCAGCGTCCCGGCCCGGCTGGCCGAGCTGGCTCGTCCCGGGGACCTGGTGATCACCATGGGGGCCGGGGACGTGACGGTGCTCGGTCCGGAGCTGATCTCCGAGCTGGAGCGCCGCACGACGAAAGGACCCCGATGAGCTCTGGTGGGCCCAGTTCTGGGGGGCCCAGTTCTGGTGGGCCCAGTTCTGGTGGGCCCAGTTCCGGTCGGTGGCGCCGGGCCCGCCGCGACGCGGACCGGCTGCCGACGACGCTGCGGGAGCGCCGGGCATCGAGCCGCGGTCGCGGTACGGGGCGTCCACCCTCCCCCGCTGTGCCGTCACCGCGCCTGCACGGCGCACCGGACGGCCTCCCCTCGCCATACCTCGCGCTGGGTGGCTCCTTCGCCCGCGCACCCCGCATCGCCCGGTCTGCCCGGAGATCTCGTAGTCGGCACTGCTGGCAGGTGATGGCCGGGTTGGTGGCGGTGCTGGGGCTGGCCGGCGCTGGGGCGTGGGTGGCGCTGGGCAGTTCGCTGCTCGACGCCCGCTCGGTGCAGGTGGTCGGTACCCGGGAGCTGTCCGCCGACCAGGTGCGGGCGGTCGCGGCCGTCCCGCTGGGCACGTCGATGCTGCGGCTGGACGTGGACGCGGTACAGGCCCGAGTGGCTGCGGTGCGTGGGGTGGCGGGCGTGCAGGTGAGCCGTACCATCGGCGGCACGGTGCGGATCGCGATCACCGAGCGGACCCCGCTCGCGGTGCGCCCGGCCCCCGACGGGGTTCACCTGCTGGACGCGACCGGCACCGACTACGCCACGGTGGCCGACGCCCCGCCGGGCCTGCCTGAGCTACGGGTAGCCGGCGGGACGGGAAACGGTGCCACCATGGTCGCGGTCACCGTGCTCGCCGGGCTGCCCGCCCCGCTGCGGACCCAGGTGCTCTCGGTGGTGGCGGCGTCTCCGGCCGACGTGGTGCTGCGGTTGACCGGGGGGCGCGAGGTGCGCTGGGGTGATGTGGAGGACGGCGCGCGCAAGGCAGCGGTGCTGATCGCCTTGCTCACCCAGCCCGGCCAGGTCTACAACGTCTCCAGCCCCGATCTGCCCACCATCTCCTGACCCGCTTGAGGTCTGCGGCGGTGTCGGCCACGACGGGGGCGGTACCGGCAGGGCGAGCGGGGCCAGACTGGGGCGGTGCTCGTTGCCGGGTTCGCGCTGCTGGTGGCCGCGCTGGGGGTGGCGGTCGGGCGGCTGCCCGCGGATGCCTGCGCGGCGCTGGTACGGGGCCTGGTGCCGCAGGCACCGGCGAGCGGGTTGCTGATCGATTGGATGCGGTGTGCCGCTGTGCTGGGCGCCGGCACCGCGGCGGCCGCGATGGTCGTGGTGCTCGCTGTGCCGGGATGGTCGTGGGGGGCCGCGGCCACTGCGGTGGCGGTCGGGTTGCTGCCGCTGGCCGCCGCACCGGTGACGGCGGCGCCGCTGCTCGGGGCTCCGCTGCGGCTCGGGTTGTGGGCGTGGTGCGCCGTGCGGGTGCTCGATCAGATGGACACCACCCCTGCGACGGTCGCTGCCGTGCTGGCGGGTTCGGTGGCTGCGGCCACGGTCTCCGTCACGCTCGGCCGGCGCGGGCTGGTGGAGGCGATCCGGCAGAGCGTCCGGGACAGCGTGTCGGTGCTTGTCGCCAGCCCGCTCGTGGTGGCGGTCGGGGGAGTGCCGCTGCTGGTCGGGCTGCCACTCGCGCCCTGGGAACTGTGGCGTTACTGCCAGCGGTGCTACCCCGCGCCGGCACCGCCGCCAGCGCGGGACGGTCCACCGAAGCTGTTCGTGGTCTACCTCGACGGGGTGGGCAAGACCAGGCGGGCGCCGACCAGGGTGGCCGGTGAGCTGGTCCGCGCCCTGGGTATGGCGCTGCCCGGGGCGCGGTTCGTCACCGACGTGTTGCCCTACTCCCCGCAGCAGGTCCCGCTGACCGAGCGCCCGGGAGCGGGGCCGGTCTGGCGGTGGCTGCACCAGCACGCGTTCCCGATGCTGGTAGGGCACAACATCCTGCAGACCCTCGTCGCCTGCGACGCGCGTTACCAGCAGGGATACGGCCATGCGCTGGCTCAGGCGATGACCGCCGCGCTGCACCGCGCCGGGCACCGGGCCGGGGACCAGGTGGCCGTGCTGGGCTACAGCGGGGGCGCCGTGGTCGGCGTCGCCGCGGCCGATCCGTTGGCCGACCTGATCGGCGGGCCTGCCCCGGTGGTGATCAGCCTCGGCGGATATCTCGACGGCAACCGGACGCCCCAGCATGCCACCGTGCACCACGTAACCAGCAGTGCGGACCGGCTCGAGCGCCTGGGGCAGGCGATGTTCCCCGCTCGATGGCCGGTCGCCAGCCGGTCGGCATGGCATCGGGCACTGGCCGACGAACGGGTGGTACGTCACTCGGTGACCGGCCCCCGCCACGTAGGCCCGCACGGCTATCTTGCTGTTGCCAAGGACCCGGACGGCACGAGTAACCTAGTGCGGACCGTCGCGGTCGCCGCCAGGTTGCTGCATCCCGGTCAACGACAGTGAACCCACGGCAAACTTAGGTGTTAAACCTTTCGGGGAATGCATCCGGGACCGGTCCGCCCGGCGTGCCTGCTGGACCCCATCGCGCGTTGTCCCTACCGTCGGCGCTGACACCGGAGCTGACATAACTCTAACTCTGTAGCTGAGGTTAAGGGTTGTGTGCCCAGGGGACCAGCAGGGGTGCTCGCCGTCGGCGGGGCACCGGCAGCGATGAGGAAGGCCCACCGTGATGGAAGGCCATAACGTAACGGGCTCGGCCGCCACCGGCCCGGCTGGGAAAAGGGGAGCCGGATGACCCCCCCGCACAACTACCTCGCCGTCATCAAGGTGGTCGGGATCGGCGGGGGTGGCGTCAACGCGGTCAACCGCATGATCGAGGTCGGGCTCAAGGGCGTCGAGTTCATCGCGGTGAACACCGACGCCCAGGCGCTGCTGATGTCCGACGCCGACGTGAAGCTCGACATCGGCCGGGAGCTCACCCGCGGGCTGGGGGCGGGGGCGAACCCGGAAGTCGGCCGCAAGGCCGCGGAGGACCACCGGGAGGAGATCGAGGAGGTCCTCAAGGGCGCCGACATGGTGTTCGTCACCGCCGGTGAGGGTGGCGGCACCGGCACCGGGGGCGCCCCGGTGGTCGCGAGCATCGCTCGCAAGTTAGGTGCGCTGACCATCGGCGTGGTCACCCGGCCATTCAGCTTCGAGGGCAAACGGCGGGGCGGGCAGGCCGAGGACGGCATCACCGAGCTGCGCAATGAATGCGACACGCTCATCGTGATCCCCAACGACCGGCTGCTGCAACTCGGCGACGCGGGCGTGAGCCTGATGGACGCCTTCCGCTCCGCCGACGAGGTGCTGCTCTCCGGTGTGCAGGGCATCACCGACCTCATCACCACCCCCGGCCTGATCAACCTGGACTTCGCCGACGTGAAGAGCGTGATGTCCGGAGCTGGCAGCGCGCTGATGGGCATCGGGTCTTCCCGAGGCGAGGGCCGGGCGGTGCAGGCTGCGGAGAAGGCCATCAACTCCCCGTTGCTGGAAGCGTCGATGGACGGGGCGCACGGGGTGCTGCTGTCCGTCGCAGGGGGCTCAGACCTGGGCCTGTTCGAGATCAACGAGGCCGCCTCGCTGGTGCAGGAGGCCGCGCACCCGGAAGCGAACATCATCTTCGGCACCGTGATCGACGACTCGCTCGGCGACGAGGTGCGGGTCACCGTGATCGCCGCTGGGTTCGACTCAGGGGGGCCCGCGCACAAGAAGCTCGAGCCCACTCCGGTGGTGCCCCGGACCATCGCCAGGGCGCAGGCCGGACAGGTGGGCCAGGCCGGTCGGGTCGACCGGCCGGGGCAACCGCCGCCTGCCGCTGCGCCCTCGGCGCCGGATCCCTCGCCACCCCTCAGGCCCCTGGGTTACACCGATCATCAACGCTCCACCTGGCAGCCCGCTACGGCGGCGGGCAGGGCGAGTTCCCGTCCCGTCCCGCCCCGGCCGGTCGGCGGTTTGCCCGGCCGACCGGGATCCTCGGACTTCGATGACGAGGGCGAGGATGAGGTGGACGTGCCGCCGTTCATGAAGCGGTGACGCTGCGACGCATCCGGCGGGTGGTGACCACCCGCGACGGCGGGGTATCGGTGCCGCCGTACGCCTCGTTCAACCTCGGCGCGCACGTCGGTGACCGGGCCGAGGCGGTGACCGCGAACCGAGAGCGGCTCGCCACCGGCATCGGGTTGCCGACCGACCGGCTGGTGTGGATGAACCAGGTGCACGGCTGCGCCGTGGCCGCCGTCGATGGTCCCCGGTCCCAGCCGGTGCCCGCCACCGATGCCGTGGTCACCGCCGAGCCCGGGCTCGCGGTGGTGGTGCTGGTTGCCGACTGTGTGCCGGTGTTGCTGGCCGATCCGGTGGTCGGGGTGGTCGGCGCGGTACATGCCGGCCGGCGGGGCGCCAGCACGGGGGTGCTGCTCGCGGCGCTGGCGATGATGCGCCGGCTCGGCGCGCGGCTTGAGCAGGTGGAGGCGTTGCTGGGCCCGTCGGCCTGCGGACAGTGCTACGAGGTGCCGGCCGACATGCAGGCCGAGGTGTCGGCCCAGCTCCCCGGCAGCGCCTGCCAGACCCGCCAGGGCACGGCCGGGCTGGACCTGCGGGCTGGGTTGTGGCGCCAACTCGCCGATGCAGGCGTGGCCCGGGTCGGGGTGGACCCCCGATGCACGGTCGAGGACCCCGCGCTGTACAGCTACCGGCGAGACGGAGTCACCGGTCGGATCGCCGCCCTGACCTGGCGGGAGACGTGACCGAACGAGATGTGGCCGGCCGGGGGACGGCGGCTGGCCGCCGCGACGAGCTGGGCGCGGCGCTGGCACAGGTCCGCAGCCGGATCCGGGCCGCGTGCAGCGCTGCCGACCGAGACCCCGCCGAGGTGCGGTTACTGGCGGTGACCAAGACCTTCCCGGCCTACGACGTCGCCCTGCTCGCCGAGCTGGGGTTGCTCGATGTCGCGGAGGCCCGCAACCAGGAGGCGGTGACGAAAGTGGCCCAGGTGCACGCCCTGCGCCCCCGGGTCGCGCCGCGCTGGCACATGATCGGCCGGCTGCAGCGCAACAAGGCCCGGTCGGTGGCCCGGTGGGCGGTGCAGGTGCAGTCGGTGGACTCGGTACGGCTGGTCGACGCGCTGGACCGGGCCATCCGGCAGGTGGCGGAACGGGACGGCCCGCTCGGGGTGCTCGTGCAGGCCAGCCTGGACGGCGACCCGGCGCGGGGGGGTTGCCCGCTGCCCCTGCTCGGGACACTGGCTGACCGGGTGGCGGCCGCCCCAGGACTACGGCTGGAGGGCGTGATGGGGGTGGCCCCGCTGGGCGCCGACCCCGCGGCAGCCTTTGCTGAGCTCGCCGCCGCCGCGCAGCGGCTTCGTCAACAGCATCCGGCGGCCGTGGAGCTCTCCGCCGGGATGAGCGCAGACCTGGAGTCCGCCATCGCGCATGGCTCCACCTGCGTGCGTGTCGGAACCGCGCTGTTGGGCAGCAGACCGCTAACCTCACCGTGACCGTGCGCGACTGACCGCGGCGCGGGGTGCCGGACCGGCGGAGCAGTACGCCGGGCCGTGACATCGAAAGCTGGGACATCGAGGGTCGGGCATCGAGGTCGGGACAGAGAGGCTGGGCGATGAGCGCGCTGCACAAGCTGAAGGCTTACTTCGGCATGGTCCCGGCCGAGGAACTCGACGACTACGACACGAACTACGGCGACACGAACTACGGCGACACGAACTACGGCGATCAGGACTACCGCGACCAGGACTACCGCGACCAGCACCGCCGCGACCAGCACCGCCGCGACGACTATCGCTCCGGGTACGACCGGGGCTACCAAGCCGGTAGCCACGCGAAGGGCCCGCTTGAGACACGCGAGCATGCCGACCCTGCCGCAGGCCCCGGTCGGCATCCTCGCCGGCCCGGTGCAGACGGCTACCGGGATGGGGCTGCCGAGCCCAGTGCACCATCGTCGTCCCGGGTGCACCCCCCCCGGCGTCCGTCCTGGGCGCCGGAGGCACCGGTACGTGGCTCGCTGGCCATCGACCCCGCCGCACCGGCCCGGGAACCGCTCGCGTCGCCGCGCAGCGCAATGTTCGCGGAGGATGAGGCCCACCCCTTGGCGCGCATCGTGACGCTGCACCCGCACACCTACAACGAGGCCCGGCCGATCGGGGAGCGCTACCGGGAGGGCACCCCTGTGATCATAAACTTGACCGGGATGGACGACAAGGACGCCAAGCGTCTGGTCGACTTCGCAGCCGGGCTGGCCTTCGCCCTCCGCGGCTCGATTGACAAGGTGACCAACAAGGTCTTCCTGCTCTCTCCGCCCAACGTGGAGGTATCCGCCGAAGACCGGCGCCGCCTGGCAGAAGGTGGAATCTTCAACCAACGGTGAGCTCGGGGGGTCCTGACTCACCGTCGACTGGACCTCGATGGCAGAGTGGTGCCGTGCACACCGCCCGACTCGTGGTCTACACGGCGCTGTTCTTCTTCTGGCTGTTGCTCACGGCGCGTATCGTGATCGAACTCGTTCGTGCGTTTGCCCGCAGTTGGCAACCAGCCGGAGGGGTGGCGATCGTCGTCGAGTCGGTGTATACGGTAACCGATCCACCAGTCCGAGCACTCCGTCGGGTGATCAAGCCCATCCGCATCGGAGGCGTGGGACTGGACCTGTCCATTATGGTTCTGCTGCTTGTGGTGTTCATACTGATGGAAGTGGTGGATCCTAAGTAGCGGCCGTCGGGGCTTGGGGCCGGTACGCCCGAGGAAGCACAGTCGAGGAGTGCGTGAGGTGATCCGATGCCGTTGACCCCCGCCGACGTTCATAACGTCGCGTTCAGTAAACCGCCGATCGGCAAGCGGGGCTACAACGAGGACGAGGTTGACGCGTTCCTCGACCTGGTTGAGGCCGAGCTCGCCCGGCTGATCGAGGAGAACAACGATCTTCGCAACCAGGTCGAGGAGCTCGATCAACAACTGAGCAGCGCCACGTCCGATATGGGCCGCGGTGCCCGCCCGCCCGAGCCGCTACGGCCGACGATGATGACTGCGGTGCCCACGCCGTCGATGGTCGAGCAGACCTCCCCAGGCGGGGATCATCACGTCCAGGCCGCCAAGGTGCTCGGGCTGGCCCAGGAGATGGCGGACCGGCTGACTGGCGAGGCCAAGGCGGAGGCCGACGGGATGCTGGGCGAGGCCCGCACCAAGGCTGAGCAACTGCTCTCCGAGGCCAGGGCGAAGGCCGACAGCATGGTCAACGAGGCCCGGACCCGGGCCGAGACGATGCTGAACGACGCCCGGACCCGGGCTGAGACCCTGGACCGGCAGTCCCGGGAGAAGGCCGCTTCGCTGGAGCGCGACGCGCAACGCAAGCACGCCGAGATCCTCAGCGCGATCAACCAGGAGAAGAGTGCCCTGGAGAAGAAGATCGACGAGCTGCGGACGTTCGAGCGTGAGTACCGTACCCGGCTCAAGACCTACCTGGAGTCGCAGCTACGTGAGCTGGATGGACGTGGATCGGCAGCACCTGCGGAGACCGGCCGTAGCCAGCAGTTCAGCACCGGATTCAGCCCCCGTGCTGAAGCCGGGAGCTGAACGAAGCGAACGGCAGGTGAGCTCAACCAGCCTCCCGTCTCCGGCGCGCCGCGACGACGAGGGGTGAGCGTTGCTGCTGGCTGTCCTGCTGCTGCTGGTGGCAGCAGGGCTGCTCGTCGGGGCGCTGGTCACCGGCCAGCTTGCCGTGGCCTGGGGATCAGCCGGGGTCAGTGTGGCGGCTGCGGTGATGTTGGTCGTGCAGCGGTGGAGGTTGTCGCGGCGGCGGGACACGGCAAAGGTCGCTGAGCCCGATGCGGGGGACACCGGCACGCCCGACGGCCGCTGAGCCGGCTATGCCCGGGCGGGACTGTGCAATCCGGTGGCGCTGCCCGGTACCCTGAATGGACAGGCACCGATCCGGCTATCACCGGGGAGCTTCCGGAAGAACGGGGCACGCGCCCTCAGTAGAACCGGACGGGTCCGGCCCGTCATCGCCGATTGAGGAGTGGCCACCCGAGTGCGGGCGGCAAGCGGGGTGGTACCGCGGTCCGTGGTGAGCAGCTTCGGGTCGTCCCCGTGCAGCGAGCAGGCACACTGCACCGGCACGACCCTGACTTGGAGCGCACGTCACCATGGTCTACCCGAAGGTCCCCCTCGGGGGGAGCACCACCGAGACCGTCCCGGCTCAGCCGTCCTTCCCGCAGGTGGAGGCTGACATCCTGCGCTACTGGCAGGGCAACCAGACCTTCACCGCGTCGGTGGCTGCCCGCCCGGCCGGGGAGAACGGCTCGAACGAGTTCGTCTTCTACGACGGCCCGCCGTTCGCCAACGGGCTGCCGCACTACGGGCACCTGCTCACCGGTTACGTCAAGGACGTGGTGCCGCGCTACCAGACCATGCGCGGTCGCCGGGTGGAGCGCCGGTTCGGCTGGGATTGCCACGGGCTGCCCGCGGAGGTGGAGGCGGAGCGCCAGCTCGGCATCACGCACAAATCCGAGATTGAGCGGATGGGGGTGGCGGACTTCAACGCCGCCTGCCGCGCCTCGGTGCTGCGCTACACCCGGGAGTGGCGCGACTACGTGACCCGCCAGGCCCGCTGGGTGGACTTCGAGCACGACTACAAGACCCTCGACTTAGACTACATGGAGAGCGTCCTGTGGGCATTCAAGACGCTCTGGGACAAGGGGTTGATCTACCAGGGCTACCGGGTGCTCTGGTACTGCTGGCGCTGCGAGACACCGCTGTCGAACACCGAGACCAAGATGGACGACGTCTACCGCACCCGGCAGGACCCGGCGGTCACCGTCGGGCTGCAACTGAAAGTGGGGCTGGGGGCTGCTGATTCGGACCCAGTGCCGGCAGACCCAGCGCTCGGGCCGGAGCTGAATGGTGTGCTGGCCCTGGTGTGGACCACCACACCTTGGACGCTGCCGTCCAACCTGGCGGTGGCGGTGCATCCCGAGCTCACCTACGTCACCGTGGCGGCCGAGGGGCGGCGCTACCTGCTTGCTGAGGATCGGCTGGGCGCCTATGCCCGGGAGCTGGGGGAGGCGCCGCGAGTGCTGGCCCGGTATCGGGGCGCGGAGCTGGTCGGGCTGCGCTACACCCCGCCATTCGACTTCTTCGCCGGCCGTGCCGGTGCCCACCGGGTGCTCGCCGCCGACTACGTGACCACTGCGGAGGGCACCGGGCTGGTGCACCTCGCACCGGCCTTCGGCGAGGAGGACAAGGCCGTCACCGACGCCGCCGGTATCGAGGCCGTGCTGCCGGTGGACTCGGCAGGGCGGTTCACCGCCGAGGTGCCGCCGTACGCCGGAATGCAGGTCTTCGAGGCCAATCGGGTGATCACCAAAGACCTGCGCAGCGGCGCGCCGCACGTCGGCGGGACGCTGCTGCGGCACGAGAGCTACGAGCATCCCTACCCGCACTGCTGGCGCTGCAATAATCCGCTGATCCAGCGCGCGGTGTCGTCCTGGTTCGTCGAGGTGACGAAATTCCGGGACCGGATGGTGCAGCTCAACCAGCAGATCACCTGGGTGCCGGACAACGTCAAGGATGGGCAGTTCGGTACCTGGCTGGCGAACGCCCGGGACTGGTCGATCTCCCGCAACCGGTACTGGGGCTCGCCGATTCCGGTCTGGGTGTCCGACGACCCGGCCTACCCCCGGGTGGACGTCTACGGCTCCCTGGACGAGCTGGAACGCGATTTCGGGAGCCGCCCCACCGACCTGCACCGGCCCTTCGTCGACCAGATGACCCGTCCCAATCCGGACGACCCCACCGGCCGTTCCACCATGCGCCGGGTGCCCGAGGTGCTGGACTGCTGGTTCGAGTCCGGCTCGATGCCCTTCGCGCAAGTGCACTTCCCGTTTGAGAATGCCGACTGGTTCTCCCGGCACTACCCCGGTGACTTCATTGTCGAGTACAACGGGCAGACCCGGGGCTGGTTCTACACGCTGCACGTGCTCGCCACCGCACTGTTCGACCGGCCGGCGTTTCGCACCTGCATGGCGCACGGGATCGTGCTCGGCGACGACGGGCTCAAGATGTCCAAGTCCAAGGGCAACTACCCCGAGGTCACCGAGGTGTTCGACCGGGACGGCTCGGACGCGATGCGCTGGTTTTTGATGTCCTCGCCGATCCTGCGCGGCGGGAACCTGGTGGTCACCGAGCAGGGTATCCGGGAGGGGGTCCGCCAAGCGCTGCTGCCGCTGTGGAGCTGCTGGTACTTCCTCGCGCTGTACGCCAACGCCGCGCAGGTCGAGGGCCACTGGCGCGCGCAAAGCGCCGGATCGACGGCTCGACCCGGCGAGCAGGTCTCGCCCCTGCTGGACCGGTACGTGCTGGCCAAGCTGCACGACCTGGTCGCCGCGGTCACGGCGCGGATGGACGGCTACGACATCGCCGGGGCCTGCGAGAGCGTGCGCGAGTTCGTGGAGGTGCTCACCAACTGGTACGTACGCCGTTCCCGGGACCGTTTCTGGGCCGGTGACCAGCAGGCCATCGACACCCTGCACACCGTGCTTGAGGTGACCTGCCGGGTGGCCGCTCCGCTATTGCCGCTGACCACCGAGGCGATCTGGCGCGGATTGACCGGGCAGCGCTCGGTACACCTCACCGACTGGCCCGACCCGGCCGCTCTGCCCGCAGATCCGGATCTGGTGGCCGCGATGGACCGGGTCCGTCAGGTGGTGTCCGCGGCGCTGTCGCTGCGCAAGGCCCGTGGGCACCGGGTCCGCCAGCCGCTGCCCGCCTTGACGGTGGCGGCACCCGACGCGGCCGGGCTGGCCCCGTTCACCGACCTGATCCGCGACGAGGTCAACGTTGGCACCGTCGAGCTCACCGAGGACGTCTCCGCGTACGGCCGCCTCGAGCTCACCGTCAATGCGCGGGCCTGCGGACCCCGCCTCGGTGGCGACACCCAGAAGGTGATCCGCGCGGTCAAAGCCGGGGACTGGGAGCGTGGGCTGGAGGGGGAGGTGACGGCGGGCGGGATCGCGTTGCTGGCCGACGAGTACGCCGAGCGGCTGGTCGCGGCCGAGCCCGCCCAGACCGTCGTGCTGCCGGGCAACTCGGGGCTGGTGATGCTGGACACCACCGTCACCCCGGAGCTGGCCGCCGAAGGCGTCGCCCGTGACCTCATCCGGGTCGTGCAGCAGGCCCGCAAGCAGGCCGGCCTGGCCGTCACCGATCGGATCCTGCTCACCGTGGACGCCCCGGACGAGGTGCTCGCCGCCGCCCGGGAGCACGAGCAGTTCATCGCGGGCGAGGTGCTGGCCCGCCGGGTCGACTTCGCCGCGGTGCCCGACGGCTTCCCCGGCACCGTGGGTGAGGGCCTCGCGGTTCGTGTCGCAACGCGACTCGTGCGTGGGTAACCGTGTTCCAGCACCCAAACCCACTCCCGAGCGCCACCGAACGGTGGCGCACCTTGCTGGCGGTGCGGCAGATCCCCGCGGAGATCCGGGCCGCCGCGCCGCGGGACCCGCACCGCCATGAACCGGCCCGCTTCGTGCCACCGCCGGTACCGGACGACACGCCCTCGCGCCGCGCCGCGCTGCGGCTGCTCGGGCCGGCCGGGGGCACCGTGCTCGACGTGGGATGCGGCGGCGGGGCCGCCGGGCTCGCGCTGGTGCCACACGTGACGCACCTGACCGGAGTGGACCATGCCGACGACATGCTGCGCGCCTTCGAGCAGGCCTGCACCGAGCGCGGGGTGGCGCACCGCGCGGTGCTCGGTGCCTGGCCCGAGATTGCTCCCGAGGCGGGCAGGGCCGACGTCGTGGTCAGCCACCACGTTGGCTACAACACCGCTGAGCTGGGGCCGTTCTTCGCTGCGCTGGGCGCGGCGGCGCGCCGGGGGGTGGTGGTCGAGTTGCATGCCGAGCACCCCGGGGCCTGGCTGGACCCGCTGTGGGAGCGCCTCTACGGGCTGCACCGCCCGCCGCCGCCGACCGCCGACGATGCCCTCGCCGTGCTGGCCGAGATCGGGGTGCGTCCCGACGTGCAGCGCTGGAGCCGGCCGCGCCGGCCACGCGACCCCGAGGAGGAGGTCCGGTTCGCGCTGCGCCGGCTCTGCCTACCCGACGAGCGCCGACCTGAGGTGGCCGAGGCGGTGGCGGGCCTGGGCCCGCGGCACCGGGACCTGCTCACCATCTCCTGGCTGCCCTGACCCGCCTGGTCTGACTGACCAGGTTGACCCGCCTCAGGTGCGGCTGCTCAGCCCGGTCGATCACTGATTCTGGCCGCCGGGAACAATCCGGGCGTGCACGGAGTGGAGTTCGCGCTCGGGGTGGGGGCGGCGGTGCTGCTGCTCGCCGTGGTCGCGGTGCGGGTCTCCACCCGGCTGGGGCTGCCCTCGCTGCTGCTCTACCTGGCCATCGGCCTGCTGCTGGGTGAGTCCGGCCTGGATATCAGGTTTGCCGACACCCAGCTCACCGCGGCGCTGGGTATCGCCGGGTTGGTGCTGATCCTGGCCGAGGGTGGGCTGACCACCCGCTGGCTGGTGATTCGCCCGGCACTCGGCCCGGGGATCGCGCTGTCCACCGTGGCGGTCGCGGTGAGCATCGCGATCACCGGCTCGGCGTTGCACCTGTTACTGGACTTGGGCTGGCGCACCGCGCTGCTGTGGGGCGCCGTGCTGTCCTCGACCGACGCGGCTGCGGTGTTCAGCGTGCTGCGCGCGCTGCGGGTGTCGCCCCGGCTGGCCGGCGCGCTGGAGCTGGAGTCAGGCATCAACGATGCGCCGGTCTACATCACGGTGGTGCTGCTCGCGTCGGGAGATGCGCTGCACTGGTGGTCACCGTTGCTGGTCGGTTACGTGTTGCTGGCCGGCGGGTTGGTGGGGGTGGGGTTGGGGTTCGGGGGGGCGTGGGCGTTGCGCCGGGCAGCGCTGCCCGCGACCGGGCTCTACCCGCTGGCCACCGTCGCGGTCTGCCTGCTGGCTTTTGCCGTTGCGCAGGGCGTGCATGCCTCGGGTTTCCTGGCCACCTACGTGGCCGGGTTGGTGCTCGGCAATGCGCGCCTGCCGCACCGCGGCGACACCCTGTCCTTCGCCGAGGGGCTGGGTTGGTTGGCCCAGATCGGGCTGTTCGTGCTGCTGGGTCTCTACGCGTCGCCGCACCGGCTGCCCACGGTGCTGATCCCGGCGCTGATCGCGGGGACGGTGCTGGTCCTGCTGGCCCGCCCGCTCTCGGTGCTGCTCGCCTTGACCCCGTTCCGGGTGCCGTGGCGGGAGCAGGCGTTCCTGTCCTGGGCGGGGCTGCGCGGAGCGGTACCCATCGTGCTCGCCCTGATCCCGCTCACCCTGGGCGTCCCCGGGACCCAGCAGTCGTTCGACGCCCAGCAGTTGGTCGACGTGGTGTTCGTCTTGGTGGTGCTGCTCACCGTGGTGCAGGGGGTCACGCTGCCGGTGGTCGTCCGGTGGCTGGGACTGACCCGCCCCGAGCAGGGCAGGGAGATCGAGGTCGACTCCGCGCCGCTGGACGAGATGGACGCCGACCTGCTGCAGGTGCGGGTGCCCCGGCCGTCCCAGTTGCACGGGGTGTACTTGTCTGAGCTGCGGCTGCCCACCGGATCCATGATCAGTCTGGTGGTGCGGGACGGCAAGGGGTTCACCCCGCAACCGAGCACCCGGCTGGAGGAGGGCGACCAGTTGCTCGTGGTCACCACGGCGCAGAGCCGGGAGCTGGCCGAGCGGCGGATCCGGGCGGTGCACCGGGCCGGCCGGCTGGCCCGGTGGCGTGGCGAGACCGGCGTCTGACGGCCCCGCCGGGATCGCCCACCTGCCGGGATCACCTGCGCGGTCGGCCACAATGGGGAAGTGAGCTCACCGCAGCACCTCGACGCAGGGGCGGATCAGGGCGGCACGCCGGGTCGCCGCCGGATCGGGCTGCTGGTGGCCAGCGCCGGCGTCGTGTTGCTGGCGGACGTGCTGAGCAAGGTGGTCGCGGTGGCGAGCCTGGAAGGTGCGCTCCCGGTGCGGCTGCTCGGCGGCGGGCTGTACCTCGTCCTGTACCGCAACCCGGGTGCGGCGTTCTCCCTGGCTACCGGCTTGACCTGGGTGTTATCGCTGATCGCGCTCGGGGTGGTGGTGCTCATCATCCGGCTGGCCCCCCGGCTGCGCTCAGCCGGTTGGGCGGTGGGCCTCGGGCTGGTGCTGGGCGGAGCGCTGGGCAACCTGACGGACCGGCTGCTGCGTGCGCCCGGCCCGTTGCGTGGCCATGTGGTGGACTTCCTGTCGCTGCTGGCACCGGATGGCAGCGTGTGGCCGGTGTTCAACCTGGCGGACTCGGCGATTGTGGGTGGTGGTGCGCTGCTGGTTCTGCTGGCCGCCACCGGCCGGGAGCTCGACGGTACCCGCAGCCGTTCCCAGCGGGAGGCTGGCGGATGAACGAGGTTCGGACGTTGCCGGTGCCCGACGGGCTGGACGGGATGCGGGTGGACGCCGGACTGGCCCGGTTGCTGGGATTGTCTCGCACGGTAGCGGCCGGCCTGGCCGAGGCGGGTGCGGTGCTGGTGGACGGCAGCCCGGCGGTCAAGTCCGACCGGTTGACCGCGGGGGCGTGGCTGGTGGTTACCCTGCCCGAGCCGCAGCGCCCGGCCGTCCCGCGCGCACAGCCCGTCCCGGGCCTGCAGATCCTGCACGAGGACGCCGACCTGGTGGTGGTGGACAAGCCGGTGGGGGTGGCTGCGCATCCGAGCCCGGGTTGGGTTGGGCCGACCGTGCTCGATGGGTTGGCTGCGGCGGGGGTGCAGGTGAGCACCTCGGGTGCGGCGGAGCGCCAAGGTGTGGTGCACCGGCTGGACGTGGGCACCAGCGGCCTGATGGTGGTCGCCAGGTCCGAGCGCGGCTACTCCGCGCTGAAACAGGCGTTCCGGGAACGCGCCGTCGCCAAGCACTACCGGGCACTGGTGCAGGGGCATCCCGACCCCACCAGGGGCACCATCGACGCCCCGATCGACCGCCACCCCAGGCACGACTGGAGATTCGCGGTGGTAGCCGAGGGCAAGCCGGCGCTGACGCACTACGAGGTGATCGAGGCCTTTCCGGCGGCTTCACTGTGTGACGTCACTCTGGAGACCGGCCGTACCCACCAGATCCGGGTGCATTTCGCCGCCGTCGCGCATCCCTGCTGCGGGGATCTCACCTACGGCGCGGACCCGACGCTGGCACAGCGGCTCGGGCTGAGCCGGCAGTGGCTGCACGCCGCGCACCTGGGTTTCCCGCATCCGGCCGACGGCTGCTGGGTGGAGTTCACCAGCCCGGATCCACCTGACCTGAGTGGTGCGCTGGACGTGCTGACCGCCGAGGCCTGAGCCGGTGGGCTGATGACACCGCGCACCCGCTGGGCACTGCTTGCCGTGCTGCTCGTCGCCTTCGCCGCTGCGGTGGTGGTGGCCGGTCAGCCCGGCGAGGCACCGCCGGTCGCCGGGGTGCAGCGGCTCGGTCCCGAGTCCGGTGAGCTGGTCGCGGACTACCTACGGCGTGCTGCCGGGTCGCTGCCGGCGGCAGGTCGCCCCGAGGTGTGGGCGTTGGTGCAGCTCGACGGTTATCTCGATCCGGTTGCTGCGGCGGTCCTGGTGCAGGGCAGCCGGCTGTCCGGGGTGGTGCTGCGGGTGCCGTTGCCGGGGGTGCAGACCGCCCTGGTCTTCCGGGATCTGCCGGGCCAGCACCCTGCGGCAGAGCTGGTGGCAGCGATGCGGGCCGCTGGAGCCGATCGGGCCCGGGCGGCCACGCAGGCGCCGCCCACCAGCCGGGCGGCTGCCGTCGCTGCCGTCGAGGCGGCCCGGCTCCGCGCCAGTTGCGCTTGCGTGCTGGCCCTGCTGGTGCGGGCGGACGGTGCTGCGCTGCGCGAGCTGGCGGCCCGGCCTGGGATCCGCGCTGTGCAGGCGGCCAGTCCCGGCACCCCGCGCGCCGGGCTCGCGATCTCGCCGCTGCTGCCTGAGCAGCGTTTCGTGGTGGGCCCAGTCCCCGATCAGGGCCCCGTTCTCGACCAGGGCCCAGTCCCTCCGGTGCCGTCCATCCCCCCGCGCCGCTAGGCTCGTGGTCTGCTGCGGCCAGAAACTGGTGTGATGCACACAAGAGGTGAGTATCACACCATCTTGATGACACCCACTTGTGTGAAGCCCCAGTGATCCGTGACACTGCGGCACCAGAAGAAGTTACTCCAGAGTGGCTTTTGGGTTCGCTGGGGTACAGCACCCACCAGGACAAGTCGGGCGAGGAGGTCTGTTTGGCCACCGAGACGCAGTTCCCGCCACTCGCGAGTCCTGCGACCCGGCATCCGCTCGAACCGCTCAGCGCTGAGGAGATCGCCACCGCGTCGGCGATACTGACCCGGGAGCGGTCGCTCAGTGCGGCGGTGCGCTTCGTCTCCGTTGAGCTGCACGAGCCGGCCAAGAAGACGGTACTCGGCCTGACCGAGGGCCAGCGCGTGGATCGCGAGACGTTCGTGGTGCTGCATGACCGGCGCAACCGGACCACGATCGAGGCGATCGTGTCACTGACCTGCGGGAAGGTCCGCTCCTGGCGCGCGGTCCCCGGCGTGCAACCGCCCTTCACCGACGACGAGCTGGCTAAGTGCGCCGCCCTGCTGTGTGCGGACCCTCGTTTCGAGGAGGCCATGCGCCGACGTGGGATAGACCTCTCGGTCGTGGCGATGGATCTGTGGTCGGCCGGCAACACCGGCCCGCAGGACGACCCCGCCGAGCGCCGGTTGATGCGGCCGCTGTTCTTCGTCCAGCTCGGCCAGGACGACAATCGCTACGCACGGCCGGTGGAAGGACTCGTGGTCCTGATCGATCTGGATCGGATGGAAGTACTCGACTTCACCGATCACGGAGTTGTCCCACTGCCGGTGCGGGCGGGTAACTACATTCCGGAGCTGTGATCGGGCAGTCCGAGGACAGTCCGAACAATTATCCGGCACTCGATGGGCTACGCTCGGACCTGCAGCCGATCGAGATCACCCAGCCGGCGGGACCCAGCTTCACCATCGACGGCCACGCCGTGTCCTGGCAGAAATGGCGTTTGCGGATCGGTTACACCCCCCGGGAGGGGCTGGTGTTGCACCAGGTGGGCTACGAAGACGGTGGCCGGGTGCGGCCGATCCTCTACCGCGCATCGCTCTCGGAACTGTATGTCCCCTACGGCGACCCCAATCCGATGCACCGGATCAAGAATGTCTTCGACGAGGGCGAGTGGGGCCTGGGACCCATGCTCAACTCCCTCGTGCTCGGCTGTGACTGCCTTGGCGACATCCACTACTTCGACGTCGTGATCAATGACGCCGAGGGCAAGCCGCGAACTCTGCCCAACGCCATCTGCCTGCACGAGGAGGACGTCGGGGTGGGCTGGAAGCACACCCACGGCGCTCCCGGCGAAATGGAGACCCGGCGAAACCGCCGGCTGGTGGTGTCCTGCTTTGTCACCCTCAACAACTACGACTACGGCTTGTTCTGGTACTTCTACCTCGACGGCACCATCGAGTTCGAGGCCAAGCTCACCGGCATCGTCTCCACCGGCGCCTTTCCCCCCGGGGACGCGCCGCCTGCCTGCGGCACGGTGCTGGCCCCAGGGCTGTACGCCCCCAACCACCAGCACTTCTTCAACGTCCGGTTGGACATGTGCGTCGACGGCGAGCGCAACTCGGTCTATGAAGTTGATTCGATCGCTCTGCCGCCCGGGCCGGCCAACCCAGGGGGCAACGCCTGGGTGATCCGCCCGACACTGCTCGCCAGGGAGGGCGAGGCGCAGCGCGTGGTCGACCCACTGATCGGGCGATACTGGACGGTAGTCAATCAGTCGGTGCGCAATGAGCTCGGTCAGCCCGTGGCCTACAAGCTGGTGCCCGGCGACAACATCCTGCCCCTGGCGCAGGAAGGTTCCCAAACCCATCGGCGGGCTGGGTTTGTCTACAAGCATCTGTGGGTGACCGCGTACGATCCCGCACAGCGCTACGCGGCGGGAGACTACCCGCGCCAACGGCCAGACGACGACGGCCTGCCCGTCTACGTCCAGGCGGACCGGCCGCTGTGCGATACCGACGTGGTCGTCTGGTACACGTTCGGCGCTCACCACGTGCCTCGACCCGAGGACTGGCCGATCATGCCGGTGTCCTGTGTCGGGTTCCATCTCAAACCAGCGGGTTTCTTCAACGGAAATCCGGCACTGGACCTACCCAGGCTTCCGCGCCACGGAAGCTGACAGGGTAGAGAATGCCTGATGAGCCGCGCCGCGGTCGTCACGGTCCTGTGAGATTCACATACTCCGGCGGTGATATCTGCACGTCAGATTAATGATGTAGGCCACTATCGCCGTGGCCGGGGCGGCCGCCATTATTGCTTCATGACTTGGACGAGGAAGAACGACGAGGGAAGGGGGCCCGAGTGGACGATCGGTATGAGCCGTTCTGCATGACCGACCCGTTGTTCTACGACGCGTTGCACTCCGAGCGCAGCGCCGGGACACCCTTCCCAACGGCGAACCGTCCTCTTCCCGATGGTTGGCGGCGCCTGGAGCAGGAAGACTGGCTCGCCTTCCACCCCGGCAATACCGCTCTGCCTGAGCAGGGCTGGAAGATCCATGTATCCAGTTGTCTCGACAATGCCGAACGGATCCTCGACGCGGTGTGGGATTACTGCGTACCACGCGGCATTGACTTCAAGTTCCTCCGTTCGCAGGCCACGCTGTTGTCCCGGGTCTCCAAGTACGCGCCGCGTGGTTACAGTGGCAAGCTGGTGACCATCTATCCGGTTGATGACTCGGCATGCGAAATCATCCTGCGCGAGCTGGGCGAGATTCTTGACGGGGAACCCGGACCGTATATCCTCAGTGATCTGCGCTGGGGTAAGGGACCACTACACGTACGTTACGGTGGTTTTGCCGCGAAGTACTGCGTGGATGAGGCCGGCCAGCAGGTCCTCGCCATCGCCGACGACACCGGCAAGCTCGTCCCCGACCTTCGGGATCCGGTTTTCCGTGTCCCGTCCTGGGTGTCATTGCCGGCCTTTCTCACCTCACACTTGGCGGCACGCAACGCCGTCACCGTCACCGACTTGCCGTACACCATTGAACGGGTCGTGCACTTCTCCAACGGTGGCGGTGTCTACGTCGGCCAGGACACCCGTACGGGCCAGAAGGTGGTGCTCAAGGAGGGCCGCCCACACGCCGGGCTCGACAGTTGGCGCCATGATGCGGTGCACCGGGTGGAACGTGAGCACGACATGCTGCGGCGGCTGGCGGGAGTTCCGGGTATCCCCCAGGTTCTCGACCTCTTCTGGCTGGGGGAGCACCGCTTCCTGGTCATGGAGTTCCTCGACGGCCAGATGTTGAACAAGGCCATCGTCGCACGCTATCCGCTGATTGATGACGCCGCCGGACCGGAGGAATTCGCCCGTTACACGGACTGGGCGCTGGATATCTACCGCCAGGTCGAGGACACGTTGGCGGCGATCCACGAACGCGGCGTGGTCTACGGTGACCTGCACCTGTTCAACATCATGGTCAAAGAGGACGACATCATCGCGCTGCTGGACTTCGAGGTGGCGTCGCTGGCCGAGGAGGGGGTGCGGCCTGGGCTGAACGATCAGGGTTTCGCCGCTCCCCGCGGTACGACCGGGATCGCCGTCGACCGGTATGCGCTGGCTTGCCTGCGGCTGGCGTTATTCCTGCCGATGACTCAACTATTGTGGCTCTCCCGGCCGAAGGCGCGGCACTACGCTGAGATTATCGCTGAATACTTCCCGGTGCCGCCGGAATTTCTGGCCAAGGCCGTCGATATCATCGTACCGCCGGAGCGCCGGAGTGAACCGATCCCGCGCATTGAGCCGGACCCCGGCCAGTGGCCGCGGCTGCGCGATGATCTGATCCGCTCGATCGTGGCCAGCGCGACACCCGAGCGCGACGACCGCCTCTTCCCGGTGACATCCAGCAATTCACGGTGGGCGGCCTCGGCCTGGCCTACGGTGCGGCGGGCGTGCTCTACGCGCTGTCCGTCACCGGTGGAGGCCGCTACCCGCAGTTCGAGGAGTGGCTTCTTAGCCGGGCGACGAAGCTGGTGAGTGGGACGCGATTCGGACTCTACGACGGACTGCATGGTGTGGCCTTCGCTCTCGATCACCTCGGTTACCAGCAGGAGGCGCTGGACATCCTCGACGTCTGCCTGCGGGAGAATTGGCAGTCCCTCGGATCGGATCTGCAGGGCGGGCTGGCGGGGATCGGTCTCAACCTGCTGCACTTCGCCGACCGCACTGGTGAGCCGGCGTTACGCGTGGCCGCCCATCGGGCCGCCGAGTTGGTCGCCGAGCGGCTAGGTGACGAGGACTCCCTCGCAGAGATCAGCGGTCACCGTCACCCGTACGCCGGATTGCTGCGCGGCGCCTCCGGCCCGGCACTGTTGCTGCTCCGCACCTACGATGACACCGGCGACCCGGGATTTCTCGACTGCGCGGCGGTGGCGCTGCGGCAGGACCTGCGGCGCTGCATTGTGCGGGACAACGGCAGTCTGGAGGTCAACGAGGGCTGGCGGACCCTGCCCTACCTCGATGTGGGCAGCGTCGGTATCGGACTGGTCCTCGACGACTACCTGGCTCGCCGCGACGATGAACGGTTCGCCGAGGCAAGCCGTGGCATCGAACTCGCCGCTCGCTCAGCGTTGTACGTCCAGCCGGAGCTGTTCTCCGGGCGGGCTGGCATCCTGCTCTACTTGGTGCGCCGGTCGCCCGCACCGGTCACTGATCCACAGGTGGCCAAACAGGTACGCGGGCTGGCCTGGCACGCGTTGCCCTACGCTGGCGGGCTGGCCTTCCCGGGCACCGCGCTGCTGCGGCTCTCGATGGACCTGGCCACCGGCACGGCCGGCGTGCTGCTGGCCCTGGGCGCGGCACTGCACGACGCACCGGTCCACGCCCCGTTGCTGGCCCCCACCTGGCGCTCCACCGCGCCGACCCCCCAGGCCCCCGCACCAACCGGCGCGGGTTCGTGATTCACCCATCATCGAAGGAGAAAGACCATGGCACTTCTCGACCTGCAGGGCCTCGAGTCCCCTCAGCCCCCCGCCGGTGGCGTGCAGAGCCGGGTGAGCCTGACCATCTGTGGTGGCAGTGCCGCCAGCCTCACCACCTGCAACTGATCTGCATCTGAAGCCGCGGTCCCGGACGGCCGGCGCCGTCCGGGACCGCGGCTCCGAAGAGGAGCCGACGAACGTGACGACCCTCAGCACGATCGCCCGACGCGGAGGTGGCTGGCTGCCACTGGTCGGTGTCGCCGCGCTGGTCGAAAGCGTCGGCACGCTGGCTTTACCCAGCGTACTCGGCCATGCTGTCGATGCGATCGTGGCTGGCGGTGACAGCGTTCGCTGGCTCAGCCTGGCGACCGGGCTGATCGCTCTTGGTGTCGTCGGCGAGCTGATCGTCATCTCCGGCGGCCTGATCTGCGTCGCCGACACGGCGGCCTGGTTGCGCGACCGCTTGATCCGGCACGTGCTCGCGATCGGTCCGGAGGGCTCCCGCCGGTTTGATACCGGTGACCTGGTCAGTCGGGTCTCCAGTAACGCCGTCGATGCGGCGCAAGCGGGTCTGAGCGTAGTGACGGTTGGCGCGGCGGTGCTGCCACCCCTCGGCAGCCTGGTGTTGCTCGCCTACATTGACCCCTGGCTCGCGGCGGCGTTCCTCGCTGGGCTCTCCCTTGTCGTCCTGGTGTTGCGTGCCTTCACCCGCCGGACCGCCGAGATCGTCACCGGATACCAACAGACACAGGGTCGCATCGCCGCGCGGCTCGCGGAATCGTTGGCGGGAGCCCGGACCATCGCCGCGGCCGGAACCGTTGCGCGGGAGGAGCGACGAGTGCTGGAGGATCTGCCGGATCTGCACAGCCAGGGCATGGGAACGTGGAAGGTGCTCTCCCGCTCCAGCGCCCAAGCGGCTGTGGTCGGCCCCCTGGTGCTGGTTGCCGTACTGGCCGCCGGCGGACTTGGGCTTGTGCACGGTCGGATCAGTGCAGGCGAGTTGTTCGCGGCGACCCAATACGCCGTGATCGGAACCGGGCTCGGGGGGCTGACCGGGGTTCTCGGGAAACTGGCCCGGGCTCGGGCAGGTGTGACCCGGGCCGCGCAGGTGCTCACCGTCGACCCGGTCGGCTACGGTGGGCGCGTGCTGCCCGACGGTCCCGGACGGCTGGAGTTCCGTAACGTCACGGTTCGGGCGGGAGATGCGAGGTTGCTGGATGGCGTTGACCTGACGCTGCCCGGTGGGGCAGCGGTCGCCGTGGTCGGACGCTCCGGCGCCGGCAAGTCGGTGCTCGCCGCGCTCGCCGCGCGGTTACGTGAGCCGGACGAAGGGCAGGTGTTGCTCGACGGTGTACCGCTGGGCGAACTCAGTCACCACGCGCTGCGTACGGCCATCGGCTGCGCCTTCGAACGTCCGGTGCTCGTGGGTAGGACCGTCGCCGATGCGATCGGAATGGGCCTCGATGTGCATCAGGTCCAGGCGGCCGCGCGGGCCACGCATGCGCATGAGTTCGTGAGTCGACTTCCGCACGGGTACCAGACGCCGTTGGCTGACGCCCCGATGTCCGGCGGCGAGGCGCAGCGCCTGGGCTTGGCCCGAGCGTGGCACGCCAGGCGATTGCTGGTTCTCGACGACGCCACCTCCAGCCTGGACATGGTGACCGAGATGCAGATCAGCCGTACCATGACCGGCGACCACGGCGGGCGTACTCGGCTGATCATCACCCACCGGGTGTCCACAGCGGCCCGGGCTGATCTGGTGGTGTGGTTGGAAAGCGGACGAGTGCGAGCAGTGGGACGCCACGAGCGGCTGTGGGACGAGCCGGCCTACCGAGAGGTGTTCGGATGAGGCGGGAAATAGGAGTAGGCATCACCTCTCTGCGTCGCCGTCCGCTGCTGGCGCTCGCCGCTTGGTCGGTGCCGGAGGCGTTGCCCGCCGCGATCTCCGGCCTCGCGGTCGCGCATGCCGTTGACAGTGGATTTCTGGCCGGCCGGCCGATCGTGGGCTTGGCCTGGCTGGCCGGCATGCTGCTGGCGTCCGGCATTGGCGCGGTCGGCTCCCGCCAGGTGTTTCACTACCTCGGCGACCTGGTCGAGCCGTTCCGTGACGATCTCATTCGCCGGGTGGTGGGCGGCTCACTGCGCCGGAGCGTGGCGGGTCACCCGGATGACGGCGCGTTGGCGCGCCTGACCCGCCAGATCGAGATTGTTCGGGACAGTTACTCCGGGCTGCTCCTGGTGATCCGTAGCTTCGTCGTCACCGTTGTCGGAGTCGTGGCCGGGCTGCTGTCGATATCATCGACCATCGTACTGTTGATCATCCCGCCGTTCCTGCTGGGGGTCGGTCTGTTTCTGGCTACGCTCGGGCTGTCGGCAGTACGACAACGGGCGGCCGTGCTTGCGGAGGAGCAGCTTGCGCGCACCGCGGGCTCGGTGTTAGCTGGCATGAGGGACGTGGTCGCTAGTGGCGCCGAGGATCGTGCTACGATCATGGTAGCCGGGCCGATAGCGCGGCAAGCCTCCGCTGAACGTTCGCTTGCTACGGTTGCGGCGCTGCGCACCCTCTGCTTCGCCATCGGCGGTTGGCTACCACTGTTGATCGTGATGTTGGCGGGTCCTTGGCTGGTCAGTCAGGGGCTTACCACGGGGACCATTATGGGCGGATTGACCTATGTCTTGGTCGGACTTCAGCCGGCTCTGCATACTTTTATCACCGGAGTCGGCGGCAGCGGCCTGCGATACGTGGTGACGCTGGGCCGTATTCTCGACGCAACCACGCCACCGCCCTCCATCGTTCCCAACCTGAACGCACCAGCACTAGCATCAACACCAACTCAGGCGCAGCTCACATGATAACAGCAGGATACGACCTTATTCTGCATCAGGTGACATTTGCTTATGGGCCGCACTCCGAGCCGGTGTTGCGAGACCTGAGTCTGACTGTGCCGCCTGGAGACCATCTCGCTATCGTGGGACCGAGCGGCATCGGCAAATCCACCTTGGCTGGTTTGCTGTGCGGGCTGTTGCGCCCTAACTCGGGCACCGTCAAGCTTGGCGGCGCGATCGCTGCCGACTTGCCTCCTGAGCGGCTGGCTGAGATGCGGACACTGATTCCGCAGGAAGCGTACGTCTTCGCCGGGCCGGCCTGGGACAACCTCACCTACCTGTGCCCCACCGCGACGACTCGGCAAGTGGCCAATGCGGTGGCGGCGCTTGGTGCGGACATGCTGCTGGCCAAGCTCGGTGGGTTCGCGGCCGAGCTGGTTCCTGCCGAGCTGTCGGCCGGGGAGAGGCAGCTCATCGCATTGGTACGGGCATATATCTCCGCTGCGCAGGTGATCGTACTCGATGAGGCCACCTGCCACCTCGACCCTGCCGCCGAGCGACGCGTTGAGGAAGCTTTTTCTCACCGTGGTGGCACATTGATCGTGATTGCGCACCGGGTCAGCTCGGCCCTGCGTGCCCGTCGGATTCTGGTACTCGACGGCACCAATGCTGCGGTGGGCGATCACCTGACCCTGATGTCGACTTCGCCGCTGTACCGGGAACTGTTCGGTCACTGGCACGCGGCACCCACGGAGTCCGCTGAGAAGGATGCGCATCTAGTTGCGGTCCGGCTGAAGCGGAGCCGGGCCTCGCGGCAGAGCCGGGAGTTCAGTAGCGTGGACTTCGCCTCCCGGAAGCCGTACGAGCTACCGGGAAACCGGCTAGATCTCACGATGGGAGAGCGCATGGGCAGCGTCGCTGAACTTGCCCTTGAGGAGAGCATCGCACCTACCCCCAGCCTGGTACCCGCCAAGCCGGTACCGCTCCCTGCGCCCCCCGCCGCAGTGCCTCCCGGCCCATCTCCTGACGCGCCGGCGTCCGCGAGCAACCGTAACGGTCAAATGCAGGAATCGGCGAGTTCGTCAGCGCTATGGCGTCGTCGCAGACGGGGCCGCAGGGAGGAGCCCTTCCCAGCCCCGGCGAACCCTGCTTCCGAAGCCAACCCCACCGAACCCAACCTCCCCGCGTCCGATGCTGCGATGTCCACACCACCGGCTGCTGCCGAGGAGGTGGCGAGACCGGAGTACGAGCGTCGGCTGGTGATTTTCGGGCAGGTCAGCGAGCAGGGGAATGTCGCGTTGCCCGGCGCCAAGCTGACCCTGACCGACCTGTCAGGCAGGCAACTGGACCGAGACATGTCCGATTCAGGGGGGCATTACCAGTTGGGGCCGCCCACGGGCGGCAGTTACCTGGTGATCTGTGCCTCGGCGGCGCATCAGCCGACGGCGGCCTTGGTGGCTGTCGCGCAGGCGCCGGTGCGCCATGACGTGGTACTGGTGGGGGCTGGCGCTAGCTTGTCGGGCACAGTGCTCACCGCCGAGACTGGACAGCCTATTGAGAACGCAATGGTCACGCTGGTCGATGTGCAGGGTGACGTGGTGGCCACGACCAGCACCGAGGCTGAGGGACGGTTCTCCTTCAGCGAGCTTGCGCAAGGGTCCTACACGCTCACCGTGGCAGCTCCTTCGCTGCAGCCGGTCGCTCGGAGTGTGGAGGTGCCCAGCGCCGGACACGTGACGTATGACGTGGAAGTGGCCGCTCGGGTCCAGTTGGTCGGTGTGGTGCGTACTGCCACCACAGGCGTGCCAGTGCCCGAGGCGCTGGCCACCCTGGTGGCCCCCGATGGTCAGGTGATCGGGTCGGTCATCACCGATTCCGAGGGCAGATTCGTGTTCGACGACCTGAGCGCCGGGTTGTATACCGTGATTGCCACCGGGTATCCGCCGGCGGCAGCCGAAGTGGAGGTGGGAGCCGGAGCGTCTACCGAGACAATGATCACTTTGAGACCTCCCACGCTGGGGTCGGTTCCGGGGGCTGAGGCTGCGGTTGGCAATGGCGTCGCCCACAGCACCGAGCAGGAGGTTGTTAAGTATGGGGAGCAGTGACTAAGTATGGGGAGCAGTGACGTCGGCCGTGGAGTGCTCACCGGCACGGTGGTCACACCGGATGGGTGGCCGGTGTCGCATGCCCTGGTCACCATCGTTGACCAGTCCGGTGCGCAGTCAGGACGCAGCGCGGTCGGTCATGACGGGCGATTCGCAGTGGCCGGGTTGGGGCCCGGCACCTATACCGTGATCACCACCGCCGCCGGGCATGCCCCGCAGGCGCGGACCCGCCTAGTCAACGGGGCCGGTCCGGTGGACTTGGGCAAGCTGGTGCTGACCCAGGTCAGTGGCAGCGTGCTGCCACGGCCGGGGACCTGGCAGATCGATCCAGCGCACTCCTCGGTGTCGGCTGCCGCGATGCACCTGGGCTTTGCGGTGATCCATGGCCGATTCCGGGAGTTCGCCGGCACCCTGCAGGTGGCTGATCCGCTGGAGGACAGCTCGGTCCAGGTGTGCATCGAGGCAGCGAGCATCGATACCGGCAACGCGGACCGGGACGCGCACCTGCGCTCGCCGGATTTCCTGGATGTGGCGGCGTTCCCGCAGATCCGTTATGCCGGTCAACGGCTACGGGTGCCCCGGGGCGACCTTTCCCGGGCGACCGGCTGGCATCTGGACGGGGAGCTGACCATGAAGATGGTCACCCGCCCGGTGCCGCTGCAGGTCAGTTATCTGGGCACCGGGGAGGGCCCGTTCGGGGACACCCGGGTCGGCTTCCATGTCACCACCCAGCTCGACCGGGACCAGTTCGGGATCATCTGGAACCAGTCCCTGCTGGCCGGGGCCTTCGCGGTGGGCCGCACGCTGCGCGTCACCCTCGACATCGAAGCCGTCTACCAGCAACCCTGACCCGGGGTCAGATCCAGCCCGCCTCGCGGGCAATGCGAATGGCATCAATCCGGGTGCGGGCGCCCAGCTTTGCGATGATGCGGGACAGGTAGTTGCACACCGTTCCGCGGCTGAGGAAAAGCTGCTTGGCGATCTCGGGGGGTGACGCCCCACCTGCCGCGAGGTCGAGCACGGTGAGCTCCCGGGGGGTCAGCGGGCTACCCGCGACGCCGAGTGCGGCGACCGCGAGCGCCGGATCGATCACCTTCTTGCCCTTGACCACCTGGCGGATGGTGGCCAGCAACCGTTTCGGCTGCCCATCGGTGTCCACCGCCCCCGCTACCGGGATGTCCAGGGCCCGGACCACCAGGCCCGGCCGCCGCGCCGGCACCAGCACGACCAGCCGGCATTCCGGCAACCGTTCGTGCAGCGCCCCGGCGACCGTGAGCATGTCCGTGCCCCCCATCTCGACGTCCAGAACTACGACGTCGGGCCGGTGCCGGACGGCGGTGGCGACCACCCGGTCGCTCAGTGCCATGTCGGCGACCACCTCGATGTCCTCCTCACCGGACAGCAGGGCGGCGAGTGCTCCCCGAACCAGACTTGTATCGATGACGAGGAATACCCGGATCGGTGCCGACCGGTTGCCGGCATCCTCACCGGGGTGCTCCCGGCCCGGGTTGTCGGGGTACTCGTCATGCTCGGCAACCGTGCTGGTCATGTTGTTCACCGGCATCGGCAAGCTCCCCTCGTTATCGTCGGCCATTATCGAAGGCAAAGGTCGGGTGGGCAGAGTGCACGGCGGTCGAGCCTCCGAGCGGAATCGGTCCAGGATGAGCTACGATGCCGACCAACCCTCGGGGACAAGGTCCGGCAAGTCACTCCATCACCACCCCCTGCTACTCCGACGGGGGACCCAGCGGGTTCCAGTCGTTCGGCCATGTCAAGGGTTGTCACAGGTTGTCATCGAATCTACACCGAAGAGTGTTACAAGAACCACTGATCGTTGCCACCGTCACTTTCAGTAACTTTGCGTAAGGAGTATGTTACGCGGCAACATGTGATGAGTTCCCAGGTCAACAGAACGGTGCCGGAGCTGCTCGCCGTGGACCGGGCGCATGTGTGGCATCCCTACGGTCCGATGCCGGGACGGACCGATCCGCTCGTGGTCCGCTCCGCCTCCGGGGTCCGGCTCCAGCTCGCCGATGGCACCCACCTGGTGGATGCGATGTCGTCCTGGTGGGCGGCCATCCACGGCTATGCCCACCCGGTGCTTGACGCCGCGGTGCGCACCCAGTTGGGGCGGATGAGCCATGTGATGTTCGGGGGGCTCACCCATGAGCCCGCGGTCCGGCTGGCCCGGCGCCTGGTGGAGATCACCCCCGAGCCGCTGCAGCACGTGTTCTTCGTCGACTCCGGTTCGGTGTCGGTGGAGGTGGCGATCAAGATGTGCCTGCAGTACTGGCGCTCGCGGGGCCGGCCCGACAAGCGCCGGCTGCTCACCTGGCGGGGCGGTTACCACGGCGACACCTTCGGCGCGATGAGTGTCTGCGACCCCGACGGCGGCATGCACGCCTTGTGGGGCGACGTACTCGCCCGGCAGGTGTTCGTGCCGCCGCCACCGCCCGAGCTGGATCCGGGGTATGTGCAACTGCTGGCCGACACCGTGGCGCGGCACGCCGGCGAGCTGGCCGCGGTGATCGTCGAGCCGGTCGTGCAAGGAGCCGGTGGGATGCGCTTTCACGACCCGCGTTACCTTCCCGTGCTGCGGGAGATCACCTCGGCCCAGGACGTGCTGCTGGTCTTCGATGAGATCGCCACCGGTTTCGGTCGCACCGGTGAGCTGTTCGCCGCCGACCATGCCGGCATCAGCCCCGACGTGATGTGTGTCGGCAAGGCGCTCACCGGTGGCTACCTCACGATGGCAGCCGCATTGTGCACCTCCCGGGTGGCCGAGGGCATCTCGCGGGGCGAGGTTCCGGTGCTCGCGCACGGGCCGACATTCATGGGGAACCCGTTGGCTGCCGCGGTGGCTGGGGCGTCGATCGACCTGCTGCTCGGCCAGGACTGGCGCGCCGAGGTCGGCCGGATCGAGGCGGGACTGCGCGCCGGGCTGGCTCGGGCAGCCGAGCTGCCCGGGGTCACCGACGTGCGGGTGCGCGGCGCGATCGGGGTGGTCCAGCTCGACCACGAGGTTGATGTGCCCGCCGCCACCGCCGCCGCGGTGGCCCGTGGGGTGTGGCTGCGCCCGTTCCGCGATCTGGTGTACACCATGCCGCCTTACGTCACCGATGGCGCAGACCTGGCGCGGATCACCCAGGGGGTGCTCGCCGCCGTAGCCGCAGGGTGAGGGAGCTGGACCTCCCCACGGCCCGGTTGCTCCTGGACTCCGCTGCGGGGTGCTTCGGGCCGGTACCCGACGACCAGCTACCCGAGCGCCTGGGCGGGAGGTGTATCACATAGCCGACAGCAGGCGATGGTGGCAACGAGGCAAGGGGTGGCAGACGTGAACCGGGCCCTTTCCCATCTGGAGTGGCCCAACCCGGAGCGGGTCTGGGTTGGCGGCATGCCGCTCGACGCCCGGCTGGCCGAGCTGGCCGAGGCGGGTATGTCCCGGGTGGACGCGCTGCTGCACCTGCTGGAATGGGCGATCCGCCGGCGCCCGGTGGAGGAGGTCGAGCTGCTGCGCAGCGCCATCGGGCCGGAGGTGGCGGGCATGCCGCTGGATGTGCTGAGCGACCTGCGGTGGCTGCAGGGCTTTGCCGCGCTGCGCACCGGGTGCTACGCCCACGCGTTGACGGTGCTGGCGCCGCTGAGCCAGTTCGACCGGTTCGTGGACCGGCCGCTGGGTCCGCAGGAGCGGGGCCCGCAGGTGCTGGCCGCCGTGCTGGTCGCGCAGGTCTTCCGGGAGCTGGGCGCGCGCAGCGCGGCCGAGCAGGAAGCAACCCGGGCGCTGGAGTGGCTCGGCGATCTCGGGGCAACGGACTTCGAATCGTGTTCGGCGACGGCCGGGCAGGTGTGGAAGGGCGGGCATCTGCTCGGCTTCGAGCTCGAGGTCGGCTTGGCCGAGGACGCCCTCACCGACGGCGACCTGGCTGGCGCTCGCCGGCACGCAGTGGCGGCCCGCCGCTGGCTGCCCCGGCGTGCCCTGGACACCGCACGTCACGGCCGGGTCCCGTGGCAGCACCAGGTCACCCTGCTGCTGTTGTGGTCCAAGCTCTCGCTGGCCCGCGGCTGGCGCACCGCGACGGTGCGCAGCGCGGAGTTCGCCCGCCAGCTCGCCGCGCGCCACCAAGCGCTGCCGGAGCTGGCCCGGTGCTGGTACCAGCATGGTTTAGCGGTGCTCGGCACACCCTTCGACCCGACGCAATACCTGCTTGATCCGGGTGGGCGGCAACCGCACCGGGCGATGCTGTTCCGCATGCCGCTCGGACTGGCCGCGGCCATGGCCGAAAGCGCTGGAATGCCGGAGCTGGCCTGCCGGGCCCATCTGCATCTGGGCGCTCTGCTCGCGCCACATGATCGGAAACTGGCACTGTTGCACATCGACCGGGCCATGCGCTTGGCGGATCGTATCGCCGCGGAGCTACCACCCGAGCTGGTGGACTGGTGGGAATTGAGCCGAATGGCGAAACTCAGGCTGGTCCACATCATCGCTCATGATGTAGCGAGTGGCCCTCAGCTATGGCAGGGCGCCGCGACCGAGGGCGCCGAGCCGCCGGCGCTGGACCAGGACGAGAACGAGGGGATTCAGCCGATGCAAGGGATTGATGACCTGCCTCAGCCGCCGGAGCTGGAAGGGGAGCTGCGGGCCGCGCTGCATCAGGTTGGGTATGCGCTCGCCGACGAGACCGGTGCCGGAGCGGTCATCGAGCCGGCCGCTGACCAGCCTGGCCTGGTGGTGGGCTGGCAGCCCGGGCCAGCCCTGGACCGGGTGCAGAGCACCATCTCCGCCATGCTCGTCATGAAAGAGCTGTCCCGGGTGTTGGAGACGATGGGGTTCCTGGCCCGCCGCTACGAGGCGGATCCCAGCCGGCTGATCGTCAAGGGCACCTTTGCCATGCTCGAAGCCGACGACGAGGATGACGGGGACCGGGCGGTGCGCTGGTATGACAGCGAGACCGAGGCGCGGCGGGTTCAGCTCGGCTGGCTGGCCGACACCCGGGTCTATGACGTGGCCGAGATGCGGCAGGGAGTGGCCGGGCATCCGCTCCGCGACCTCGTGGTGCGGATCCTCATCGCACTGGACAGCGCAGGGCTGCCGCTGCAGGTGGACCTGCCAAATGACGGTTTCAGCACGGACATCGATCTCACGGTCTACCCGCATGCGCGGGACGGCAGTTACGTGGTGCTGTCCTGGGAGCCGGCGGGCGATATTGACGAGTACCAGCGCGAGGTGTTCCGAGAGGGTACGCGCGCCCTTATCGAGCGCGTGCTCAATGCTGCGGGCATCGTCACCAATGGTCAGGTCACCGATGGCTCGGTCTACGTCTTCGGCAAGGCCCAGGAGCTGGCCGCGGAACCCACGGAAAGCCGCTGCAGGTAACGGGGCTGTGGGGTCGGGACCCGGGTGCCGGCCGGGCGGCCCGGGTCGTACCCTCGGGGGCCGTGGCCGGAGCACTGGACTGGCTGGACGATCACGCTGCAGCGCGCCGGGGCGCCGGGCTGCGCCGCACGTTGCGCCCGCGCCCGGCCGTCGAGCCGATCCTGGACCTGGCCTCCAACGATTACCTGGGCCTGGCCCGGCACCCCCGGGTGGTCGAGGCCGCCGTGCACGCGGCGCGGACCTGGGGTGTCGGGTCCACCGGCTCCCGGCTGGTCACCGGTTCCACCGGGCTGCACAGCGAGCTGGAGGCCGAGCTCGCCGCGTTCTGCGGGGTAGCGGCGGCGCTGGTGTTCTCCTCCGGCTACACCGCGAACCTCGGAGCGGTGAGTGCGCTGTCCGGCCCGGCTGCCCTGGTCGTGTCCGACGCCGGCAGCCACGCCTCGCTGGTCGACGCCTGCCGGCTGTCCCGGGCGCGGGTGGTGGTCACCCCGCACTTCGACGTCGCCGCGGTGGACACCGCGCTGGCCGGGCGGTCCGAGCCGCACGCGCTGGTCGTCACCGACTCGGTGAGCAGCCTGGACGGTGAACTCGCACCGCTGGCGGCACTGCACGGCGTGTGCCGGGCGCGGGGGGCGGTGCTGCTGGCCGATGAGGCGCACGGGCTGGGGGTGCGCGGGCCGGGCGGGCGGGGGTGGCTCGCCGAGTGCGGCCTGGCCGGGGAGCCGGATGTGGTGGGCACCGTGACCCTGTCGAAGTCACTGGGCAGCCAGGGTGGTGCGGTGCTGGGATCGCGCGCCGTGGTCGACCATCTGGTCGATGCGGCGCGCAGCTTCATCTTCGACACCGGCCTGGCTCCGGTGGCGGCCGGTGGGGCGCTGGCCGCGCTGCGGGTGCTGCGCGCCGAGCCCGCCCTGCCGGCCCGGGTGCGCACCGTGGCGGCGGCGATCGCCGCGGCAGCCGGCGTCAGCGAGCCGGCGTCAGCGGTGGTCTCGGTGATCCTCGGGGCACCGCAGCGGGCCGTCGACGCCGCCGCGCAGTGCCTGCGCCGGGGCGTGCGGGTGGGCTGCTTCCGCCCGCCCTCAGTGCCGGCGGGGACCAGCCGGCTGCGGCTCACCGCGCACGCCGGGCTGAGCGACGCCGACCTGCAGCAGGTGGCCCAGGTGCTGGGCGAGGTGCTCGCCGGAGCCCGGGCGTGATCAGCGGCCCGCTGGTGGTGACCGGCACCGGCACCGGCGTGGGCAAGACGGTGGTCACCGCGGCGGTCGCTGCGCTCAGCGCCGCCGCGGGCCGTCGGGTCGCCGTGCTCAAGCCCGCGCAGACCGGCACCGGCCCGGGTGAGTCTGGTGATCTCGACGAGGTGCGCCGGCTGGTGGGTGGCGCGGTCACTGGCCGGGAGCTGGCCCGGTTCCCCGACCCGCTGGCCCCGGTGACCGCCGCCCGCCGGGCTGGGGCCACTCCGGTCACCCCTCGGGCGGTGGCGGCCACCGCTCGCGACCTCGCGGCCGGTCACGATCTCGTGCTGGTGGAGGGTGCCGGGGGCCTGCTGGTCCACCTCGACTCCGCGGGGGGCACGCTGGCCGACGCCGCTGCGCTGCTCGATGCCCCGGTGCTGGTGGTTGCCGCCGCCGGGCTGGGCACCCTCAACCACACCGCGCTCACCGTCGAGGCCCTGCGCACCCGCGGCCTGCGCTGCCCCGGGGTGGTGATCGGGTGCTGGCCCGCCGAGCCTGATCTGGCCGCCCGGTGCAACCTCACCGATCTACCCGTGGTGGCCGGTGTCCCGCTGCTCGGTGCCCTGCCCGAAGGTGCCGGGCTCCTCGACCCGGTGCCGTTCCACGCCGCCGCCCAACGCGGCCTCGCCGCCGAGCTCGGCGGGCGGTGGAGCGCCGGGGGGGTGCGGCCACTGCGCGAGCAGCTTCCGGGCGGCCCGCAGCCTGAACCCCAGGTAGAGCGCGATCGAACCGAAACCGGCGAAGAAGACCGTGCCCAGCAGGAAGCTGGGTCTCCATTCGGGATCGGTGCCGGTCAGCACGCTGGTGGCCGCCAGTAGCAGG
>DASTLT010000183.1:0-12682 GCA_035714625.1 Pseudonocardiaceae bacterium | reverse complement strand
CAGGCACCGGCGGCAGCTCCGACATGAGCCACCATGATCAGCACACCGGCACGGCGGTCAAGCCGACACGCCGCAGACACCTCACACGACCCACAGAACCCAGCACTCACTCACGCCACGACGGGTCCTGAATAGCTACCCCTGACCCGCTGGCAGCGACTACCCCCTGCTCGGGTCATACCCGCCTGTATCGACCGAATGGGCGACCCTCGGCGAGGTCCCCGGCGGGTAGCGGTAACCCCATTTCTTCGGGGAACTCCCGGGCCGCAATCAGCGGGCCGGGCTGACGGACTCGATGTTGGCGATGGTGAAGTCACGTTGCGCGTTACGAAGATGGCACCAGGAGTCAAGCCACCTGCCGTAGAGCTGTTGCGGCCGAATTGCCCGGGTGCTGCGGCTGCCGTTCTTGTCACGGTAGGTGATGAGCACGTCGTTGTGGTGGTCCACGGCGTCGGACAGGAGTTCCAGCTCGGCGTCACCCAGGTACGGGTTGAGCTGCGCCAGCAGCTCGAAGGTGGCTGAGTTCGAGCGGCCCCCGGCCGTGCCATCCGGGTCCGCGACCAGATGCTTGGCCAGGGCGGTCGCGGAGAGCTGAGCTCGTGGAGCCGGGCTCAGCTCGGGCGCGGAGATCGCCGCCTGGTGGTCAGGACGGGACTCCACGATCACCGTGCCCTGGGCGTCCTCGGCCATCGGGGACAGGCCGGCCTCGCGCAGCCGGGCCAGCACGTCGTCGAGGTCTCGTGGGCTGGACAAGACGGTCGGGGCGAGCCTGCTGAGATGCAGCCTGGTTAACGACCGGGTGTGCAGGATCTCGGTGATCAAGGCTTCCTCGGCGATGACACAGGAGCGCATGCCGCGTACCCGGACGTGGCCGTGCCGCCGGGAAGCATCGGTGATCAGATACTCCAAGGGCTGGGGCACCGGCCGGGCCGAGACCGTGGCCAGCTCGGTGAGCAGGTCCTCCGCGGTCCATCCGGCGTCCAGCGCGGCCCGGATGCTGGCCGGGGTGAACCGCCAGGTTCCGGCCGCGCCCCGAGCCTCGGCGACGGCGGAGTCCGTCAGCAACCGCGACACGGCCTCGCTCGGCTGGCCGGAGACCATAGCAGTCAGGTCGGACTGCAGGATCACGCGGCACGTCGCTTCGGGTAGCAATGCGGCACACCGCTCGGCCAGCTCCGGCACGACGTCCTGCGGGGCGGCCTCGGTCACGGCCAGCAGATGCTCCCCAAGCTCCGACACCAGGTCGGTAGCGAGCACTCCGAGCAGCTCGGCTTCCCGGATAGCGGCGGCCACCTTGTCCACCCGGCACTTGGCGTCGTAGCCGTGCAGCGGGCAGAACCAGTCGATCTCCTCGCCCACCGCGCGCACCGACACCCCCGAACGGGCGGCCACCAACAGCGCGCGCCGCACCAGCCCGGCGGCCGAGACCAGCGGCAACGGCGGTGGATGCTCCCGATCCCCTTCGAGCTCCCGGCTGGTCGGTGCATGCTCGAGGGAGAACCACGCATTCGCCAGCACGGCCCACCGCCGGCCTGGTTCCGCGGCGCGCCACTGCGCATAGGCAGGCGTCGGTGCGTACCCCGCATCGGCTTGCGCCAGCAGGCCCGCCGTGTACGCCAGGTCGATCCACAACAGCAGCACGTCCTGTGGGATCGACAAACGCTTGGCCAGCCGGGCCCGTTCCCGGGGCCCGACCCCGCCTTTCTTCAACGCCGTGATCGGGGTCGCCCGGGCCTCGTCGAGCAGGGTCGTCACTCCCCGCAGCGCATCCTGCGCGGCGGCCTGGGTGGCCCGGCGCACGGCTGCCGCGTCGGCCCGGGCCCGGGAGATGGCCGGCCGGCCGGTCAGGGTCAGCTCATGCTCGGCCAGCCAACTGGCGACAGCCACCTCCCTGGGCAGTTCCGGCCGGTGATGGACGCGCAGCAGCAGACCGGCCGCGATCAGCGAGTCGGTCGGATCAGCGGCACCACCAGGTCGAGAGTGGCCGTAGCCAGCGTAGGAGTAGTAGCCGTAATAACCGCTCCGGAACACAGCCAGCCGGTCCTTGACCGGTTTCGGTAGCCGCGCCACCACCGTGGTGAGTGCGGGCAGGTCGGCCATCACCTCGGACAGCCGCGCGATCAGCTCCGGCTTGCGCAGACCCTGGGTGGAGATTCCGAACGCGCCGACCGCCGTGCGCAGGTCGTCGGCGAGGACCGTCGCGGCGATCTTCGCTACCGGCCGGCCACCGCCGATCTCCGCCGACCAATGCGCCTGCAGCGGCTCCGGCAGGCAGAACACCCCGGACCGGTCCCAGGCCAGTCCCCGCCTGCACAGCTCATCCAGAGCGGCCTGCACCACGTGCTGCCCGGCGCCCAGCAGGTGCACCAGGCCCGGCAGCGTCGCGGACTCGCCGAGGACGACGATGGCCTGCCCGACCATCACCGCGTCCCGGTGCACCGTGCGCAACGCGGCGCTCAGCGACTCCGCCCCGCCCAGCCGCTGGGCGAGCTGCCCGAAACCCCGCGGAACCGGCTGCACCAGGACATCTGGGCGCGCCTCCAACAGAGCGGTCAACGCCGCCACATCCAGACCAGCCAGGTACTCGGCAAACGAACCGGCATTCACGTACGGCATTCTGCCGCCCACCTACTCATGGCCGTCGCGCCGGGCACGGTGGTCAGCCAGGTCCGCACGGGCCGCCTCGCCGGTGGCAGGCCAGGCCAGCCAGGGCCACCCCATCAGCGGAACGGAACGCCACCGCATTGCGCCCGGATTGCTTGGCCTGGTACAGCATCTGGTCAGCGGACAGCAGCAGCTCTGACCCGGCACTGAACTGTCCAGCAGAGCCTGGCTGTCCAGCAGAGCCTGGCTGTCCGGCAGGGCCGGGCGGGACGGCGGCGCAGACCGGTGCGCGGTGTGCGATGCCGATACTGACCGTCACCCGCAACTCCGTCGCGAGATGCTCCCAGGGATGGTGCTCGACCCGTTCCCGGGTAGTCTCGCAGACCATGATCGCCGTAGCCTCGTCGACATCGGGCAGTACGAGGGCGAACTCCTCGCCGCCGTAGCGGGCGCAGAACGCGCCATCGGGCAGGCCGTCCTGCATGACCTCGACCACCTGCTGCAGCACGAGGTCACCCACCTGGTGGCCGTGGGTGTCGTTGACCAGCTTGAAGAAGTCCAGGTCGACCAGTGCGACGGCGACTCCGATGCCCGCGGTCTCGGTGGCCAGCAGATCATCCAGTCGTTGATCGAGGTAACGGCGGTTGTAGCTGGCGGTCAGGCTGTCGCGCAGGCTCTGCGCGCGGACCTCAGCATGCTCCCAGCGCAGTTGGTCCAGCTCCCGGCGCAGTTCCTCGACCTGCTGCGTCTCGGTTGACCCGGCTGCACTGTCCGGAGCAGCACTGAGGTCGGGCGCCTCGGTGTGGACCTGCTTGAGGGTGACCTCGCGCAAGGACCTGATGACCGGGCCGTACGGGTTGTGCTCGGGGATGGACACCAGGAGATCCGGACGCGAGTCCATGAATGGCATGAACTTGTCCGGGAAGCCGGGCATGGTGCAGCCGATGCAGATGCCACCCACGTTCGGGCAGCCGCCCACACCGTTGATCCAGCCACGCTTGGGTACGTTGCATTTCACCACCTGGCCCATGCATCCGAGCTTGGCGAGGCATTTCGGCGAGTCGTAGGTCTCCGCGAAGTCGCCCTGTTCGTAGTAGCCAGCCCGATCGCAGCCCTCGTGCACGGTGGCGCCGAACAACCACTGCGGACGCAGTTGATCATCCAGTGGGATCATCGGTGCCTGGCCGGCGACCTGGTAGAGCAGGTACAGGATCGTCTCGGAGAGGTTGTCCGGGTGGGCCGGGCAGCCAGGCACGCAGACGATCGGAATCCCGGCCTTGGACGTCCAGTCCCAGCCCAGGTAATCCGGCACGCCCATGGCGCCGGTCGGGCTCCCGGCCATCGCGTTGATACCGCCATAGGTGGCGCAGGTGCCGACCGCGAGCACGATCGTCGTCTTGGGTGCCAACCGGTCCAGCCACTCGTTGACCGTGATCGGCTGGTTGGTCTCGGGGTCTCGCCCGAAACCGCTGAAGTAGCCGTCACCGCTGATCGACTCGTCCGGAATGGAGCCCTCCACGATGAGCACGAACGGTTCCAGCTCACCCCGGTATGCCTTGTGGAACCAGTCGATGAAGTTGTCCGCACCCTGTTCCGGGCCACATTCGAAGTCGATCAACGGCCAGTGCACAGCGATCTTGGGCAGGCCCGGGAAGACTCCCAGGGCGATCTCCTCGATGCTGGGCTGGGTGGCCGCGGTCAGCGCCACCGAGTCCCCATCGCAGGACAGCCCGCGTTTATCCAGAGAATATGGATCAGGCTCTCTTCGTCAGCCATTTTTACTCCAGGAGCGGGTTCCGGCCGCCTCCTCGCGCCGGATCTCGCTTCCCCGGGGTCAGCTCACCGAGCGTGAGCGTCCACCGGCTCACGCTCGGTACGCTCCTCGGGGCGGCAGAGACAGTTCGACAACGTAGGGTGAAGGGATGACGGTATGCATCGTGATCCTCCTGACATAGAGCCTCCCCCCTAATCGCCGAAAGAGAATATGCCGCCTGCGTCCCGCCATGGCCCGTTTCAGGGAGATTGCGCCAGATGATAGCAGTGACTGCGCTGGACGCCAGCTCGGTATGCTGACATTCGCCTCATCCGGCGGGCGAGCGGCCCGCTCGTGCCAGTGCCCGAGGCGGCGCACTGCCAGTGTCCGATGCCGCCACGTACACGCACCGCGTCGCGGGTGGTCCGGGTGCTGAGCGTCGCCGACCACTTCAGGCAAAGCAGCGGTAACAACAACCACCTAATGTCACATCCATGGGCCACTTCGTGACCTCCCGGATCAGCGTCGAGGAGGAGTTCCACCTCGTCAACCTGGAGACGAGCGCAGCGCTTGACGCCCCACGGCGACACCGTGTGGCGGCGCCCTCGTCCGTCGTGCCCGCGGTGGTCACCCGCACGCTCTTCCTGCGAATGGGGGAGCGCGCTCTAGAGTCCGGCCACCACTACCCACAGCGAGAGGTGTCCGGACATGCCCCGACGTCGCCCGCTGACCGCGGTCCTGTTGACCGCGACGGCGCTGGCCGCCGCCCTGCTCGGATCTGGGCCGGCTACCGCAGAGCCGCCGGCTGCGCAGGCGGCCGACAAGCCGGAGTGCCCGGCTGGGCTGGACTGCCGTTTCATTCCGGCCGCCTACGCCCAGACCGATCCCGCTGACCCCAACGCCTACGGCAACTACGACCCGGCCAACCGCCCACGTGATGGTGTCGGCATTCGTTATCTCGTCATTCACGACACCGAGGAGAGCTATGACTCCGCGATCGCCGGGTTCCAGAACCCGAACAGCGGCGTCTCGGCGCACTACCTGATCCGCTCGGCCGACGGTGCGGTGACCCAACTCGTCCGCACCAAGGACATCGCCTACCACGCCGGCAACTACTGGTTCAACATGCACTCCATCGGCATCGAGCACGAGGGCGTCCTGGTCGACGGCGACCGTTGGTACACCGAGGCGATGTACCAGGCCTCCGCCCGGCTGGTGCGCTACCTGGCCGCGCGTTACCGCATTCCGCTGGACCGGGAGCACATCCTGAGCCACGAGGAACTGCCCGGTCCCCGCCCGGACCGGGTGGCCGGGATGCACTACGACCCCGGCCCGTACTGGAACTGGTCGCACTACTTCGACCTGCTGGGTGCCCCACTGCCGGACCCGCGCCCCTCGGCCGCGCCGGTACTGACGATCATGCCGCGCTTCGGCAGCAACGCCCAGCCGCTGCAGAACTGCGCCGGCGGCACCTGTACCGACCTGCCGCCGCAGGGCAGCAACGTGGTGTACCTGCACACCGCACCGAGAGCCGACGCCCCCCTGGTCGGGGACCCAGTGCTGCACCCGGACGGCGCCCTGGGCACCACCCGGGTCGATGACTGGTCAGCCAGGGCGGTCACCGGGCAGTCCTTCGTCCTGGCTGGGCGCAGCGGTCAGTGGACAGCGATCTGGTTCGGCGGCCGACGAGTCTGGTTCAACGATCCACCGGGCCAGGTGAGCGCACCGGGACGCGGCGCGCTGGTCATACCCCGTCCCGGGCGTGCAAGGATCGCGGTCTATGGCGCCGCCTACCCGGAGGCTGCCGCCTATCCCCCGACGATCCCAGTCACCGCGGTCGTGCCGTTGCAGTACACGATCCCGGCCGGGCAGGTCTACCGTGGCGTGGGGAACAGCCCCGGCACCTACTACTACGCCCGGTTTGACGGCGCCAAGGTGCCGGACAACCACACCCTGATCGTAGGCAACCGGCGCTTTGTGGAGATCTCCTTCAACCACCGGCGGGCCTTTGTCGATGCCGCAGACGTCCTCGTCCTGCCTTGACCCTACGTTAAACCGCGGTACGCGCTGACCGAGGACCATGAGAAGATCGAACCAGGCGGTAGCGGCGCTGCCAGGAGAGATAACGCGTGCTCGGCTATCTGGGAGTGGGATCGGTCGCGGCTGCGACGCTGCTGTACGAAGTCGCGCTCACCCGGATTTTCTCCATCGCCTACGGTTACCACTTCGCCTTCCTGGCCATGAGCCTCGCGCTGCTGGGGTTGGGGGCCAGCGGTACCCTGCTCGGGTTTCGTCCACCGGCGCGTCATCCGTTGCGCCCCACGCTCCTTGCTCGCCTGGCGGCGGTTGCGTCGGTAGCACTGGTGGGTGGATACGGCGTCTCGAACCTGATTCCGTTCGATCCCTACCGGGTGGGCTGGGAGCCGAGCCAGCTCGCGCTGCTGGCCGCGTATCTGCTCTGTCACGGCGTTGCGTTCCTGCTCGCCGGGCTGGTGCTTGGCTTGCCCCTGGTGCGGTGGCCGCAGCGGGCCGCTGGCCTGTACGGGGCAAATCTGGCAGGTTCGGCGGTCGGCGCGGTGGTCGCCCTGGTTGCGTTGGACCGCGCTGACCCCACGGCGGCCGTCCTGCTGGCCGGGTTGGCAGCCGCTCTCGGTTCCGTCGCGTTCGCGTGCGCCCGCACCGATGCCGGGGCACCTGCGAGCCTGGGCCGCTGGGCGGACCGGTTCATCGGGCTGACGGCCGCCGGTCTGGCCCTCGTGGTCTTGTGGCAGTTGCCGTCCTGGCTGGAGCTCCGGCTTTCGCCGTATAAGCCGTTGTCCCAACTGGCAAGCTTTCCCGACGCCCGGGTGCTGGAGCGCGAGTACAGCGCGGCTTCACGGATCGACGTCGTCGCGAGTTCCGCTGTTCATTCCGCTCCCGGGTTGACGCTGCAGTACCAGGGGCACCTGCCCGAGCAGACCGCCGTGGTGCTCGACGGCGAGGTCGTACTCGCGCTCACCGCCCGCCATGGCCTGACCCCCGGCTTCGTCGACGGCCTCCCCACCTCGCTGGCGTATCACCTGCGGCCGGTGTCCCGGGCCCTGGTGCTTGAGCCGGGCGGGGGGCTCGAGGTGCTGTCGGCCCTGGAACTTGGGGCGCGCTCAGTCGTGGCCGTGGAGAACAACCGCCTGCTGGCGCAGCGCCTCACGTCCGGCCTGTCGTCCCGGGCCGGCGGGGTCTATGCGGACCCGCGCGTCGAGCTTGTCGTGGCAAACCCACGCAGGTACCTGGCACGCTCGCCGGAGACGTTCGACCTCGTGGTACTGGCCCTGTCGGAGAACCGCCGCGCGGTGACGGCGGGGGCCTTCTCCCTGTCCGAGACCTATCCGCTGACCGCAGAGGCATTCGATGACTACCTCGCGCACCTAGCGCCGGGGGGCCTGCTGGTCGTCCACCGGTGGCTGCAGTTACCCCCGACCGAGGAACTGCGGGCGGGAGCGCTGGTGGCCGACGCCCTACGACGTGCCGAGAAGGCTCCAGCCTCCAGGATCATCGCCATCCGATCGTTCTCCACGATGCTGATCCTGGCAAAACAGGAACCGTTCAGCCAGTCGGAGATCGATTTAGCAAAGACCTTCGCCCGACAGCGCCAGTTCGACCTCGTCTGGTACCCGGGGATTCAACCCAGGGAAGCCAACGTCGCCAACGTGCTGCGCCACGATCACTACCACGAGTCCTTCCGAGCGCTGCTGTCGGACGAGCAGGACCTCTACCACAGATACGAGTACGACGTGACGCCGCCGCGCGACACCCGGCCGTTCTTCTTTCACTTCTTCAAATGGGAACAGACGCCCACCATCGTCGCCCTGCTCGGTAAGACCTGGCAGCCGTTTGGCGGAAGCGGGTATCTCATCCTCGTGGCCCTGCTCGTGCTGACCACTGGCCTGTCGCTGGCGCTGCTCCTCGTGCCAGCCGCCGCCATCAGCCAACGAGACCGCGACCAAGCAGAGCGCAATACCCGAGCGCCGTCGATGGCGTACTTCGCGGCGTTGGGACTCGGATTCCTGCTCGTCGAGGTGGCCCTCGTGCAGCGCTTCGTGCTGTTCTTGGACTATTCCGCCCAGTCATTCGCCGTCGTGGTATTCGGACTGCTGGCTTTCTCAGGTCTGGGGAGCATGTGGTCCGCCCGCCTGCCCTGGCGCGGCGGGCTGGCCGCACTGGTGGCTGCCGTGGCGCTGTACCCGGTAATTCTGGCAACGGTTCTTCCCGGTTGCCTCGGCTGGAGCCCGGGTGCGCGCATCGCGATCACGCTGCTGGTGCTCGCCCCGCTCGGATTCCTCATGGGAATCGGATTCCCCCGCGGTCTGGCAGCGCTTGACGCCGCCAGGCCCAGCCGGTTGCCGCTGGCCTGGGCGGTGAATGGGTTCGCGTCCGTGGTGAGTGCCATCCTGGCCCCGATGATCGCCCTGTCGTGGGGGTTCGACGCCGTGTTCGGCTGCGCTGCGCTCGCCTACGCCCTCGCCTTGCTGGCTGCTCGCAGCAGTGTGCCGCTCCGCCGTACCACTGCTGTCAGGGATTCCGGAGCAGGGGTACAAATGCCACGTCGGTGATGTTCTCGGAGACCACCTTGCCCTGCTGCTTGGTGAGCCGCCACAGCGTCTGGTAACTGCCCGGCGGACCAACCGGAATCACCATGCGGCCACCTTCTCTGAGCTGCTGTACCAGCGGGACGGGGATGTGATCGGGGGCCGCAGTGACGATGATGCCATCATAAGGAGCGTGCTCTGACCAGCCGAAATACCCGTCCGCGTTCCTCGTCTGGACCCGGGTGTAGCCGAGCCGGTTGAGCGTTTCTGCCGCACGTCGCGCGAGTTCTGGGATGATCTCCACCGTGTAGACCCGGTCGGTCAGCTCGGCGGCGACTGCCGCCTGATACCCGGAACCGGTACCGATCTCGAGAACCACATCCCCGGGCTGCACGTCGAGCAACTCGGTCATGAGCGCGACGATATAAGGCTGACTGATCGTCTGTCCCGCACCGATGGGCAGGGCCCGGTCCTCGTACGCTCGGTCCATCTGCTCGCTCGGGACGAATTCGTGCCGCGGGACAGTTCGCATCGCATCGAGGACCCTGGGATCACGCACCCCTGCGGCGGCGATCTGAGTGTCGACCATGGCCAGGCGGTCCGGTCGAAAGCGCTCATCGGCCAATGGTCGCGGCGATTCCTGAGGGGAGGGTTGCGGACCCGAGCACGAGCCGAGCGTGCCCGCGACCAGGAGCATGAGCAATGCGATGCAGACTAAGGAAGCGGCCCTTCTCGTCGTGCTGGATATTGCCACAGCGCGTGTCCTCCAACGGCGCGGCAGGTCGTCACCTGGCAGTGTGCATCAGCTCGGGCACCACGCGGGTGGCCTGGTGCGGTTCCGGCTCGCCGAACACGTCCGGGTGCAGGATGCGGGCGAGGATCTCCGCGCCGTCCACGACCCGCGGCCCCGGCCGGCTGAAGTATGAGGTCGCATCAACCGCCCAGACGCTCCCGCTGCGCACCGCCGGTAGCCGCGCCCAGCCGGTCGGGAGCCGCGCCTGGGGAAGCTGGCGCAGGGTATCGGCGATGGTGAAGCCGCAGGGGGCGAGCACGACCACTTCCGGTGCGTAGGCCCGGATCTCCTCGGCGGTCGTAGCCCGCGACGCGGCCCCCGCCGTTCCCAACGAGCCGTCCCCGCCGGCATGGGCGACCTGCTCGGGCACCCAGTGGCCCGGCGCGAACGGCGGCTCCAGCCATTCCAGGACCAGCGTGCGCGGGCGGCGGACCAGCCCCGTGGACAGCCGGTCCAGGACGTCCAGCCGGGTTTGCAGTTCAGCGACGACCCGCTCGGCCTCGGCCTGCCTGCCGGTCAGCGTCCCGACGGTGCGGATGTTGGCCAGGATGTCAGAGATCGTGTTCGGTTCCAGCGACACGACCGCGACATCGGTGTCCAACCTGCGCGCCGCCTGCTCCACCATGCGGTAGCTGACTGCGCACACCTCACACAGCTCCTGAGTCAGGATCAGGTCCGGCGCCAGCACACGCAACCGCGTCTCGTCCAGGTCGTAGATGCTGCCGTGCCCATCGAGCTGCGAACGGACCGCGTGATCGATCTCGGCGCTGTTCATCCTCTGATGCGGGATCCGGCTCCCGGTCAGCCGGGGCTTGCCCGCGACCCCGGTCGGGTAGTCACACTCGTGCGTCACCCCCACCAGCGCGTCCTGCAACCCGAGACGGCAGACGATCTCCGTCGCCGACGGCAAGAGCGAGACGATCCTCGGCGCATCAGTTGCCATTCCGACCAGCCTAGGCGAGGCAGGTCCGGGTCCCCAGGACTGTGCACTTACCCAGGCCCCAGCCACCTCATTACCGCCTGATTGACCTGCCGGCCCCGTCGCCGCGCCCGGCAGCACCTCACGTCGTGGAACTGCCCGCCGGCATGGCCGCGTTCGGAGCGACGAGCTTGAACTGCGCACCGGTCGGGTCGGCAGCAGCGGCGAGGCGGCCGTAGGGGGTGTCCTCAGCAGCTCTCAGGACCTGGCCGCCGAGGTCGACGATCCGGCCCAGCGCGGCGTCGGTGTCCTCGACCCCGAAGTAGACCGACCAGTGGGCGGGGACACCGTCGGGCAGCAGGCCCGAGGCGTCCATGATCCCGGCCAGCCAGCTCTCGCCCTGCCGCAGCGTGGTGTAGCGGAACTCCGGAGTGTCGCTGAGGACATGGATGTCCCAGCCGAACACGGTGCGGTAGAAGTCGACCACCGCCTGGTAGTTCCGGGTGTGCAGCTCGAACCAGCTCGGTGTCCCAGGCTCACCGAGGATACCGAAGCCCTGGTGCAGGCCCGGCTGCCACATGCCGATCCCGGCGCCACCGGGGTCGGCGACGACGGCCATGGTGCCGAGATCCGCGACGTCCATGGCGGCGACGATGACCTGGGCCCCGTTGGCGACAGCAGCGTCGACGGTCTTCCTCGCGTCATCGGTGGCCAGGTAGACCGACCAGACGTCGGGTAGGCCCGATCCGGGCTGGCTGGCCATGCATCCGGCCACCCGGATGCCATCCTTGCTGAAGTTGAAGTAGCCGCCGAACTCCTCGGCAGGTTCCTCCGCGGTCCAGCCGAACAACTGACCGTAGAACGCCCTGGCCCGCTCGGTATCGGTGGTCATCAGGTCTACCCAGCAGGGCGCTCCGACTGGGGCCGTCTCTCGCGTGGGCATGGTGTCTCCCTTCGGCTGCTCGCAACCATGTCACCAGCTATGACGCCGCAGCAGCCCAGAACTCATCGATCCCGCACAGTGACCGTGCTCGACACACCCAGCCGGCGTCATCGCATCCTTGGCGGCGTGAGCAACGGCAGTGCCTCGGGCCCATCTCGTCCATGGTGGACCAGCTTCAGGGCTCAAGGCCAGATCAACCCCGTGCAGGGCTACGATGCCTGAAACGGATTTCGCACCATCAGGTGGTCAAACTGGCGACCGTTCTGCAGATCCTCGGTGACGAGTTTGACAGCACCTGCCCGTAATGCAGCCTCCACAATCAGTGCGTCCCAGAAGTTGATCGAGTGCCGCTCGGACGGTTCACCAGCCGAGATGATAAGAAGCGGATCGGTGTCGACTCGCCACCAGTCGCTATAGTCGTGCACCACCTGGCGCGCCTGCGCGGTGGGAGCGCGGGCTGCAGTGTGCGCATCGCGGCGTTATAGAACTCTTGCAATACCTGGCTGCTCAGGACACCCGTTCCCGACGCCCGTAACTCGGCGAGAAGTTTCGCCGCAGCTCGGTGCTTGGTGGCGTCATGGATATCGTGACATACCGTCCCGTGCCGGATGAGGTCGTCATCCAGATGGATCGTAAGGTTGTGCTTCACCACCACAGTAAAGCACGTGGAGCACGTTGAAACGCACGTGCTCGGGTCGAAGGCACCAGCACCGACTCACCGAACCGAACCGCCGCGCCAGCCGACGGCCCATATGCGCACAAGACCCAGCAAGAGCTACACCTGGCCTGCCGAACCCTCGCGCCCGCTCACGGGCTACTGAATGATGATCAACCCCAGCCGGCGGAGGGCAGGTTGAACTTGGTCTCTCTAGTGGGGCGGGTGGGACTCGAACCCACGACCTGACGGATTATGAGTCCGCTGCTCTGACCTGCTGAGCTACCGCCCCGGGGGATAACGGGAGGTTAGCGCACGGCAGGAGGCCGCTCGGCGGGGAGCGTTCGAGCTCGGCCATGAGCGTTCATACCCGGTGGTGCTGGCCTGCCAGTCGCTGCTGGGCAGCACCGGCAGCGGCTGACGCCCGCTCCGGGGGGCGGGCAGCGGGGT
>DASTLT010000182.1:0-18629 GCA_035714625.1 Pseudonocardiaceae bacterium | reverse complement strand
TTGTGCTCACGCGAGGCCGACTTCGACAAGATCAAGACGGTTCGCGCGAACGCCATGCCAGGGGAGGGGGCGGCGGCGTCCCACCACGGTGCGAAACCGCCGCCCACCCTCCGTCCCAGCCCTTGTTCCACCTATCGAGTTTCGATAGATTCTCATCGCAACTCGATGGAAGGACGGGTCATGGGAAAGCTGACAGTGCGTGCGCTGCGCGTCGTGCTTGTGGTGGTGCTCGCCGGCACCGTGTTCGTACAGGCATTGATGGTGTGGACGTTGGTCAGCGGGAGCGACCCGGAGGACGGGTCGCTCCCGCTGACCCCGCTGCGCGTGATCACGATCCTGGGCATCGGGACGGTCCAGGTCATTGGGGTCTGTGTATGGCGGCTGGCGACGATGGTGCGACGCGGAACCGTGTTCTCCCACGCTGCCTTCCGGTACGTGGACGTCGTGATCGGCGCGATCGTGGCGGCTGCCCTCGTGTGGTTCGCGGTCACGGCCCTCAATGCGCCGGGCCAGCGGGACGACCCGGGCGTCACCCTCATCATGGGCGGGGTTGGCGTGGCCATCCTGGGGGTCGCGCTCATCGTGCTCGTGCTGCGGATGCTGCTCGCCCAGGCCGTCGCGCGCGACGGCGAAGCGGCGCAGATGCGGGCCGAGCTGGACGAGGTGATCTGATGCCGATCACCGTCGACATCGACGTGATGCTGGCCAAGCGGAAGATGTCCGTGGGCGAGCTCGCGGACCGCGTAGGGATCACACCCGCCAACCTGGCGGTACTCAAGAACGGCCGCGCCAAGGCGGTGCGCTTCGCGACGCTCGCCGCGCTCTGCGAGGTGCTCAAATGCCAGCCGGGCGACCTGCTGCGCTGGGAGGCCGAGGACGGCGCGGGCGGATGAGGTGCCCCGGGCGGGTACCTCCAGCGGGCACCGCCACGCGCCGCGACCGTAACGACGTCACCCCGTGGGGCGGGGAGCTGCTGCGGCTGCGGCGGTCAGGAGTGAACCATCGTTGGTCCAGGTGTCCTGGCCGTTCCGGATGGATGCCACCGACAGCAGCCTGCGCCATCCGGCCGATGTCAAGAAAATCGCGGAGTGGTCCTGGTGATGCGAATAGGGCGGCCTGGCTGATCTGCTGGATCGGATGCGGATTGTGCTGCGCGCATTGCAAGGTGTGGCGGCTTTGAGTTGACAATGCTCTTTCGAGTGCCAATGCTCAATATCGGCCAGCCGCGACAACATCGTCTCGGCCCTGGGCCTCGTGGACCACAGGACGCTCGCGCAGCAGCCAGCGAGCGCAGCCCTGCCATCGGGGCTGGCGCCCAACCTGGTGCTCGACCCTGCCGAGGTGAGCCCAGTCGTGCTCGCTGGTGTATCGCCCACGCTGGCTCCCCAGATGCGTCGCGGTATGAGCAGTCTGTATCGTAAAGCCTCGTTCGATTGATCCTGCATATTTGCGTCAATGATGTCAACGACGAGGTGTCATGACCACTGCCAGGCGCCCGCGCCGCACGCTTTATCCCGAGATCGAGCCTTACCGCACTGGGCTCCTTCGAGTCTCTGGGCTGCACGAGATTTACGTCGAGGAGTCGGGTAATCCGCAGGGCAAACCGGTCGTTTTCGTGCACGGTGGCCCCGGTGCTGGCACCGAGCCCAAACAGCGCCGGTTCTTTGACCCTGCGGCGTACCGCATCGTGCTGTTCGACCAGCGCGGCTGCGGCAGGAGCAAGCCCCATGCCTGCGTGACCGAGAACACCACCTGGCATCTCGTCGCCGACATGGAGCGGATTCGGGAGCACCTGGGCATCCAGCGGTGGCAGGTGTTCGGTGGATCGTGGGGTAGCACGCTTGCGCTCGCGTATGCCGAAAAATACCCGGACCGGGTGACCGAGCTCGTGCTTCGCGGAATCTTCCTGCTCCGCAAACAGGAGATCGACTGGTTCTACCAGCGCGGCGCGGACGCCATCTTCCCCGACGCGTGGGAAGGGTTTCTGGCCCCCATACCGGCCGAGGAGCGCGGGAACCTGCTGCAGGCCTACTACCACCGCCTCACCAGCGACGACCCAACTGTCCAGCAGTCGGCGGCCACGGCGTGGAGCGTCTGGGAAGGCAAGACGAGCTGCTTGTACCCGAATCCGGACCTCATCGCGCGGATTTCGAATGACGAGTTCTCTCTCGCATTTGCCCGGATCGAGTGCCACTACTTCGTCAACCGCGCCTTCTTCGAGCGTGACGGGCAGCTCCTCGCGAACGTCAGGCGCATCCGGCATGTTCCCACCGTGATCGTGCAAGGGCGTTACGATGTCGTCTGCCCGATGATGAGCGCGTGGGCGCTTCATCGCGCCTTCCCAGAGGCGGACCTGCGCGTCGTGCCCGACGCCGGTCACTCGGCAACCGAGCCCGGCAACCTCCACGAGCTGGTCGAGGCGACCGACCGCTTCCGGGCGCACCCAAGCGTGCCATCAAGTGCCGCCCAGCCCTGAGCGCAACGGGGCAGGTGGTATACCTATTGGGTGCCATGTGCAGCCGAATTGCAGTTTTGCCGTGCCCAGGAGGGCCATCTGGCTTCGAATGGCGGCCGACCGGAAGCGATGTGACGAGGGTGCGGATCCTGGTGACTGGGGGTACTGGCACGCTAGGCCGGGAGGTGGTCCGACAGCTTGCCGGGGGCCAGCAGGTGGTGCGGGTCCTGAGCCGCAGGTCCCGGCTCCCTGGCTCGCTGGCGGAGCTCGAGTGGGCGGTCGGCGACCTGAGTACCGGGGCGGGGATCGAAGCCGCTGTCACCGACGTCGACACGATCATTCATTGCGCCAGCGACTTCCGGCATGCAAAGCGGGACCTCCCCGGCACGCGTCATTTCCTCCAGAAGGCCCGCCGCGGCGGGGTGGGCCACCTCGTCTACATCTCGATCGTGGGAATTGACCGCGTGCCGCTGGGCTACTACCAGGTTAAGCTCGCCGAGGAGCGACTGATCGAGGAGTCCGGCCTGGCCTGGACGATCCAGCGGGCCACCCAGTTCCACGATCTGATCTTCTCGCTACTGGCGGCCGCCGCCCGGCTGCCGGTGATGGTGCTCCCGGCGGGAGTCCGCGACCAGCCGGTCGATACCGGTGAGGTGGCCACTCGGCTGGTCGAGCTGGCCGCCGGGCCACCGCTGGAGCGGGTGCCCGACCTGGGCGGACCCCAGATCCGCACCTTCCGCGAGCTGGCGCTGGCCTACCTGCGGGCGAGCGGGCAGCGCCGGCTGCTGCTACCGGCGCGCCTGCCCGGCGCGGTCTTTCGTGCTTACCGTCAGGGCGGGCACCTGGCACCGGACCATGCCGAAGGGCGGCGCACCTTCGAGGAGTACCTCACCACCCGGTTCGCCCTGGCGTGACCGGCGGGTGCTTACCCCGCCGTCCGATGGCACCAGCCCCGCGAGCCGGAGCACAGCGTGGTCGCCCGGTCGAGCTGGTCGCCCCGGCCCAGCGGCGATGCTCGCGCCCCAGCCGTCTCCCGCGCGGACGGCCCGCCGCTGCGGTCAGCCGGCGCAGCTCCTGGTGATCTTCTCGATCTCGGCGTCCATGTCGATGACGGTGGCCTCGCTGCCCAGCGGGATGGCCTCGACAGTGGCGTCGACGAACTGCTGCAGCAAGTCGCGGTCCAACTCCAGCATCGCACGCCCGTCGGGGGAGCGAATCTCGATCAGCACGACGTCCCATTCGGCGATCCGGGCCGGCCGCACCCGCACATCCCCGAGGCCTGCCGGACCGGTGAGGCCGGCCACCAGCAGGTTGCGGGCCAGCACCCACTCCACGCACTGGTCACCGCGGGTGTGGATGGCCAGCGTCACTGCGAACGGGTCGTCCGTGCAATAAGTCCAGCGGGTCACCACGGGTGCCGCGGACTGGTGAAGCAGCGCGAACATGTCGTGGGCGACCGTTTCACTGCTGTTGGCGTTCATCTTAAGTCCGCCTCCGTCCCTAGCTTCCGCCGATATCCTTATGATCGCCGGAGGGCGCCCATGCGTACCATGCGATCGCGGGTTTCACTCCAAGTGACGCATGTGAACGCCGGAACGGCGGGGAGCGTCCTCACCCTCCGGATGCGGCAGCTCGACTCCGGGCGAGCCGCCTTCAAGCCTTCGGATTATCCTCCTGCGCGTCGACACCCATCGCTACCGGGCATTCTGGTGGCGCGGTGGGCGAGCGGCGCGCGGCCGACAGCATGATCACCTGCGGGCGTGGCGGGGTGGCACGCCCGCAGCGGCCGGGCCGCGGTCATGCCGCCCGGCCGGCCGGTCAGGTGTCGGGCCCTTCAGTCATGCCTGTGTACCTCACCATGGGCGCCCATTGCCGGGAAGGGAAGTCCGCCGGTCCGGTGGTGGTGGCAGCGCCGTGAGTCGGACCACTTACCGTCCGGTACGGGTTGGGTTGGTTGAGCATTCCTCAGCCCCGTTTGGGCCATCGTCATGAACTCACCATGCGGATACCATAGGCCGATCTCCGGAAAATAATGCCCGCCCACCAGGTGAGTCACGACCGGTCACTCGCCCACTCCTGGAAGTCGGTGTATACGCATTCGTTCCAACGCTGAAACAACCGTGTGGGTCAGCCGACGGGGGGATCTTGCGGCGGTGCAACGGGCGGGGCGGGGATGCCCCTGGGCGGGTCACTGTCCTGCGTGCCGCTGACTTCCTCGGGCGGGGTGACCGCGCGTTGACGCGGATCGCTACTGCTCTGGTCCGCCGTCTCGGCCTTGAAGATCCGCACTGCCTCGCCGACCCCGCGGGCCGCCTCGGGCAACCGCTTGGCGCCGAACAGCACGGCGAACACGGCGATGATGATCAGCCAGTGCGTGGGACTCAGCGCTCCGGACAGCATCGGCTGCACCTCCACTCGGTGGGCCGGGAACGTCCACGGTGGCCTGGAGTTCACCGCCGCGTGCCTTGCACAGTACGCGCCTCACGCGGTAGTCGGCGTGAGCTTGCCGGCGCGCGCTGGCACGTCCCTTGACGGGGGGTTGGGCAGCCGAAACGGCGGGCAACAGCCCGGCTGGTCCTGATTCGGTGGTCGTTTACAGGCCGAGCGAGCGGCCGATGACCTCCTTCAGGATCTCGGTGGTGCCACCGTAGATGCGGGTGATGCGGGCGTCGGTGAAGGCCCGGGCGATCGGGTACTCCAGCATGTAGCCGTAGCCGCCGTGCAATTGCAGGCAGGCGTCGACGACCCGGCCCTGCAGTTCGGTGCACCACCACTTGGCCTTGGCGGCGTCGGTGACGGTCAGCTCGCCATCGTTCAAGGCTTCGATGCAGCGGTCGACGAAGGTCTGGGCAATGTCGATCTCAGTGGCCATCTCGGCCAGCCGGAACCTGGAGTTCTGGAACGACCCGATCGGCTGGCCGAATGCGGTGCGGTCCTTGACGTAGCTCAGCGTCAGCTCCAGCGCGGCCCGGGCGCCGGCCACTCCGGAGATGGCGATCGACAGCCGCTCCTGGGGCAGCCGGTCCACCAGGTGGCCGAACCCGCCGCCCTCGGTGCCGAGCAGGTTGGTCACCGGCACCGCGACGTTGTGAAAGAACAGCTCGGCGGTGTCCTGAGCGTGCTGGCCCAGCTTGGCCAGGTTGCGCCCGCGCTCGAAGCCGTCCATCCCGCGCTCCAGCACGAGCAGGCTGATCCCGCGGTGCCGGGCGCGTGGGTCGGTCTTCACCGCGGTGATTACCAGGTCGGCGTTGATGCCATTGGTGATGAACGTCTTGGACCCGTTGACCAGGTAATGGTCGCCGTGCCGCGCTGCGGTGGTGGCCATGCTCGCCAGGTCCGAGCCCATCCCCGGCTCGGTCATCGCGATCGAGGTGATCAGCTCTCCGGACGCGATACCGGGCAGCCAGCGCCGCCGTTGCTGCTCGGTGGCCAGATCTAGGAAGTAGGGCAGGCAGACGTCGTTGTGCAGGGTCAGGCCCAGCCCGGCCGCGGCCGCCCCGGCATGCATGACCTCCTCCCCGAGCACCGCGTTGAACCGGAAGTCCGGCACCCCGCCGCCGCCGAGCTCCTCCGGGATGGCCATGCCCAGGAAGCCGCTGAGACCGGCCCGGAGGAACAGGTCCCGCGGCACGATACCGGCAGCCTCCCAGGCATCCAGGTGCGGCAGCACCTCCTTGTCCAGGAAGGCTCGCACGCTCGCCCGGAACTCCTCGTGCTCGGCGTCGAACAACCGACGGCGCATGGTGACCGCTCCTCTGGGCCTGCTGCCCCCGCGGGCCGGGGTGTAGTCCCGTTACCCGATGGTAGGCGGGACAGGCGCCGCGCCCGGGCCCGCGACGGACCAGACCGCGGCCCTGCCCTGGGGTGATCACCCCAGCCACTGCCCGAGGGCTTCGTAGAGCAGGCGGGCCGCCTCCTCGTCGACCGAGATCACGCAGGACCGGTCGACGTGCGGATCGAACACGATCCGGCCGGCCTCCCGGGTGACCACGAGATTGGTGAATCCGGCCGCGCCGCCGTGCACCTGGCACGTCGCGGGGATCATCCGCCGGTTCAGCCGATCAGGCACGATGCCTCCCTCCGCCTCCGCCTCCGCCTCCAGGGCGATCATCGCCCAGCTTACGGTCATCGCGTTCCAGAGCTTCCGCCTACCAAGCGGGCCGCGCGAGCGCATTGCCCATCCAGTGGGTCGTTGGTGGGAAGAATCGGGGTTAGCCTGGCGTTGACCTGGTCAGTTCCCAGGGCGGCTGCAAGGCGAGGGCGCCGTACCGGTACGCCCGGCCGCCGTGCCCCATGACCTACGACTCACCGGTCCCGCCGCATCCGGGTGGCACCGGTCCAGCCCAGCATTTCCAGTCCGGCTTCGGCCGGCGCAGGCCTGCGGGAAGGAGGCCAGCCATGTCCGTGTCGAGCAAGACCGCGACCCGTCGCGCCCGCAACGAGGACCTCGACCCCGTCCGTTCCTACCTGGACGGCATCGGTGCCACCCCGTTGCTCACCGCCGAGCAGGAGGTCGAGCTGGCCCGCCGCATCGAGGCCGGGGTCTACGCCACGGAGCTGCTGCGCCGCGATGAGACCGGCGAGGCAGCGGTGGACGAGAAGCGCCGCCGCGACCTCGTGCTGGTGGCTGCCGACGGTGCGCGCGCCAGGGATCACATGATCCGCGCCAACCTGCGGCTGGTGGTCTCGGTGGCCAAGAAGCACGCGCACACCGGGCTGCCGTTGCTGGACGTGATCCAGGAGGGCAACCTGGGTCTGATCCATGCCGTGGAGAAGTTCGACTACACCAAGGGCTTCAAGTTCTCCACCTACGCCACGTGGTGGATCCGCCAGGCCATCGACCGCGGGCTGGCCACTCAGATCCGCACCATCCGGCTGCCGGTGCACGTCGTGGGGGAGCTGGCCCGGTTCTCCCGGGTGGAGCGCAACCTGGCGCTGCGCCTGGAGCGTGAGCCCACGGTGGTCGAGCTGGCGGCGGCGGCCCGCACGTCGGTGGATCAGGTCGTCGAGCTGCGGCGGTCAGCTCGCGAGGTGATCAGCCTGGACACTCCGGTGGGTGCGGGGGACACCCTGATCGGTGAGCTGATCGAGGACACCGAAGGGCCGAGTGCCGACGAGGTGGTGGAGCACCAGGCGCTCGGCGACGAGCTGCGGGCCCTGGTGCACGCCCTCCCGCAGCGCGAGGCCCTGATCATCAGCCTGCGCTTCGGGCTGGTCGACGGGCACGAGCACACCCTGCAGCAGATCGCCGACCGGCTGGGCTACACCAGGGAGCGGATCCGGCAACTGGAGAAGCAGGCGTTGGCCGAGCTGCGCGATCCCGCGCGCAACCACCGGCTGTCGGTCTGGGCGGCCTGACCGCCACCGTTCGGGGATCCGGACGCCCCAGACCGCGGTAGCCCTGCGGTGAGGGGTGATGAACCCTCGGGTATAACCTCACAGCTCGCACCGGATTGTCACGTAAAGTCCACGAGCACTAGGCCATCTGTGGTTACCGAGCTGTGAACAGGCCCCGCTGCGGTGGATTTGGCATGCCGTCTGCGACCAGGCAGTTGTAGTCTCTGCCCTGGAAGAGCTGGACGGGGCGGAGTCCGGAAGACCGGCCAAGAGGTGATGCACCGTGAGTATCTGCTTCGGTGCCCGGAGCAGCAGCGGGATTCGGTCCCGGCTGCGAGCCTTCGCTCCTGGATAAGGGGGCTGCGCGCATGATGCTGACCCGAGCGGTGACGGCCGGGGATGCACTGACCATCACACCGATGGCCGGTGGCCGCGGTGCGAGCCTGGTTGGCGATGTCGATCTCGCCACCGCACCGGTGCTGGAGGCTGCGCTGAACCGGCTGCTGGCCGGGGACCGCGACGGCGACCTGCACCTGGACCTCGCTGGCCTGCACTTCGTCGATCTCAGCGGGGTGGCTGTGCTGGTCACCGCAGCTTTTCGGCTGGCCCCGGAGCGGGCGCTCGTGGTGCATGACCCCCCGCCTGCGCTGCTGCAGATAGTTGACCGTTTCTGGGGCGGGGTGGCCCGGATCCGGATGGACGTGTCATGAGTATCGCGCACGCCCCCGGCACCGGGCTGGTGCATGAGGCGTTGTTCTACCGCGACGCCGACGAGTACGTAGCCGGCATCGAGACGTTCCTCCGCGAGGGGCTGGAGCTGGCCGAGCCGGTCCTGGTGGCGGTGCCTGGCTCGCACCTGGACGTGCTGCGCTCGGCCTTGGGTTCCGAGGCGCAGCGGGCCCGCTTCGTGGACATGGCCAAGGTGGGCCGCAACCCCGGGCGCATCATCCCCCCCGTGCTCTACGCCTTCGCTCAGGAGCACCCAGGGGGCCGGGTGCGCATCGTGGGTGAGCCGATCTGGCCCGGCCGGACCCCGGCGGAGTACCGCGCCGCTTTACAACACGAGGCGTTGATCAATATCGCGCTGGCCGAGCAGGCAGCGACCATCCTGTGTCCCTATGACCGGTGGGGATTGGCCGACGGGGCGCTGGCCGACGCCCGGCGCACGCACCCGGTGCTGATCGAGGACGGCCTGCGCGAGCCCAGTGCGGACTACTGCGACCCGCGGGTCGTCGCCGACGGCAGCTACAAGATGCTGCCCGAGCCCCCGGAGTGGTGGGGCGACATGCTGGTGTTCAGCTCCGCGGCGGACCTGCGGGTCGTCCGGCAGTTCGTCGAGGGCCTGGCGCTGCGCGCCGGGCTGCGTTCCGGGCGGGTCAGTGACCTGTGCCTGGCCGTCAACGAGGTCGCCACCAACACCCTGCTGCACACCGGCGAGCCCGGGATCCTGTCGATCTGGCAGGACCCGGACACCGAGTGCCTGGTGTGCGAGATCAGCGACAGCGGGCAGCTCGACAACCGGCTGGTCGGCCGGATCCCGCCCGCCGAGTTCGAGGCGCACGGCCGCGGGCTGATCCTGGTCAACACCCTGTGCGATCTGGTGGAGATGCCCACCGGCCGGATCGGCGCCGGCACCACCATACGGCTGCACATGGCGCTGCGCACCCCATGAGCTGGCGTGAGTTGGCCCCGCCGCCCCTGGGTCGCCAAGCTCGATGAGGCAGCGACCGGCCATCACGTCGATCTCACGCTGGTCCAGCCAATACACCCACTCCGGTTCGGCGATCCCGGGGGAGCGGGCCTCGTATGCCTCGGCAACGGCCGCCAAAGCCCGCCGCGTGCCCGCATGATCCCCGCTGCGGGCGCTCGCCCAGGCGATTCGCTCCCACAATGACGACAACAACTGCGCCGCCAGCGCACGGTCATCTGAGCTTGCCCCCCTAGCCCGGACACCTAATGGGAGCTACCGGGTCAGCGTTAGGGCAGGCTCGGTGCCGGTAGCCGCCGGTGGGTGAGCACTCTGGACACCAGGAACCGCAGAGTTGTGATTGACACCTTGGCCATCGCCTCGAACAGCCCCACCGAGATCGTTCATGCCTACTTGGCGGCCACCGGCATCCCCGACGTCTTCGACACCGTTGTCGCGCCAGTCACCTCTCGGACCCGAAGCCAGCACCCGATCTTTACCAGGAAGCCTGCTGCCAACTCTGGGTACCGCCCGCTCGAGTTGTGGTCCTGGAGGACTCACTGATCGGAGTTCAGGCCGCCCGGGCCGCGGGGACCACCGTTTCCGCCATCCCCGACCTGCCGGAAACCCGCCCGCTGGCGCACCGCAGCTTTCCCAGCCTCACCGACACTGGCCTGGGGGAGGCAGTCGCCACCGTTGGGTAGCCGCTGTGGGACATGCGTGGAGGTGACTACGGAGCGTTCAGTGGCGCTGACGGCGAGGCCGGGATACAAGGTGTGGAGCTTGGCGGCGAGCTTGGGCGTGGGGGCGTCGGCGCAGGGCCGCCAAGCGTAGCCCTTGACCTCCTCGGCCTGGAGGACGACTTTGGGTTCCTGGACCCAGAAAGCCCAGCGGAAGTCGGCGTGCCAGTGCTCGGGCTCGCCCTTGGCGCGATTGGCCGGGATCAGGTGGATGTCGATGTCGATGACGTCCTGGCCGGGCGGGCTGACCGCGCCGTGCCAGGAGATGCCGGTCTCCTCCTCCAGCTCGCGGAGCGCGGCGAGCATCAGCCCGTTGTCCTCGGTCTCCAGGTGGCCGCCGGGCAGCAGCCAGCGGCCGAGGGCCTTGTGCTGGATGAGCAGCAGCCGGTTGGTGTCGTCGATGACGACCGCGCCGCAGGTGACGTGTCCGCCGTCGAACGTCTTGCGGGACGTCAGGTCCCCCCCGCGCTCCAGCGCTCGGGTGAGCGGTGCCAGGTGCTCGGCCTCGTCGGGGTAGCGGGTCAGGTAGCGGGTGAGGGTGTCGCGGATCTCGTCGTTGGTGATCATGCGATCCCATCGAAGGAACGCAGCCAGGTGGCCGCGATGAACGAACGGTCGGTCGCGTCCATCTGGTGCAGGCCCGGCTGGTGGCCAGCGGATGCCAGAGTCGCCAGGGCGGCCAGGATCTCGGCCTGGACGAGGAAGATGAACGCACCAACGCACGCGCCGTGTAGGAAGTTGACCGCGTTCCCGTCGGCGAGCACGTAGAAGTAGTGGCCGGTGCGGGCATACCGGGTGATGTGCACTCCGGCCGGGGTCCGGGCGTACAGGCCGTCGAGTGCGTCCAGCTCCAGCTCGTCGTCGGAGCTGGTGACGGAGGCGATGTACGCACCGTTGGCGACGGCCGCGAAGTCGTCCTCCTTGAGCGCTAGGTTGCCCGTGGCGCACACGATCATCCCCGCTTCGGCGATGGCCCGCGCGAGGGTCGACGCGATCCGGAACCCCTGGCTCAGGGCCTGGGTTCGCTGAACGGGGTCGGAGTCGTAGACGGTCACGCCGACGTGCTTGGCGTGCAGCATCGTCGCGACCGACCGGCCCAGCTTCCCGTACCCGATGACCGCCGCTGGACGTCCCTGCAAGATGTCCCCCCGGGACCGGATCAGGGCCTCTGCGGAGAAGGTGACCGACTGGCCCACCAGGTAGTCCTCGGGGTCCTTGAGCGGGGAGCGGGCGACGCTGAACACCGGGCACGGCAGCTTGTCCAACGCCGCGTACCGCTGGTGCCCGTTCTCGGTGTCCTCGACCACCCCGACGATGCGGCCGGAGAAGTGGTCGCACAGGTGCTCCAGCGTGGGCGCGAAGTACCCGCCGACATCCAGCAGCACCACGTTCCGTCCGGCTGCCCGGCTCTCCAGATGGGCGAGCGTGTGCTCGGGCTCGGCGAAGACCGCCCGGTTCAACTCATCCACCGGCATCAGCCCGGTGATCTCCCGCAGCGCCCCGGCGTCGATCGACTTCGGCTTAGGCAGTACGGCGGCGATGCCTGCCGCCCGGTCGATCGCCCGCAGGAACGCGGGCCGCTCCGGCAGCAAGTGGGTGATCACGACGGTCGTCGTGTCCTCAGCCGTCGGGTACCGGGCGGTGATCTTCCGGAAGAAGGCGTCCACCCGCGACACCTCGAAATCCTCCAGGACGGTCATGCCGACACCATCCGTCGCGTCGCCTGCCGGACCGCCACCACGACGCCGGTTGGGTTGCCGGCCTCGATGATCGGGATGGTGAAGCGGTGACCGCGCAGCAGGCTCGCCAGGCACTCCAGCGCGGCCCGGCGCAGATCGCTGATCTGCTCGGTGTCGGACCCGCGGGGCCGGTCGAAGGCTGGCACGGGGGTCTCTCCTTACCGGTCTGTGTCGCGTCATACAGGACGGTAGGAAGGCGGCCCGGCCCGGGTCGATGAGGTTGCCCACGTTTGCCCGAACCGGCTACTCCAGCGCCCGTAGCGCTTTGTCGATGAGCGCCCGCGCGTCCTTTCCGACCACGGACAGGCGCAGCAGCTCGGCGAACACCTTCTCGTACATCTCGATCTCCTCCGGCTGGGTGATGGTGAGGTACCCGCTGACCAGCTCCACGCTGACCTGGCCCCTGTCGAACATCGTGAACGACTCGGCCGGGCACTGCACGGACCGGTCGGCGTCGCTGGGGATGATCCCGAGGGAGACCGCCGGCAGAGCGGCCAGCTCCTGCAAGTGGCGGAGCTGATCGGCCATCCTCGCCGGGTCGCCCACCCGGTACCCCAAGACGGCCTCCTCGATGAGAAAGACGAACCGGTGATCCCCCTCGCGCAGGACGCGCTTGCGGTTCGTGCGCTCGACCACAGTCGCCGCCACGTCGTCTACGGGCACCCCACGGGCGTCCCGCACCGCCGACAGGACTGCTGTGGTGTACTCGGCCGTCTGGAGCAAGCCGGGGAAGATCTTGCACGAGTAGGCGCGCAGCAGCCGTGTCCGCTCGAAGATGTTGCGCACTTGGAGGTGGAGGTGAAGCAGCCCAGTCCGCTCGGCCCGCTTCCAGTCCTGCCACATGGACGCCACGGCGCGCAGTTCGGCGACCAGTTCCGCCGCGCGGCTCGCCCCGGCACCGCACACCCGGCACCAGTCGTGGATGTCCTCGGCGGACGGGGGTCGCACCCCGTGCTCGATTTTGGAGACCTTGGACCCGCCGTGCCACCCGGCAGCAGCCGCCAGCGCGCGGCCTGACAGCTTGGCGTCGAGCCGGATTTCCCGAAGCTGGTTGGCGAGGCGCTGGCGCGCAGGTTCACCCGCTCGGTCACCGCGTGCTCGAACCGGATGTAGTCACTGACCGGCTCCGACACCACCCGGACCCGCCGCATCTCCACGCCGCGCGCCACAGCACCCGAGACCTCCTGTGGCCACGGGGCGTACCTCCGATAGGTCTCCTCCGGGTTGCCCTCCAGCCACGCCAGGTACGCCGGGTCATTGGACAGGTAGCTGTCACGCAGCTCCAGCTTCAGGGCCGACTTCTGGGCGTCCTTCAATAGGTCGCTGAACGACGTCGCGGTTGGCTTCGAGGAACTCACGGGCCGCCTCCAAGATGATCGCCGCCATGTGCGGGGGAAGGGCAACGACCGACTCACCGGGCAGCATCGGGCTGTACGCCGTGATCTCCGCCAGAGTCTTCGGGTCGGTGACCGTGTCGCCCTGGAAGAAGATCCGGTTGACCTCGAAGTCCACGAAGACCGCCGGGCACTGATCCACCGGGTTGCCCTTGCCGTAGAACCGTACGGTCATGCCGCCCTCCATCGTTGGGAGTTTGCCCAGGGTTGCCCGTCAACTCTTCCCAGGGCACACAGCGGGGTCAAGGGCCTCCGCTGGGTCAAGGCGCTCGCCCGGGTAAACATTCAGCCTGAGTACGCGAATGTTCCGTGTGGTGGCGTTGTGTGACGATCGGGGGGTTGTGGGTTCCGGTCGTGTCCGGGTGGGTGTGGGGTTGTTAGGTGGGTGCGGGGAGTTCTGGTATCCATGGTCGGCCTCTCAGCGCGTCGCCGAGGACGGTGATCGTGTTGAGGCCGTGCTTGGTGGCGGTGGAGAGGACCCCGAAGATCGTGTAGCGGTCTCGGGTGCGGTCCTGGCTGGTGAGCCGCCCGGAGATGTTCTGCTGCACCTTGGCCGGTCGGAGGTCGCGTTCGGCCTGGTTGGAGGTGGGGGGCCCTTCAGGTCGTGGGCGAAGCGCAGCACGTCGGGGTCGCGGTCGCGCAGGACTTCCAGTAGCAGCCGGGCCTTGTGCTCACCGGGACGGGTGCCGGGGGTGGTGTCGACGGAGAGCCCGACGCGCACGCCGTCGCGGAACCGGGTCGCCCGGTGCGAGGAATATCGGTTTCTTTAATGGGGATCAGGTGATCTCCATTCATGGGCGTAGCTCGTCCATGGCTCGGTGGATCCGCTTGTCGGAGACCGGGTACGGGGTGCGGAGTTCCTGGGCGAAGTAGCTGACCCGCAGCTCCTCGATCATCCACCGGATCCGGTCCAGCTCCGGGCCGTCGCCTAGCTCGGCACGCAACTGCTGGTATGCCTGGGTGACTTCGGCGACCCGACGCATCCAGGCCCGGTCCCGCTCGGGGTCACTGGGCAGCTTGTCCAGCCTGCGCTGGACCGCCTGCAGGTAGCGGGGCAGGTCCGGTAGCCGCGGGGCGCCGGTGGCGGTGACGAAACCGGGGCCGACCAGGTTCGCCAACTGCGTCCGGACGTCCGCCACCGCGGCGGCCAGTACCGGGGCGGCCAGTACCGGGGCGGCCAGTACCGGGGCGGCGAGTTGCAGCTCGACGGTGTGCGCGACGGACAGGATGCGCTGCACGTGCCCGACCACGGTGCGCACCGCCCTGGGCAGCTCGTCGCGGGCCCGCTCGACGAGTCGGGCGAAACCGGGCTCGTCCCGGGGCGGGCCGCCGCAGGCGGCGATCAAGGCGTCGGCGGCGCAGTGCACGCAGTCCTCCAGCAGCGCCTCGAGGCTGCCGTGCGGGCCCCGGCCCAGCACCAGCCGGGCCGTGGCGTCCAGGCCGCGGTGCAGCGCCTTGACCGGGGAGGGCACCGCGAGCAGCAGCAGCCGCCGGGTGCCCGCCCACATCGCGTGCCGCTGCTCGGCGGCGGTGGGCAGCAGCGCGACACCGACGCTGTCGCCCTCGTCCACCAGCGCCGGGTAGGCCGTGACGAGGTGGCCATCCTGCTGCTGCTCGTGCCGGTCCGGCAGCGTCCCGACGTCCCAGTCGCGCAGCCCGCGGCGGTGCAGGGCGCCGCCTGCCGTGCAGAGCGTGGCCCGAAGCTGCGGCGCCACCTGGTGGGCCAGCACCGCGAGGTCCCGGCCCTCGGCGAGGATGCGGCCATCGCCGATCACCCGGAAGGTGAGCTGCAGATGGTCCGGCACCCGGTCGAGCTGCCAGTCCGCGCGCCGCACGGCGACCCCGGCGAGCTGCAGCTCGCGTTCCAGGGCGTCCAGCAGCGGCTCCTGGTAGGGGGTCATCCGGGCCAGCAGGGCTCGCGCCTGGTCCGGCAGGCCGGGGAGCTGGCGGCGCAGTGGCTTGGGCAGCGACTTGAGCAGCGCGACCACCAGCTCCTCGCGCAGGCCTGGGATCTGCCAGGAGAACGGCGCCGGGTCAACCTGGTTGAGCACCGGCAGCGGAACGTGCACGGTCACCCCGTCCGCCGCCGCCCCCGGCTCGAACTGGTAGGACAGCTCCAACTCCAGCCCACCAGCCCGCCAGGTGTCGGGGTAATCCTGCTCGCACACCCCGTGACGGGCGACGAGCATGGCCGGGTCGAAGTCGAGCAGATCCGGGGTGCTCCGGCAGGTCTTGCGCCACCAGGTGTCGAAGTGCTGGGCCGAGACCACCTCGGGCGGGATCCGGTGGTGGTAGAAGTCGAACAGGGTCGCATCGTCAACCAGGATGTCGCGCCGCCGCGCCCGGTGCTCCAGCTCGGCGACGTCGTCGAGCATCGCCCGGTTGGCGTGGAAGAACGGGTGCCGGGTGTCCCAGTCCCCGTCCACCAGAGCGTAGCGGATGAACAGCTCACGGCACAGCTCCGGGTCAATCGACCCGTAATTGACCTTGCGGGAGGTGACGATCGGGATGCCGTAGAGGGCGACCTTCTCGTAGGCCACCACCGCGCCCTGGGTGCGTTCCCAGTGCGGCTCGCGGTAGCTGCGGGTGACCAGGTGCCCGGCCAGCGGCTCGATCCACTCCGGCTCGATGCGCGCGGCCACCCGGCCCCACAGCCGGGAGGTCGCCACCAGCTCGGCCGCCATCACCCAGCGCGGCGGCTTGCGGAACAGGGCCGAGCCGGGGAACACGGCGAACCGGGCGCCGCGCGCACCCAGGTAGTCCCGGGTCTCCGGGTCGAGCAGCCCGACGTGCGAGAGCAGCCCGGCCAGCAGCGCGAGGTGCACCTGCTCGGGCTCGGCGGACCCGCTGCGACAGGTCATCCCCAGGCCGCGGGTGATCTGGCGCAGTTGGCCATACAGGTCCTGCCACTCGCGTACCCGCAGGTAGTGCAGGTACTGCATACGGCACAGCTTGCGGAACTGGGTGGACGAGCAGGCTTGCTGCTGCTCCTCCAGGTACTGCCAGAGGTTGAGGTAGCCCAGGAAGTCGGAGCCGGTGTCGCTGAACCGGGCGTGCTGCGCGTCCGCGGCCGCCTCGGCGTCGGCCGGGCGCTCCCTGGGGTCCTGGATGGACAGCGCTGCGGCGATCACCAGCACCTCCCGCAGGCAGCCGCCCGCCTCGGCGGCCACCACCATCCGGGCCAGCCGGGGGTCCAGCGGCAACTGCGCCATGGCACGCCCCACCTGGGTGAGCACGGTTGGGGGCTCTTGAGGGGCCCCCGACCCGCGGGTTGGGGACCCCTCAAGAGCCCCCAACTCGTGCAGCAGCGCCAGACCGTCGGCAATCTGGCGGCGATCCGGCGGGTCGAGGAAGGGAAACGCGGCCACGTCACCCAGGTTCAGCATGGTCATCTGCAGGATCACCGAGGCGAGGTGGGTGCGCAGGATCTCCGGATCGGTGAACTCGGGACGGGACTCGAAGTCCTCGGCCGAGTACAGCCGGATGCAGATGCCGTCGCGCAGGCGCCCGCACCGGCCGGCGCGCTGGGCGGCGGAGGCCCGGGAGATGGGCTCGATCGGCAGCCGTTGCACCTTGAGCCGGCGGCTGTACCGGGAGATCCGCGCGGTGCCGGCGTCGATCACATACCGGATGCCGGGCACCGTCAGCGAGGTCTCCGCGACGTTGGTGGCGAGCACCACCCGGTGGGCCTGGTGCGGCTGGAACACCCGGTGCTGCTCCGCCGCCGACAGCCGGGCGTAGAGCGGCAGGATGTCGGTGTCGGGCAGGCCCAGCGCGCGCACCGCGTCCGCGGTGTCGCGGATCTCCCGCTCACCGGAGAGGAACACCAGGACGTCGCCAGGACCTTCGGCGCGCAGCTCCGCCAGCGCGTCGCAGATCGCCTGGGTCTGGTCGCGGTCGTCGTCGACCACCTCGCCGTACGGGCGGTACCGGATCTGCACCGGATAGCTGCGGCCGGAGACCTCGAGCACCGGCGCGCCGTCGAAGTGCCGGGAGAACCGGTCGGGGTCGATGGTCGCTGAGGTGATGATCACTTTGAGGTCGGGACGGCGGGGCAGTAGCCGCTTGAGGTAGCCGAGCACGAAGTCGATGTTCAGGGAGCGCTCGTGCGCCTCGTCGATGATCAGCGTGTCGTACTGCAGGAGCATCGGGTCCGAGGAGAGCTCGGCCAGCAGGATGCCGTCGGTCATCAGTTTGACCAGGGTGTCGTCGGCGGCGCGGTCGGTGAACCGCACCTTCCAACCGACCGCAGCACCGACCGGGACGGCCAGCTCCTCGGCGATCCGCTCGGCCACCGTGCGGGCCGCGAGCCGGCGCGGCTGGGTGTGCCCGATCATGCCGCGGACCCCGCGGCCCAGCTCCAGGCAGATCTTCGGGAGCTGGGTGGTCTTGCCCGAGCCGGTCTCCCCGGCGACGATCACCACCTGGTGATCGCGGATCGCGACGGCGATCTCGTCGCGGTGCTGGCTCACCGGCAACGCCTGCGGATAGCGGATCCGGGGCACGCTCGCCCGGCGCCGCGCGACCCGCTGCTCGGCCCCCTCGACGTCGGCGACGATCTGCTCCTCGATCACGGCGCGCTTGGCCCGGTTGCGCACCTTGCGGGCACCGTGCAGCCTGCGCTGTAGCCGCCGCTGGTCGGCCAGGGTCAGCTCGGGCAGGCGCACCTGCAGGTCAGCAAGCGATGAGTGCACGATTCCCCTGGGATGACGATGCGAACCCGATAGTCAGCGTCCTACACCGGCCAGACATTCCCGGGACCGGCTTCGGTAACAGGAGCTACCAGGGCGAACCACAAGCCCATCGCTTGATGGCGATTCAATGGGATCCCGGCGCCCGGCGGTCCCCGGCTGAGCGGAGTCCGGACGCGGGCCCGCTGCGCCCGAGTGGTCATCTAGGGTAAGGGGCCTGCCGGAGCGGCGTGCGGCGCCTGCTCGTAGCTCGAGGACCGAAGGGCGGGAGCGGAACGTGACCCAGGAAGACGCGCAGCAGCACGGGGAGTTGCCTGCGCTGCGCCAGCGGATGGCCGTGATCAGGGCCCAGGTGGCCGCCGAGGTGGAGGAAAAGTGGACCACGCCGTACCGGACGCCGGAGGTGTTCGACCTCAAGGTGCAGGCGAGGCTGGCGGCGCACCGGGAGTTCCGGGCGCTGCAGGACCAGGTCCGGGAGGTCGAGGCCAGGCTGGCCGCAGAGGCAGATGCCGGCGCGGAGTAGGAGGCACCGCTTGTTACTAGCCGGTAGACTTAGGTTGTGGAGCTTGCGTATGACCGCGCTGGG
>DASTLT010000181.1:0-1578 GCA_035714625.1 Pseudonocardiaceae bacterium | reverse complement strand
CGGTACAGCCCGCGGATGTCGCGCCCGGTCAGGATCGGCGCCAGCTCGGGGGCGGTGTACCAGTCGGGCGCGAGGGTGTCGGGGGTGGCTGGGGTCCTCGACTGGGGTGGCGGACCGGGGGGAGGTGTCTGCTGGGCGCTGTGCTGCTGGGCGCTGCGGGCGAGGTGGGGTCCGTGTCCGTAGCTCATCGTCACCGCTCTCCTTCGGTGCGGGGTGTGGTGGGGGGCACCGTAGCGCCCGGTCGCGAGAGTGGTGATCGGCCCGGCGGCGCTGGTGGTGACCGGGGCAGGCACCCCTCTCCGGGGTGGTCGGGCGGTTCATGGGGTCACGCAGTCCGGCCCCCAGCCGGCTCCCCCTCCATGGTCGTGCCGGTCGAGAACGCCCGGCTAGCGGGCTCCAGCCGCTGCTATCGCGGGCCGGGAATGCTACTGCCGGTGGAGTATGGGGGCGACGTGAGTGGGGTCGGCGCCTTGCTGGACGTAGAACTCGGCCCAGGCATGGTCGATTTTGGTGGGTGGGACACCGTCGCAGTAGGGCTTGGTGCCATGGGCGGTGTAGTAGCGCAGTACGGCCAGTAGCTCGGCGGTGTCGCGGCGCTCGGGGTCGGTGTAGCGGGAGCCGGGTGGCTCGGGCTGATGTTGCAGGCAACTGATCTGTCGACCGCCTTCGTTGTGGAAGAGCGGCCCGCCGTCATCGGCGCACCCGGAGATCGCGAGCAGGACGAGGACGAGTGCGGGCAGCAGGCGGTGCGGTGTCGGCACGGGTGGTCTCCTAAAGGGTTGCGGTGAGGCCGCGAGCCATGATCCCCAGTCCGACGAGGAGGACCAGCACTGCGGTGAGCATCGGCGTCGTCGCGGCCAGCCAGCTCAGATACCGGTTGTGGCGGGACTGGACCAGCCGGCGTTCCGCGCGGTCGCGCAGCCGCACCAGCAGCAGGCCCACGGCGGTGAGGGTGGCGGCCATCCCGAGCCCGTAGCCGAGCACGAGCAGGACCCCGAACCAGGTCCGGCCTAACCCGATCGCGGCGAACAGCACCAGCAGCGCCGATGGGCTGGGCACCAGGCCCGCGGCCACACCCATGCCGAGCAACGCGGGCCGCCCGAATCGGTCCCCGCCAGCAATCGGAGACACGTGATCATGTCCATGGGAGTGCCCGTGCTGGTGAGCAGCGGTGACCAGGGCTGGGGTCGGTGCTGCGGGGCCCGCAGCTAAGGCCTCCCGCCGGGCCCGTACTGCAGCCTGCAGCAGGGAGGCACCGATGACGGTGACGAGCAGCCCGCTGATGGCACTGAGTAATCCGAGCAACTGTTCGCCGATCAGCGTGGCGAACACGCTCAGCAACAACCCGACCACAAGGACCCCGGCGGTGTGGGTCGCGGTGACGGTGGCCCCGACCAGCAGTGCGTCGCGGGTGGTGCCGCGCCGGCCAGCGAGGTAGGCGGCGATCAGGGTTTTGCCGTGTCCAGGCAGCGCGGCGTGGGAGGCGCCGAGCACGAGTGAGAGCAGCACGGCCAGCACCCCGATCAGGAGTGTCAGACGGGCGCCGGCAAGCTCGGTGAACCGGGTGCTGCCCCAGCC
>DASTLT010000180.1:0-2071 GCA_035714625.1 Pseudonocardiaceae bacterium | reverse complement strand
CACCGCGACCGTGCTGGTTGCTGCGACCGCCACGGTCACCAGCGGCAAGACGGCGGTACCGGAGGAGCGCCGCTACCGCCTGCGGATGTCGTTGATCCGCGCCGGTACCGAGTGGAAGGTCTCCGAGCTGCAGGTCGTGTCCTGAACTCGCCGGCCGCCGTCTGCGAGGATGGGTCGGGGGGCAGGGAAGCCCCGGCGACGGTCGGGGTCGGCGCCGGGGCTCATGAGGCTCATCGCGGGGCGTGCGCACGGCGTTACACCCCTTCTCCTTGCTCACCTTCTCCTTGCTCACCGAAAGCAAGCTTCTGTTCCTCAGATGCACCCGATCTGATGAGCGCTTTCGATCAATGCGGTATCCCCACTGGTCAACGCCCCTCGCCTGGCAGTGCCCCAGCAGGAGGTATACCCCCGCCACCGCGTTCCAGTTGCCAGGTGCGGCATGGTCACTTAACTTGAGGGTGCCGGTTACTCACCGCGATCAATTGGCCCCGCTCAGCTCAACGCTGCGTAACCTGGTGCGGCAGCAGGTGCGGCGGGGCAACGCCCGGGTTGCGGGCCGGTAACGGGGCCGAAGAACGATGAGCCCGTGAGGTGACGTGATGACCGAGACCACCCCGGCGAGCACCCGTCCGTTCGTGCCGAACCCGCAGCCCCACCCGACCGCTACTGGCAGCGACCAGGACTTCGGCGACAACCCCATCGCCGTGCGCCAGTCGGACCATTACGTCCAGGAGTACATCACCAACTTCGTCGAGAAGTGGGACGAACTGATCGACTGGCGGCGCCGGGCGCACAGCGAGGGCTCCTTCTTCGTCGACCAGCTCAAGACCAGGGGGGTGCAGGAGGTCCTCGACGTCGCCACCGGCACCGGTTACCACTCGGTGCGACTGCTGGAGGCGGGCTTCGACGTGGTGAGCGCCGACGGCAGCCCGGAGATGCTGGCGAAGGCGTTTGCGAACGGGCGGGCCTACGGCGGGCATGTGCTGCGTGTCGTGGAAGCCGATTGGCGCTGGCTCAACCGCGACGTGCACGGGACCTATGACGCGATCGTGTGTCTGGGCAACTCGTTCACCCACCTGTTCTCCGAGCGGGACCGGCGCAAGGCGCTTGCCGAGTTCTACGCGATGCTCAAGCATGACGGAGTCCTGATCATCGATCACCGCAATTACGACAGCATACTGGACGACGGTTTCTCGTCCAAGCACACCTATTACTACTGCGGTGCGGATGTGGTCGCCGAGCCCGAGCATGTCGATGACGGGCTCGCCCGCTTCCGCTACACCTTCCCGGACAACTCGGTCTACCACCTCAACATGTTCCCGCTGCGCAAGAACTACGTCCGGCGGCTGCTGCGCGAGGTCGGTTTTCAACGAATCGAGACGTACGGAGATTTCCAGGCGACCTATTCCGAGGGTGACCCGGATTTCTTCGTCCACATCGCCGAAAAGGTATACCGTTGTGAGGACAACCCAGCCGAGGTGATCGACCTGTACTCCAATGCCGTCAACACCGCCCGCGAATACTACAACTCCGAGGACGCCGACAACTTCTACGCCATCATCTGGGGCGGGGAGGATATTCACGTCGGCATGTACACCGACGAATCCGAGGGGATCGGCCCGGCCAGTCGGCGCACCGTCGAGACCATGGCCGGCCTGGCCGACCCCACCGCGGCGTCGCGGGTGCTCGACCTCGGCGCCGGATACGGCGGCGCTGCCCGGTACCTGGCCAGCAGGTACGGATGCCACGTCACCTGCCTGAACCTGTCCGAGGTGGAGAACGAGCGCAACCGGCGACTGAACGCCGAGCAGGGCCTGACCGGGTCCATCGACGTCATCGACGGCTCGTTCGAGGACCTCGTCTTCCAGGACCACTGCTTCGACGTGATCTGGTCCCAGGACGCCATACTGCACAGCGGGGACCCGACCCGGGTACTGGAAGAGGCGGTGCGGGTGCTCCGCCCGGGCGGCCAAATGATCTTCACTGACCCGATGGCGACTGAGAGTGCCGGCAAGCAGGACCTCCGGCCGATCCTGCAACGCCTGCAACTGGACACCCTGGCCACCCCAGC
>DASTLT010000179.1:0-62505 GCA_035714625.1 Pseudonocardiaceae bacterium | reverse complement strand
GGGCAGGTTCGGATTGAGCTCACGGAGCCGGGCCACCAGGTCCGCAATGGTGGGGGCGGTGGGCGCAGCGGAAGGAGCCGACTCCGGCTGCGGCTGCACCTGCTCGAGGCTGGGCACGTTCAGGTTGGGGACGAGGCTCCTGAGCTGGTCGAGGGCCTGCGGCGTGATGGGCAGGTTCGCCTGGCCCCCTGGCAGCACCGAGATCCGTACCCCTTCGACGGTAAGCGTGCCGTCCGGGTTGCCGGTCTGCCGGTTGAACACCACGGTGGCGATCGGCGAGAGGTCCAGATTCTGACCGACCGCCGGGTTGGAGGGCAGGGGGTTGCCGGCGATATCGCCGCCGAGGATCGAGACGTTGCCGGTGCCGTTGTCGCAGGTTGCCTTGATGACGTTGGCCTTCACCAGATCGGCGATGTTGAGATCCACGGCGGTTGCTGCGGAGGTGTGGTCGGCGGCCTTCACCTTGAGAACCCCGACGCCGAGCGGCGAGGGCAGCTCCAGCAGCGCAGCCTGACCATCAGGCGGCGCTTGGACCTGCGGAGTCGGCGCGATGGGTAGCAGCCCCTTGGCCGCAAGCCCATAGGCGGAGGCAGTGGGTTCATCAGCGGCGCTGCCGGATACGGTCCCCAGCAGCAGGGCAATCGCCGCTGTGGCGGCGCCAATTCCAGCGGCGCTAGCCCCGGCGAGCTTCCTACTGATCACATGCTGTCCTTTCGTTATTGCTCGTCAATGAGGACGAGCGTGCCGAGGGGAGCCTCGGTCAACTGGTCGAGGGCGTCCGGTGGGACCCGGATGCAGCCATCGCTGGAGCGGGTGCCGAAGACGTCCCCGGTCGGCCAGGTATGGATGGCAACGGTCCCCGGCCCGCCGCCGAAGCTGTCCAGAGTCGGGCTGTGGGTACCCAAGGGCAGGATGATCGGGGAATACGTCTGCTTGGGGTCGGTGAACGACCCGAGCATGAACGTTCGCCCCGGCGGGGTGGGAGCAGACTCCTTACCGATCCCGATAGTCCACTCGCCCCGCAGCCGGCCCTGGCTGAACAGTCCCATACTGAGCGAACGAAGGTGCACCCGGACGAGATACGGGGTGACAGCTCGCTCCAGTCCTTCGACCGTCAGCCAGCCGGTTGAGCCGTTGGGCCGCGATGGCAGCAGTACCTGCACCCAACCGGGCTGCTGGGCGATCACCGGCAACCAGGTGTCGCCGACCTGCTGAGGGCCGATCCGGGCAAACGCCGGACCGCCGGGAGCCACGAACAGCGGAACCTGCTGTCGCGGGTGCACCACGGTGCCGTCGGTGGGCTCGGGCGGCCCGGGATCCAGCGGCGCAGCCTCGATGGTGCTGTGCGTGGTGCTCTCCGGGAGCTCCGACAGATCCGCCGGAAGCGCGGCGACCGTCGACGGTTGCGGCGGGACCACCCGGGTCGCCGCGGCACTGTCCCCGGAACCGGACAGCCCGGCCACCCCGAGGACGACCAGCACCAGCAGCAGGACTCCGCCCAGCGTGGCGAGTACCAGGAGGCGACGGCTGGGGGTGCGGGCAGGTGAGGAAGAGTGAGCCATAACCTGTTTCTGAATGTCAGGACCGCAAACGGCACGACTCGCCCTCCCCGACTCGGGCGACACGGCGTTGGGCACCAGCTCCCGCAACGCCGCGACGGCACCCTAGCGGATGCGGAGCAGACCGGCGTCACCGGCCTGCTACGTGGCGTCGCTACCGGTTGATCTCGGTGTGCGGGTGCTCGTAAGGGATCTGGTCCGAGGGCAGCGGGAAGCTCACCTCGCCGTAGGGGGACAACGCACCCTGGATGGGGCTGGCCAGCTCACTGACTGGATGGTCCTCCTCCGACCAGCTCGGCCAGGCCGGGTCAATCCGATCGGTACGCTTCGGTTTAGCCACAACGCCTCCTCGTCCAGTCCGCATTCCAGTGTGCCGGGTGGCGGCCCGATCACTATTCCCGGGTGCTGGCTACCGTGGAGTGGATGCCCCCCACCGCTTTGGCCGACTGGCTGCGCTGTCTGGACGACGACGCGCTGGCCGCGCTGCTCCGCGCCCGCCCGGACCTGGCTGCGCCTGCTCCGGCGGATTCGGCGGTGCTGGCCACCCGAGCCGGGATCACCGCGTCAGTGGCCCGGTCCTGCGAGGATCTGGACAGCTTCACGCTGGCCGTGCTCACCGCGCTGGTGGTGGCCGGGGCCGACCGCGCGCCGGTGAGCCAGCAAGCGCTGTCCCGGCTGCTCGGACCGGACGTGCCCGCCCACCGGCTCCGGGAAGCGCTGGACGCGCTGCGATGCCGGGTGCTGGCCTGGGGTCACCACGAGGCGCTGACCGTGGTCCCGGCCGCCCGGGAGATCATCGGTCCGCATCCGGGCCGGTTGGGCCGTCCGGCCCCGGAACTGGACGGCGTCGACGTGGGCGCCATGCTTGCCGACCTGCCGCCCCCGGAGCTGCGGGTGTTGCGCACACTGGCCGCGGCGGCCCCGGTGGGGACGAGCCGGGACGCGGCCGAGGTGCTCCCGCTGTACCGGGCCCGCACGCCGGTGGCCCGCCTGCTGGCCCGCGGGCTGCTGCGCCGGATCGACGCCGGCACCGTCGAGTTGCCCGCGCAGGTGGGCATCGCGCTGCGCGGCGCATCCCCGCTCGGGATCCTCCAGGTGGACGAACCGGAGCTGGCCGTGTGCCGACTCGACCCGACCACGGTGGACTCGACGGCCGCCAGCGCGGTGCAGGACATCCTGCGGCATGCCGAGAACCTGCTGTCCTGGTGGTCCCGGCAACCGCCGGCGGTGCTGCGCTCCGGCGGTCTCGGGGTCCGCGACCTGCGGCGTACCGCCCGCCACCTGGAGACCACAGAGTCCACGGTGGTACTGCTCGCCGAGGTCACCGTCGCCGCGGGCCTGGTCACCTCGGCCGAGGACGAGGGGGATGGCCGGCTATGGCTGCCCACGGTCGCCGCCGACCCCTGGCTGGCCGCCCGGCCCGAGCAACGCTGGGTCACGCTGGCCGGCGCCTGGCTCGACCTGCCTCGGTTGCCGGGGCTGGCCGGCACCCGTGACGACCGGGACCGCCAGCTCGCCCCGCTGTCCGACGAGCTGCGCAAGCCAGCGGTGCCGGGGCTGCGGCGCTGGGTGCTCGACGCGCTCGCCCAGCTTCCCGCAGGCAGCGGGATCGAGCACGCCGCTGCGCTCGCTGCCGTGTTGGCCTGGCGGGCACCCCGCCGCGGCGGGCGATTACGGGACGACCTGGTCGGCTGGACTCTTGATGAGGCCACCGCGCTCGGTGTCGTCGCCCTCGGTGCACTGACCTCGGCGGGGCGGGTGCTGCTCAGCACCGGCCCGGCCGCCGCGGCCAGTACTCTCGGCGCCACGCTGCCCGCCCCGGTGGACCACGTCCTGGTTCAGGCCGATCGCACGGTGGTCGCCCCGGGGCCACTGGCCCCCGAGCTGGCCAGCGAGATCGCGCTGGTGGCCGACGTGGAGTCGGCGGGCGCAGCCACCGTCTACCGGATCACCGAGGCCACCCTGCGCCGCGCCCTGGACGCCGGGCGCAGCGCCGCTGACATCCATGAGTTGTTCCAGACCCGGTCCCGGACCCCGGTGCCGCAGGCACTGCGCTATCTCATTGACGACGTGGCCCGGCAGCACGGCCGGCTGCGGACCGGGACGGCCGCAGCGTTCCTGCACAGCGACGACACGGCACTGCTCGCCGAACTGCAGGCGCATCCAGTCGCCACCCGCACCGCGTTGCGCCGGATCGCGCCCACCGTGCTGGTCAGCCCGGTGCCACTGACCGACCTGCTGGACGAGTTGCGCTCGGCCGGCTTCACCCCGGTCGCCGAGGGTCCCGACGGTCAGGTGGTCGATCTGGGTCGGGCCGTCCGCCGGGCACCGATCCAGCCCAGCCCGGTCCGCCGCCCCGCGCCGTCGCGGATGCTGTCGGAGCAGCAACTGGCCGCCGTCGTGCGCGGTGTGCGGGCCGGCGATCTTCTGGTCAGCCGCAGGCCCGCGCTGACCGTCCGCAGCGGGTCCGCCGCGGACACCCTGGACCTGCTGCAGCAAGCCACCAGGGCGGGCAATTGCGTGTGGATCAGTTACGTGGACTCCCGCGGGGTGGCCAGCAGGCGGATCGTGCGTCCGGTGAGCGTGGGTGGCGGCGTGCTGGAGGGGTTCGACCGTGGCGGGGGTGGCATGCGGAGTTTCCCGTTGCACCGGATCACCTCGGTCGACATCCTGTGAGGCCGAATCCTGGAGGCCGATCCGCGGGCCCTTCGAGTCCCGCTCAGCGGGGTAGCAAGCTCTGCAACTGGGTGCGCAACTCAGGGGTCAGCAACTGACCTGCCCGGTCGACCAGCAGGGTCATCTCGTAGCCGATCAGGCCGATGTCGCAGTTCGGCGCGGCCAGCACGGCGAGGTTGGACCCGTCGGCCACCGCCATGATCAACAAGATGCCGCGCTCCATCTCGACGATGGTCTGCACCACGTGGCCCGCCTCGAAGCAGCGCGCTGCCCCCTGGGTGAGGCTCATCAGGCCGGAGGTGACCGCAGCCAACTGGTCGGCCCGGTCCCGGGGCAACCCTGAGGAGAGCGTGAGCAGGATCCCGTCGGACGAGAGCACCACAGCGTGCGCCACCCCAGGGACCCGATGCACGAAGCGGTCCACCAGCCAGCCGAACCGGTCGAGCGGAGATTGCGGTGGCGGCGCGGCAACGCTCACTGCTGACCTTCCTCGGGGCGTTCCGGCCAGGGATGGTTGCGGTCGGGCTGGTCTTCCGGGCTGACCCGGGCGTGCCTGCCGTGCCGCAAGCCCCGCTGGTAGCTGCTCAACCGGCCGCGCACGTCCTCCGGGCTGCGGGGCAGGCCATTGCCCGGCATCGGACTCAGACTTGGAGTGCCTGCGGTGCCGGGCACCAGACGGGCCCGGGGCCGGCGCCGGGGCAACCCGGCCGGGGTGATCTCGAAGTCGACCGGGGAGCGCAACGCAGTGGCCGCCTGCCAGCCTTCGTCGCCGGCTGACGACCAGTCCCGTTCGGCGCCCGGAGGGCGGGGGCTGGCGAAGCCGGTCGGCGGGGTGGCCATCTCGTCGACGTCAGCACCGGGTGCTGGCTCGTCGGCCGACGCCGACCGGCGCTCCCGGAACCAGGCCGAGACCGCCTCGTAGATCTCTTCGTGCACCTCGACCGGGGCGGCGGCGGCGGGCGGTCCCAGGACATCGGGCGTGCTCAACGCATGGGCCGGTGGACGCGCCGCGGGTCGTTCCGCGCCGGGAACCTGCGGTGGACTGGCGTCCTCCGGTGGGCTGGAGACGTCCTGCGCACCGTCTGGTGGCGCGGGTCCGGCCCGGCCGAAGAGCTCGTGCCACTCCTGCTCCGCGGTGCGCTGCGGCGCGCGGAGCGGGACCGTGAGGTGGTCGATCGAGGACGGGCTGAACAGGTCGTCCTCGGCAGCGCCCTCGACCACGGACACCTGCAGCGGTAGCTCTCCGGTCGTCTCCCGCCAGGTGGTGGCCGCTTCCGGCCCGCGGCCGGCGGCAGGGCTGGGGCCGGCGGCAGGGCTGGGGCCAGGTGGCGACGAGTCGGCGGACACCAGGGACGGGGGCAGCAGCACTGACGCGGTGATGCCGAACTCACCCCGCTGCTGGCGCAGCCGCACCCGGAGGTGGTGCCGCGCGGCCAGCCTGCTCACCACGAACAGGCCCATCTGCCGGGAGACCGACACGTCCACCACCGGTGGTGAGGCGAGCCGCTCGTTGATCTCGTGCAGCTCACCGGGTGGCAGACCGGTGCCGCAGTCGGTGATCTCCACCAGCAGGCCGCCTTCCTCGGTGAGCGCGCTGCTCAGCGTCACCGAGGTGTCCGGGGGGCTGGCGTTGGTGGCGTTGTCCAGCAGCTCGGCGATCAGGTGCACCAGGTCGTTGACCACCGAGCCGGCCACGGTGGCCGCCGGCGTCCGGCGCAGCGTCACCCGCTGGTACTCGGCGACCTCCGAGATCGCGGCCCGCAGCATGTCAAGTACCGCAACCCCGTGCTCGGAGCCGCGGCGCAACTCGCCGCCGGCGAGCACCAGCAGGTTCTCGCTGTGGCGCCGCATCCGGGTAGCGAGGTGATCGAGCTGGAACAGGTTGGTGAGCTGCTCGGGATCCTGCTCCCCGCTCTCCAGCTTCTCGATCAGCTTCAGTTGCCGCTCGACCAGACGCTGGCAGCGGCCGGCCAGGTTGCGGAAGATGTCGTTGAGCGTGCCCCGCAGCATGGCCTGCTCCGCGGCCAACCGGACGGCCTGCACGTGCACGGTGTCGAAAGCCCTCGCGACCTGACCGACCTCCTCCTGGGAGTAGACCGGCACCGGGTCGACGACCGTCTCGCCGACCTGGGCGTCGGTGGTCCGCAGCTTCTCGACGACGTCGGGCAGCCTTCGATCGGCGACGTCGAAGGCATGGGTGCGCAGCGTGCGCAGCGGCAGCAGCAGCGAACGCACCACCAGCACCAGCAGCAGCACGGCGAGCACCAGGAGCACCCCGACCAGTACCGCGTCGCGGATGGCCTGGTGCCACGCCACCGTGCTCCGGCTGGCGATGTCGCGCAGTGCCGCGTTGAGCAGGGCGGTCTCCACCTGGCGGATCCGGTCAGCGGTCTCAGTGGAGGCCGAGTCCCAGGTGGCCGAGTCCCCGAGCGCTGGTGGGACCCCTGGTGGGACGCTGCGCACCGCAGCGTCGAGCACTCGGTCCCGCTGGGCCACCGCATCGCCGGTCACGGTGTCGGCGTAGCGCTTGTGCTGTTCAGGGCCAGCGACATCATCGAACTCGTCGATGGCAGCGTCGAACCTGGCGTCCGCGGTGCGCAGCGCGGCCTGCTGATCGGCGGACAGCGCGCCGGACAGCATCGCCGCCAGCAACACCGCATGCTGCTGGGAGATCTGTTCCTTGGCGATGGCGAGGGCCGCGAGACTGCGGGCGGTCCCCCCCAGCACATCATCCACATCACCCAGCACCGTGCGGTTGAGGTCAAGCAGGACCGCGATCAAGTCCGTGTAGCCCGCAACCACCTCGGTGGCGGCCCCGAGGTTGGCCGCATCCGGCAGCACGCGCCCGCGCAGGTCATCGATCCTGGCCAGCCGGTCCAGCACGGCCCGGTAACCGGTGCTGGCCTGCGCCCCGAGCGCATCGGCGCCGGAGTCGGCCGAGCGCAGCGCGGTGATCCCGAAGTCGACCCGCTCGGTCTGGGCCGGCAGCGCGCTGCGGGCCGTCGGGTTCGCCGCAAGCAGGTTCGCGACGGCCAGGTGCCGTTCCCGCTGCAGGTCGTGCGCCTCCATCCCGACCTGCTGGGCGAAGCTCACCTGCCGCGCTACCGCATCGAGGTGGTCGGCCTGGCGCAGTGCATCGGCTACCCGCAGCGCGCCGAGCACCCCGGCGACCAGCAGCGGCACCAGCAGCACCGCGGTCAGCTTGGTGCGCAACCGCCAGTCCCGCAACCGCCACCGCCCGCCCCGGCGACGCACCTGGGGGAGATCACCCCCGAGCACGGCGACTCCGGGCGCCCCACCGAAGCTCAGCGCCGTCATCCCGTCCCGCGCAGCGCTACCGCTTGAATTGCCGGATCGTCCAGCGGCGATTCGGAGGCTACCTTCCTGGGTGGCCACGCTCGGGCACCTTCCAGCTCGATCTCGGCGCCATGGCGACGTCCGGCAAGCACATCAGTCAACCGCGTTTCGGCTGTGCAGCATAGTGACGTGCCGCCGTACCTTACCTCGCCGTCACGAATCTGCGTCAGGCCCGCGCCGCCACCGACCGGCGCATCGCATGCTCGACGAGCGCGATGAGGGTGTGCTTGGTGGACTCCCGCTCGCGCGCGTCACACGGAATGATCGGCACCTCTGGATCAATGCCCAAGGCATCCCGGACATCCTCGACGCGGTGGTTCAACATGCCGCCGAAACAGTTCAGCCCGATCAGGTAGGGCAGCCCGCGGTCCTCGAAGAAGTCCACCGCCGCGAAGCAGTCGGCCAGCCGGCGGGTGTCCACCAGCACCACCGCGCCGATCGCGCCGCGCACCAGGTCGTCCCACATGAACCAGAAGCGGTGCTGCCCGGGAGTGCCGAACAGGTAGAGGATCAGCTCCGCGTCCAGTGACACCCGGCCGAAGTCCATCGCCACGGTGGTGGTCGATTTGTCCGGAGTGGCGGCCAGGTCGTCCACTCCGGTGCTGGCCTCGGTGAGCACCGCCTCGGTGGTCAGCGGCACGATCTCCGAGACCGACCCCACGAAGGTCGTCTTGCCGACACCGAAGCCGCCCGCTACGACGATCTTCGCAGAGATGGCACGCGGACCGCCCGCAGGTCCCCCCGCGACAGACCGACTGGTTCCGGGGGGGATCCCCCGGTTCGGCGCGGCCCGCTGGTGGTAGGCCCGATCAGAGTCGACGGAGTCCACTCAACACCCTTTCCCTGAAGCCGAACTCCGGCACCTCGCCGGAGCAGGTCGCGGTGCGGTGTGGTGCACCAGGATGAGGCCGATATCTGCCATGGCCCCCAGCAGGGCGCGCGCCACCCCCAGCGGCAGGCCCAGCAGCGCGGCCACCTCGACCACCGACCGCGGCGTGCTGCACAATTCGGCCACCCTCCGATGCTCCACGCCGGTCAGCGCGGTGACGCCGCGACAAGGGGGACCGGTCGACACCAACGTCTCTACCGCCAGGTCGTACCCCGGGCGGGTGCGGCCCCGGGTCCAGGGAATGGTCGCACCGCAGCGGCGAAGTCCGCCCTTCGATCCACCCGGTTCGCGCACTGCATGCCACCTCCGTTCCTCATCGACCTAACGAACCGGCAGCCCGGCCCGGAGCTGCGGGGTGAGTTGCTGGCCAACCCGGTCGACCAGCAACGTCATCTCGTACCCGACGAGCCCGATGTCGCAGCTCGGCGCGGCCAGCACGGCGAGGCACGAGCCGTCACCGATCGACATCAGCAGCACGAGACCGCGTTCCATCTCCACCACCGTCTGCACCACCTGGCCCGCCTCGAAACAGCGGGCCGCCCCCTGAGTCAGGCTGATCAAACCGGATGCCACCGCGGCGAGCTGGTCGGCCCGGTCCCGCGGCAGGTGCCGCGACGCTGTGAGCAGCAACCCGTCGGCGGACACCACCACCGCATGTGCCACCCCCGCCACCCGGCTCACGAAGTCGTCCACTAACCATCCGAAACGGTCCGGCTGCGTCTGCGGAACAGTCACTTCGTCTCCTCTTCTGCTGCCTGTTGCGGGTCAGGACCATCGACGTCCCGGTCCCGGTTGCGGCGGGTCTGCCGGCCCTGCCGGATGCCCTGCTGGTAGCTGGTGAGCCGGCCGCGAATCAGCTCGGCACTGCGAATCGGCGCACTGCTGGCCTCGGTGGGCTGGGCCCCACCCACGGCCCCGGGCACCAGCATCGCCCGGGGCTTCCTGCGGGGCAGTCCGGCGGCGGTGACCTCGGCACTGACCGGCTTGGTCAACGCCTGCGCAGCTCGCCAGCCGTCATCCGCAGCTCCCCATTCCGCCGGCGGTGCACCCGCCTCCGCCTCGGCCTGGGCAGGGGCTGCAGCCTGGGCAGGGGCCGCAGCCTGGGCAGGAGTCGCAGCCTGGGCAGGAGTCGCAGCCTGCGCAGGGGCTTCGGACGCCGGTGGCGCAGCAGCAGCGGCGGCGGTCCATCCGGCCGGCACGGCCTGATGGTCCCGGAACCAGGCGGAGGCCACGTCGTCAAAGATCGGCATTGAGCGCGGCGGGGCAGCTTGCGACGCCGGTGCGGGAGCTGCCGGCTCCCGGGCCGGTGCCGGGTCGCGCGCACCGTGCGCCACCTTCTCGCGCGCCCCGTCCGGTGCGACGTCGTGCGCCCGGTCCGGCACCGCATCGGGTACCCCAGCGGGAAGGAACAGGTTCCCGGCTGAGTCCGCCCCGGCGACCGCAGGTGCCACCGGCGCGACGGGTTCCGCTGCACCGGGCGGCGCAGCAGCGGGCTCCTGCGCTGCCTCGGCGGGAGGGGTGGCCGGCCACCCGCCGTAGCCATTGGTCGCTGGCATACCCAGCTTGGGCGCGGGTTCGTGGGGTGCGGGCAGCGCAGTGACCACGGTGCGTGACTCGCCGGTATCCGAGGTCGGCCGCACCAACCGGGGCGGGATGCCGACGCCGGCGCAGACGCCGATACCGTCCACACCGCCGCGCAGCCGCACCCGGATGCCGTGCCGGACGGCCAGCCGGCCAACCACGAACAGCCCCATCCGACGGGACACCGAGGCGTCCACCACCGGCGTGCTGGCCAGCCGTTCGTTGGCCTCGGCGAGTTCGGTCTCGGTCATCCCGACCCCACGGTCCAGCACCTCGATCAGCATCGAGCCGTCCGCGGCCAACTCGGCCGAGATCATCACCTGGGTGTCAGGGGGCGAGAACTGGGTCGCGTTGTCCAGCAGCTCGGCCAGCAGGTGCACCAGGTCACCGGCGGTGCGGCCGAGCACAAGCACGGGGGGTGGCTGCTGCAGCACCAGGCGCTGGTACTGCTCGACCTCGGACACCGCGGCGCGCAGCACATCGACCAGCCGGACCGGGCGACTGGACCGTTTCCCGGCCTCGGTGCCGGCCAGGATCAGCAGGTTGTCACTGTTGCGGCGCATCCGGGTGGCGAGGTGGTCGAGCTGGAACAGGTTGTCCAACTGCTCGGGATCCTGCTCGCTGCTCTCCAGCCGGTCGATGAGCTGAAGCTGCCGTTCCACCAGGCTCTGACTGCGCCGGGACAGGTTGACGAAGATGTCGTTGATATGCGCTCGCAACTGGGCCTGCTCGCTGGCCAGCCGCACCGCCTGCCAGTGCACCTCGTCGAACGCCCTGGCCACCTGACCGATCTCCTCGGTGCTATGCACCGCCACCGGCTCGATCGTCTGGTCGGGCACGTCACCCTCCCGGACCCGGGTCATGGCCGCAGGCAGCCGCCGTTGGGCGACGTCCAGCGCGGTGCGCTGCAGCACGCCGAGGGGGCGCAGCATCGACCGGGCGATCAGCACCCCGATGGCGACTCCGAGCGCCAGCGCGATGATCAGGAGGACGGCGTTCCAGCCGGCCGTCGCACGAGCGTGGTCACGCAGCACCAGCGCGGTCTGGGTGATCCGATCGCGCAGCGCGTTCTCCACGGTGGCGACGTCAGCGGCGGCGGCGGCGTTGCGCTCACTCCAGTCACTGGGTGAGATGTCCAGCGGGCCGCCGGCGACACCCCGGTTGAGCACGAGCTGGAGCAGCCGCTGGCGGGACCGCTCGGCGTCGCCGGCGACTTGGGTGAGGTAGCGGTCCCGATCCGCCGGGTCCAGCGCGGCCGCGAACTCCTCCTGCTGGGTGTTCAGCCGGACCGCCGCCGCCTGCACCTCCTGGAGCTGGACCGGCACGATGTGGTTGGCCAGCAGGGCGGCACGGACGATCGCATGCTGGCGGCTGACCTGCTCGCGAGCAACGAGCAGGGCGTGCGCCGCGGCGGCGTCGCCGGCCACCGCCACGTCGTCGAACTGCCGAACCAGGGCCGCGTCCAGCGCAATCAGCGGATCGATGGCAGCGCCGTACTCGGCGGTCACCACCTCCACCGAGTCGGTTCCGGTGGTCACGCTCTGCCGCAGCGGTCGCAGCGCGCGAAGCCCGTCCAGCACGGCCGGGTAACCGGTCACCGTCAGGTCCGCGACCTGGCCGGCTGCGGCCCGGACCGCGGCCTCCCGGTTGGCCACCGTGGCGAACTGCTGATCCAGTGGTTGCCGGGCGCTGCCTCGTCCGGTGACGACGAACTCGGTGGCCAGCTCCCGTTCCCGCTGGATCGCGCCAATCAGGTCAGACAACTTCTGCTGCACGCCAGCAATCTGGGAGATCCGGCTATAGCCGGGCGCGGCGCCGGCCTGGTCGACGATCCGCAGCACTCCGACGATCAGCGCCACCAGGGTCGGCACCAGCAGCACAGCGACCAGCTTGAGCAGCACCGGCCAGTTGCGCCAGTGCCATCGAGAAAGGGTGGCGCCCTGGCCGGTCATGACCGGCCGCCCGCAGCAGCGGGGAGTCGCGAGATACTCGCTGGCACGGTGGTGTCCCTCCGCAGGGCTCGACAGCGACCGGTGGACGTATCCGGCTCGCGCCGCTGGTCATCGCGGTCGTGGGCATCCGGGCGACGGACGACGACACCCTGGCACCGAGCCGGATACACCCGATGTATGGGCACGGACGATACGACGCTCTGCGCAGGCCCGTTGCCCGGGTCTGCGCAGAGCGTCCTGCAGACCGGGCGAGGAGCGCTCACTGCGGATCGTACGATGGCCCGAGATACCACCGCGTCCCCGGGCTGGCGGCCTGGGCGCGGGCCACCCTCGTAGACGTCTGAAGACGGCTGGAGGACATAACCTTGACCCCATCGCCCGACGCCGGACCGCTCATCGTCCAGTCGGACAAGACGCTGCTGCTGGAGGTCGACCACCCGGCGGCCGGGCAGGCCCGCGGCGCGATCGCCCCCTTCGCCGAGCTGGAACGCGCCCCCGAGCACGTGCACACCTACCGGGTCACCCCGCTGGCGCTGTGGAACGCGCGGGCTGCGGGGCACGACGCCGAGCAGGTCGTCGACGCCCTGGTGCGCTACTCCCGGTATGCGGTGCCGCAGCCGCTGCTGGTCGACATCGTCGACACCATGGGCCGCTACGGGCGGCTGCAACTGGTGGAGCACCCGGCGCACGGGCTGGTGCTGATCGCTCTGGACCGCGCGGTGCTCGAGGAGGTGCTGCGCAACAAGAAGGTCACCCCGATGCTGGGCCGGCGGGTGGACGCCGACACCGTGCTCGTGCACCGCTCCGAGCGCGGCCGGCTCAAGCAGGCGTTGCTCAAGGTGGGCTGGCCCGCTGAGGACCTGGCCGGTTACGTCGACGGTGAGGCGCACCCCATCGAGCTGGCCGAGGACGGCTGGTCAATGCGCGACTACCAGCGCGACGCGGTGACCGGGTTCTGGGCGGGTGGCTCCGGGGTGGTGGTGCTGCCCTGTGGGGCGGGCAAGACGGTGGTCGGTATCGGCGCGATGGCCCAGGCCCAGGCGACCACGCTGATCCTGGTCACCAACACCGTCGCGGGCCGGCAGTGGAAGCGGGAGCTGCTGGCCCGCACCTCGCTGACCGAGCACGAGGTGGGCGAGTACTCCGGGGAGCGCAAGGAGATCCGCCCGGTGACCATCGCCACCTACCAGGTGATGACCCGCAAGTCGAAAGGCGAGTACCGACACCTCGACCTGTTTGACTCCCGGGATTGGGGACTGATCATCTACGACGAGGTGCACCTGCTGCCCGCCCCGGTCTTCCGGATGACCGCCGACCTGCAGTCCCGCCGCCGGCTCGGGCTCACCGCCACCCTGGTCCGGGAGGACGGCCGGGAAGGCGACGTGTTCTCTCTGATCGGCCCCAAGCGCTACGACGCGCCCTGGCGCGACATCGAGTCGCAGGGCTGGATCGCACCCGCGGACTGCATCGAGGTGCGGGTCACGCTCACCGAGGCCGAGCGGCTCGGCTACGCCACCGCCGAGCCCGACGAGCGCTACCGGGTCTGCTCCACCGCCCGCACCAAGCTACCGGTCGTCCGGGCCATCCTGGACCGCCATCCCGACGAGCCGACCCTGGTGATCGGTGCTTACCTGGACCAGCTTGAGGAACTCGGCGAGGCATTGGACGCGCCGATCGTGCAGGGCTCCACCCGCAACCGGGAGCGCGAGGCCCTCTACGACGCCTTCCGCCGGGGCGAGGTGCGCCGGCTGGTGGTGTCCAAGGTGGCGAACTTCTCCATCGACCTGCCCGAGGCGTCGGTGGCCGTGCAGGTCTCGGGCACTTTCGGCTCCCGGCAGGAGGAGGCCCAGCGCCTCGGCCGGTTGCTGCGCCCCAAGGGCGACGGCCGCCAGGCGCACTTCTACTCGGTGGTCTCCCGGGACACCCTGGACACCGACTACGCCGCGCACCGCCAGCGCTTCCTCGCCGAGCAGGGCTACGGTTACCGGATCGTCGACGCCGACGACCTGCTCGGCCCCGCCCTCCCCCAGGTTGAGTAGTCACCAGCTAAGAGGGTGTGTGTCATGTCAACGGAAGAGCCCGGTCCCAGGGGGCCTCGGTCCGGCTACCGCGCCAATGCAGTTGCGACCGGCGCCCAGGATGCACCGGACGGAACGGATGTCCGTCTCGCCGGCCGGATCGTCCTGTGGCGCCGGATGGGTGGGCTGATCTTCGGGCACTTGCAGGACCGCAGCGGGCGCGTGCAGATCTCGCTGTCCCGGGACGAGCTGGGCGCGGACGTGTTCCAGGAGTGGTCCCGGGCGGTAAAGATCGGCGACTTTGTCGGTGTTACCGGCAGCGTGTACACCACCCGCCGTGGCGAGCGGACAGTTGCCGTGTCCGAGCTCGCGGTATTGAACCGGACGGTTCGCGCCTTGCCGGACAAGTGGCAGGGCCTGTCCAACGTGGAGGCCCGCTACCGCCGCCGCTATCTCGACCTGCTGGTGAATGCCCGCTCGCGGGAACGGTTCCAGACCAGGGCGAGGATCATTCAGAGTATCCGCCGGTTCCTTGACGACCACGACTTCCTCGAAGTCGAGACACCGATCCTGCAGGAGGCCGCATCAGGAGCCGCCGCGCGACCGTTCGTGACCCGGCATAATGCGCTGGGCGAGGACTTCTACCTGCGGATCGCACCGGAGACATATCTCAAGCGCCTCGTCGCCGGCTCCCTCGATCGAGTCTATGAGCTGGGCCGCAACTTCCGCAACGAAGGCATGGACACCTCCCATCTCCAGGAGTTCACGATGCTGGAGTGGTACGCGGCATACTGGGACTACCGGGACAACATGAGCTTCGTCCGCGAGCTGATTCTTGCCGTCCTCGACGAGGTCGTCGGCGCCCGCACGGTCACCTATGACGGCATCAAGTTGGACTTCGGCGCCGACTGGCCGGAGCTGGACTACCGGACCGAAATCGCCCGGCGGACCGGGATCGACCTCAGCGTCGTCCGTGACCTGCCTACCCTGCGGGAGCGGGTCGCCGGAATCGGTCTGGACATCGAGGGAGCGGTGTCCTACCCAGGGCTCGTTGACCTGCTGTACAAGAAAGTGGTCCGGCCCGAACTTGTCCAGCCGTGTTTCCTGGTGAATCACCCGGCGGAACTGGTCCCGCTCGCCAGGCGCAACGATACGGACCCGACCAGCCTCGACATGTTCCAGGTCGTCGTGCACGGCTGGGAGATCGTCAAGGCCTACTCAGAACTGGTCGACCCGGTCGAGCAGCGACGCCGACTGGAAGAGCAAGCCGAGCTGCGCGAGGCTGGCGACGATGAAACCATGATGCTGGAAGAGGACTTCATCGAAGCAATGGAATACGGCATGCCACCGATGTCCGGTCTTGGCCTCGGGATCGACCGCTTTGTCGCCCTGCTCACTGATGCGTCCTCCCTCCGAGAAGTCGTCCTCTTCCCGGCCATGCGCGACATCCGGAAAGGTCAGACCGACCCGGAGGGCACTTTCGACCAGTCGCTTTAGAACCTGGTCAGCTACATCAAGCAGCAGTACCATCACAATATGAGCTTCTTGGTAGAACTCTCCCGTAAAGACGTCCGTGCTGAATGAAGCGGTTGCAGCGTTCAACTGGCTCAGTGCGCTCATAAGTTCTTGGTCTTTATCCGTCACTACGAGACATCCCCCTCGGCAAGCTCCAAATCCTCTACATATAATAAATTCGTGAATCCGGTCGAGGGGAACGAGTTGAACCGCCCACACTTCAGTTTGTGACCTGCAGTTTTGAGCGTGTCTTGATCGCTTGATGGCTCCTTCCCACTACGTGTGCGATGTCTTAAGTCCGGAAACGTGGCAACTGGAAGTCAAGGGAGCACAACCACAGCTCAGCGGGGGCCGGGACGGGTGAGGCCAGCTTCGGCGCCGCCGCGAGAAAGCACTACCTGGTCGATGCGCGCCAGCGCCTGGGCCGAGCGGGACGAGGGCGGCGCGGTGCTGAGATCGACCAATCGGATCGGCGGACCGAGCTCGACCAGGGTAGGCAGGTACTCGGCCCGGGTCACCCGCCATCCGATCCCGGGCACCTGGGCGAAGGTGAACCGGGCGATGACGCCCTCCTCGGTGCGGCCGCGCGGCTCGGCGTGCCGCGCCAGGTGGTTGCCCAGGCCGTAGGCGACCCACTCGCCGCCGATCCGCTCGAAGGGCTGCACGACATGAGCGTGGTGGCCCACGATGAGGTCCACCGCCGGGTCGGCCAGCAGCCGGGCGGCGAGCGCGCGCTGCTCGTCGGTGGGCTCGGCCTGGTACTCGGTTCCCCAGTGCAGGCTCGCGATCACCACCTCCGCGCCGGCCTGCTTGGCCGCTCGGGCGGCCCGCAGCACGGCATCGGCGTCCAGCCGGTTAGCCAGCCACGGCGCGTCCGCCGGGAGCTGCAGACCGTTGAAGCCGTAGGTGAACGCCACCTGGGCTACCCGGGCGACGCCGAGGTCGAGAATCAGCGGCCGGGCCGCCTCCGGCGCGGACCGGGCCGACCCGGTGTGCGCCAGTCCGGCGGCATCCAGCGCATCGAGCGTACGCAGCACCCCACTGCGGCCCCGGTCGAGGGTGTGGTTGGACGCCGTGCTGCAACTGTCGTAGCCCGCGCCAGCCAGCGCGCTCGCCACCTGGGGTGGGGCGTTGAAGCTCGGGTAGCCCGCGTAGGGACCGGCCGGGTCGGCCAGCGGCACCTCCAGGTGGCACAGCGCCAGGTCAGCCCCAGACACCGCAGCCACCACCCCGGCGAACAGCGGCCCGAAGTCCGGCACTGAGATACCTGAATCCGCGGTGTCTGAGTGCGCGGTCTCTGAGTCCGCCCTGGCCTGCTCAGTCAGCTCCGGGTGAATCAGCACGTCCCCGCTGGCCACTACGGTGAACGACGCTGGTGCCGGGGCAGCCGGAGCACTCGCCACCGGGGGCGACCCGCCCCCAGGTGCACTCCCTGCACCCTGATCCGCGGCCACGGAGTAGCCCAGTACCAGGGCGGCACCCAGCAGACCCCCGACGGCGAGGGCATTGACCCTGGCAAGCCTCATGCCGATCAGCGTATGACCGCCCGACGCCCCTCGTGGCAGGCGGTCCTCCCAGGCTGCACGGGATCAGTCCCCAGCAGTCGGCACGCTGGCTCCCGGAGCGGGCATCCGGGGTCCGGGTGGGGTCAGCTTCTGCACGCCGAACGGCTCGAGATAGTCGCCCAGCACACTCTCGAAGGCCGCCGCGATGTCCGTCACACCCCAGCGCTCACTCCGCAGCTCGGGGTCCCGAAACCCCGGCTGGTGCAGCAACTGCAGTTGGTCACCGGTGAAGCGGATGACCTGCCCGGTGATGCCGGTGGACAGGTCCGAGAGCAGGTAGATGACCAGCGGGGCGACCCGCTCGGGAGTGTGGTCGGGGGCGCAGTGCATCCGGGCGGTCGGGGAAGCCTGCACCATCCGGGTCCAGGCCTGCGGGCAGACGGCGTTGACCCGCACGCCGAGTGCCTCGAAGTCCAGCGCCCAGGACGAGGTGAGGGCAGCGACCGCGCCCTTCGACGCCGCATAGGTGCCGGCCCTGCGCTGCCCGAACAAGGAGGCTGAGGCGACGTTGATGATCGAGCCAGCCCGCTGGCGACGCATCACCCGCGCTGCGGCGAGGCCGCAGTACAGCACGCCGAGCACGTTGACCTCGATGAGTTCCCGGGCGGCGTCCACATCTTCTGCCCAGGGCAGCGCCTCGTAGTGCAGGCCCGCGTTGTTCACCAGACCATCGATCCGACCGAACTGGGCCAGGCATCGCTCGACGATCGCGCTGGCCTGGTCCGGATCGCGGACCGACTGGGAGCTGGCCAGGGCCCGGCCGCCCTCTCGGGCAATCCGACCAGCCACCGCCTCGGCAAGTTCCCCCTCGACGTCGTTGACTACCACGCTCGCTCCGGCACGGGCCGCCTGCATCGCATATGCCTCCCCGAGACCGCGACCCGCACCGGTGACCACCACCGCCTTGCCTTTCAGTAGGTCCATGGCTGCCCACCCTTCCGCGGCTGGTGCCGGTGCCCCGGCGACACCACCAGTCTCCGACGCTGAATCACCTGAAGTGATGGGTGTTCGACCAAGGGCTGCTGCGGCGCGCCGAACGGGTGCCGTCCTTTCGCGGTAGTTGCCGCAACTACCTGCCCTAATGATCCCTCGACTGCGCTACCCGACCGCAGGCAGCCCGGCTGACCTCCGGAGCGGGGCTACTCGACCGTGAGCACCAGCGGCCCCTCGTCGGTGATGGCGACGGAGTGCTCCCAATGCGCCGCACGGGAGCCATCGGCGGTCACCACGGTCCAACCGTCGTCGAGTTCCTGGGTCAGGTGGCTGCCCGCGGTGAGCATCGGCTCAATCGCCAGGGCCATACCCGGGACCAGCCTGGGGCCGCGGCCAGGGCGGCCCACGTTGGGCAGGAAGGGATCCATGTGCATGGCCGTGCCGATGCCGTGCCCCCCGTAATCGGCCACGATCCCGTAAGCCACCCCGTCCACAGCGGCCGCCGCCAGCGCCGCTGACTGCACAGCGTGCGAGATGTCGGTCAACCTCCCGCCCGGCCGCACCGCGGCAATGCCAGCCGCCAGCGCGGACTGGCAGGCCGCGGAGAGCCGGGTGTCGCTCGCGCAGACCGTGCCCACCTGCACCGTCACCGCCGCATCGCCGTGCCAGCCGTCGAGAATGGCGCCGCAGTCGAGGGAGACCAGGTCGCCGTCGGCCAGCACCTGCCGGTGGCTCGGGATCCCGTGCACCACCTGGTGGTTCACCGAGCTGCAGATCGAACCGGGAAAGCCGTGATAGCCCTTGAACGACGGCACCGCCCCGGCATCCCGGATCGCCTGCTCGGCCAGCTCGTCCAGCTCGCCGGTGCTCACCGAGGGGCGGGCATGCTGCCGCAGCAGCCGCAGCGTACGGGCCACCACCGCACCGGCGGCGCGCATCACGTCGATCTCCCCCGGTGACTTGAGCTCGATGTGCCTATCCCGGAACCGGCGCACCACGGCGCGCACTCCGCGGGGCTGCGCTCCGCCCCCAGTCATGGCCCGCCCCCGCATCAGGTCCCCAGTGCCCATCAAGGATTCAGTGCCCATCAAGGATTCAGTGCCCATCACGCATCACGCTCGTGTGCGCAGCGCGACCAGCGCCCGGGCCGTGACATCCTCGATGGGGCCGACGGCAGGCACGGTGACCAGCCGGTCGGAGTAGAAGTCGAGCAACGGCGCGGTCTCGTCCTGGTACACCTGCTGCCGCCGCCGGATCACCTCGACACTGTCGTCGTCCCGGCCCCGGGACAGCAGCCGCTCGACCACCACGTCCTCGGGCACGTCGAGCAGCAGCACGGCGTCGAGGTCACTGTCCTGAGCGCGTAGCAGGTCGGCCAGCATCTGGGCCTGGCTGACGGTACGGGGATAGCCGTCCAGCAGGAACCCGGCCTCGCAGTCCTCCTCGGTCAGCCGCTGACGAACCATCTCGTTGGTGATCTGGTCGGGCACCAACTGACCGGCGTCCAGGTAGTCTTTGACCCGCTGGCCCAGGTTGGTCTCGTCACCGACGTGCTCCCGAAACAGATCGCCGGTGGAGATGTGCGGCACGCCGAGCTCGTTGCTCAATACGGCGGCCTGGGTGCCCTTTCCCGCACCGGGCGGACCGATGATGACGACGCGCACTAGCGGAGGAACCCTTCGTAGTTGCGCTGCATCAACTGGCTCTCGATCTGCTTGACCGTGTCCAGCCCGACGCCCACCATGATCAGCACCGCCGTGCCGCCGAACGGGAAGTTCTGGTTGTTGGCACCACCGGTCACCTCAAGGAACAGGTTGGGCAGCACAGCCACGGTGCCCAGGTACAGCGAGCCGGGCAGGGTTATCCGGCTCAGCACGAAGCTCAGGTACTCAGCCGTCGGGCGTCCTGGGCGGATGCCCGGGATGAACCCGCCGAACTTCTTCATCTCCTCGGCACGCTCTTCGGGATTGAACGTGATCGCCACGTAGAAGTACGTGAAGAAGATAATCATCAGGAAGTACACCGCGACGTGTACCGGACTCGCTGGATCGGCCAGATACCGGCTGATGAAGGTCTGCCACCAGCCCATCTCAGCGTCTGCGGACCGGGTCAGGTTGACCACCAGATCCGGCAGGTAAAGCAACGACGAACCGAAGATGACCGGGATGACGCCAGCCTGATTCACCTTCAACGGCAGGTAGGTGGAGGTGCCACCGTACATCCGGCGCCCCACCATCCGCTTGGCGTACTGCACCGGGATGCGCCGCTGGCCCTGCTCGACGAACACCACACTGGCGATGATCGCCAGGCCGAACAGGCACACGAAGAAGAACACCAGCGGACCGTTGCGGTCCAGGATGTTCTTGCCCTCGGTGGGAATCCGAGCCGCGATCGAACTGAAGATCAGCAGCGACATGCCGTTACCGATACCACGCTCGGTGATGAGCTCGCCCAGCCACATGATGACCGCGGTGCCCGCCGTCATCACCACGACCATGACGATCAGGTTGAACACCGACTTGTCGGGAATGGCCCCCGGACAATCTCCGAACAACTGGCCGCGCACCGCCAGCGCCACAATGCCGGTGGATTGCAGGATGGCCAGCGCAATGGTCAGGTAACGGGTGTACTGGGTCAGCTTGGTCTGCCCGGACTGTCCCTCCTTCTTCAGCTCATCGAACCGAGGGATCACCACGGTGAGCAACTGGACGATGATGCTCGCGGTGATATAAGGCATGATCCCCAGGGCGAACACGGCCAATTGCAGCAATGCCCCGCCGCTGAACAGGTTGATCAACGAGAAGACGCCGGCGTTCGGGCCGCCCTCCACCCGCTCCAGGCACTGCTGAATATTGCCGTAGGAGACCCCCGGTGAGGGGAGCACCGCGCCGATCCGATAGACCACCACGATCCCGAGGGTGAACAGGATCTTGCGTCGCAGATCCGGTGTCGCGAGGGCCGAGCGGAAGGCGCCGAGCACTCCTACCTCCTGGGCACGGCCGTCGGGCCGACGTCGATCGTGGACCGGCAGTCGCACCACCGAGGGGCGACTCCTGACAGCAGGGTATCCGAGGGTCGGCGGCTACAACTCGGTGGTACTGCCGCCAGCAGTGGTGATTTTCTCCCGCGCGGAGCCGGAGAACGCCTGCGCGCTGACCTGGAGCCGGACCCCACCGAGATCGCCCTCGCCGAGCACCTTCACCGGCCGCCCCTTGCGCACCGCGCCCGCCGCCTCCAGCTCGAGCGGCCCCACCGGGCCCCCTTGTGGGAACAGCCGGGCCAGATCGCCGACGTTGACCACCTGATACTCGACGCGGAACCGGTTGCGGAAGCCCTTGAGCTTGGGTAGCCGCATGTGGATCGGCATCTGACCACCCTCGAAGCCGACCGGCACGTTCTTTCTGGCCTTGCTCCCCTTGGTCCCGCGGCCTGCGGTCTTGCCCTTCGACGCCGCACCACGACCGACCCTGGTCTTCGCGGTCTTCGCGCCGGGTGCCGGGCGCAGGTGATGAATCCTGATCGTCACGAAGCTTCGACCTCCTCCACCGTCACCAGGTGGCGGACGGTGGCGATCATGCCGCGGACCTGCGGGGTGTCCTCCCGGTCCACGGACTGCCGGATCTTGCGCAATCCCAGTGAGCGCAATGTCTCGCGCTGGTTGCGCTGGCTGCCGATGGTGCTGCGAATCTGGGTGACCCTGAGCTGTCCCACGTCACGCCCCCTGCCCGGCCCGTGCCCGCAGCATCCCGGCCGGGGCCACGTCCGCCAGCGGCAGGCCGCGGCGAGCGGCCACCTCCTCGGGGCGCTGCAGGCCCTTCAGCGCGGCCACCGTGGCATGCACGATGTTGATCGCATTGTCACTGCCCAGCGACTTGGACAGCACGTCGTGCACTCCGGCGCATTCCAGCACCGCGCGCACCGGTCCACCGGCGATGACCCCGGTACCGGGACTCGCCGGACGCAGCAGCACCACTCCTGCCGCCGCCTCACCAGTGATCGGATGCGGGATGGTGCCGGCGATCCGCGGTACCCGGAAGAAGTTCTTCTTGGCTTCCTCCACGCCCTTCTGGATCGCCGCAGGCACCTCCTTGGCCTTGCCGTAGCCAACCCCGACCATCCCGTCGCCGTCGCCGACCACGACCAGCGCGGTAAAGCTGAACCGCCGGCCGCCTTTGACCACCTTGGCCACCCGGTTGATCGCGACCACCCGCTCCAGGTGCGGGCTCTTCTCCTGCTGGGCCGCCCCGCCGCGGCCGCCGTCCCGGCGGTCCCGGCGGTCACCGCGCTCGCCGCCTCCGCCTTCCCGCCGCATGCGTCCAGGCATCAGGCGTTTCCTCCATTGCTCAGGTACTGCGGTTGCTGTCCGCTGTCAGTGCGCCCATTGTCCTCGAGCACACTGTCGCTCATCACGCCGTCGCTCATCACGTCAGAACTCCAGGCCTGCCTGGCGGGCGGCGTCGGCCAGTGCCGCGATCCGGCCATGGTAGTCGTGCCCGCCGCGGTCGAAGACCACCCGACTCACGCCGACCGCCTTGGCCCGGCGCGCGATCAGCTCGCCGACCTTGGCCGCCTTGGCCTTCTTGTCCCCTTCGAGCGCCCGGACCTCCGGCTCGATGCTGGCGGCCGCAGCCAGGGTGTGCCCGGCCAGGTCGTCCACCAACTGCACCGCGATGTGCCGGGAGGAGCGGTTGACCACCAGGCGCGGACGCTCCGGGGACCCGCTGACCTTCTTGCGCAGCCGGAGGTGCCGCCGCGCCCGCGCCATCCGGCGCCGCGTCGACACGTCGCGGCCGATCACCCGGCGCTTGGTGCCAGCAGTGGAACCAACCGTCTCGGTCGTCCCAGCCGCTTCAGTCATCCCAGCCGTCGCTGCCTCAGCCATGATCACTTACCTGTCTTCCCGACCTTGCGGCGGATCTTCTCGCCCGCGTAGCGCACGCCCTTGCCCTTGTACGGATCGGGACGGCGCAGCCTGCGGATGTTTGCGGCAATCTCACCGACCGTCTCCTTATGGATGCCCACCACGGAGAACCTGGTCGGCGTCTCCACCTTGAAGGTGATGCCCTCGGGCGCCTTGACCGGCACCGGGTGGCTGTAACCCAGGGCGAATTCCAGGTCCGAGCCCTTGGCCACCACGCGGTAACCGACGCCGTGAATCTCCATCTTCTTCTCGTAGCCCTGGCTGACCCCGATGATCATGTTGTACACCAGCGTGCGGGACAGCCCGTGCAGTGCCTTGCTGCGCCGCTCGTCGTCCGGCCGCTGGACCAGGATCGTGCCGTCCGGTGCCTGTTGCGCGGTGATCGGCTCGGCCAGGGTGTGCGACAGGCTGCCCTTGGGGCCCTGCACCGTCACGGTGCGTCCCTCGATGGTCACCTCGACACCGGCTGGCACGGTGATCGGCTGCTTACCGATGCGCGACATCTGATCTGCTCCCCTCTCACCAGACGAAGGCGAGGACTTCCCCGCCCACGCCCTGCTTGGCGGCCTGCCGGTCGGTGAGCAGCCCGGTGGATGTGGAGATGATCGCCACGCCGAGGCCGCCGAGCACCTTCGGCAACGAGGTCGACTTCGCATACACCCGCAGGCCGGGCTTGGACACCCGGCGCAGGCCCGCGATGCTGCGCTCCCGGTTCGGCCCGTACTTGAGGTCGACCACCAGGGACTTGCCCACCGCAGCCTCCTCGGTGCGGAAGCCGGCGATGTAGCCCTCCCGCTGGAGGATCTCGGCGATGTTCGCCTTGAGCTTGGAGTGCGGCATCACGACCTGGTCGTGGTACGCCGAGTTCGCGTTGCGCAGACGGGTCAGCATGTCTGCGATCGGGTCGGTCATCGTCATGGTGACCTCGTGGGTCCCTTCCCGCCGTGGTTCCCTCCCGGGCCTGCGGCGATCGGTATGGCTGCGCCCCGTGCGTGGTGCTGCGTCCCGCGCCTCACCACGAGGACTTCCGCACACCGGGCAGCTCGCCGCGGTGCGCCATCTCGCGCAGGCAGATCCGGCACAGCCCGTACTTGCGGTAGACGGCTCGGGGCCGCCCGCAGCGCTGGCAGCGGGTGTAGGCCCGTACCGCGAACTTCGGCTTGCGGGCCGCCTTGATGATCAGCGACTTCTTCGCCATCAGCTCTCCTTGAAGGGGAAGCCCAGGCGGCGCAGCAGCGCCCGGCCCTCCTCGTCGGTGGTCCCGGAAGTGACCACGGTGATATCCATCCCCCGCTGGCGATCGATGCTGTCCGGGTCGATCTCGTGGAACATCGACTGCTCGCTCAGCCCGAACGTGTAGTTGCCGTGACCGTCGAACTGAGCCCGCGACAGACCCCGGAAGTCCCGGATTCGGGGCAGCGCGATGGTCAGTAGCCGGTCCAGAAACTCCCACATCCGGTCGCCGCGCAGGGTGACCTTCGCACCGATCGGCATCCCCTCGCGCAGCTTGAACTGGGCGATGGACTTACGGGCCCGCTGCACCTGCGGCTTCTGGCCGGTGATCGCCGACAGGTCGCGGACGGCGCCTTCCATCAGCTTGGCGTCCCGGGCGGCGTCACCGACACCCATGTTCACCACGACCTTGACCACTCGGGGCACCTGCATCGGGTTGGTGTAACCGAACTGCTCGCGCAGCGCGGCGGCGATCTCCTCGCGGTACCGGGCCTTCAGCCGCGGCGTTTTCGCTGAATCTGTTGTCACGGTATCTGTTGTCACGGTATCTGTTGTCATTGTCAGATGTCCTTGCCGTTGCGCCGCGAAATGCGCACGCGCCGGCCCTCGTCGTCGGTGCGGTAACCCACCCGGGTCGGCTTGCCCTCGGAGTCGATGACCATGACATTAGAGACGTCAATGGTGGCCTCCTGGGTGACGATGCCGCCGGTCTGCGCACCGCGCTGAGTACGGCTGATCCGGGTGTGCTTCTTGATCCGGTTGACGCCCTCGACCAGCACCCGGCCGGTCTCCGGGTAAGCCTGGATTACCCGACCCTTGGCGCCCTTGTCCTTGCCCGCGATGACGACGACCGTGTCGCCCTTGCGCACCTTCATCGTTAAAGCACCTCCGGGGCCAACGAGATAATCTTCATGAAACGCTTGTCCCTTAGCTCCCGGCCCACCGGACCGAAAATCCGGGTCCCGCGTGGCTCACCATCGGGTTTGATGAGCACTGCGGCGTTCTCGTCGAACCGGATGTACGAGCCGTCCGGGCGGCGCTTCTCCTTCACGGTGCGCACGATGACCGCCTTGACCACGTCACCCCGCTTGACTGCAGCACCCGGAATGGCGTCCTTGACGGTGGCCACGATGATGTCTCCGATACCGGCGTAACGGCGCGAACTGCCACCGAGCACCCGGATGCACAGGATCTCTTTGGCACCCGTGTTGTCGGCGACCCGCAGTCGCGACTCCTGCTGGATCACGTCAACTCCTTCTCGCACCCAAACACGCGCTGCGCCGCGTCCGGGCCGACGCGCAGTCGGTCACTTGGCCTTCTCGAGAATCTGCACCAGCCGCCAGCGCTTGGTCGCCGACAGCGGGCGGGTCTCCATCAACAACACCCGGTCGCCAACACCTGCGGTGTTGGCTTCGTCGTGCGCCTTCACCTTGGTGGTCGAGCGCATCACCTTTCCGTACAGCGGGTGCTTCTTGCGGTCTTCCAGCGCGACCACAACCGTCTTGTCCATCTTGTCCGAGACAACGTAGCCCTCCCGGACCTTGCGCTGGTTGCGCTTTGCGGGCTGGGTATTCTCGCTCATGCCGCACCCTCACTTCCGGACCCAGTACTCGACGACCCCGGGCCCGACGACCCCGTGCTCGGTGATGCCGCATCCGGAGAGACCGAGAGGCCGAGCTCACGCTCCCGCATCACGGTATAGATCCGGGCGATGTCGTGCCGGACCGCACGCAGCCGGCGGTTGTTGTCCATCTGTCCGGTGGCCATCTGGAAGCGCAAGTTGAACAGCTCCTCCTTGGCCTCGCGCAACCGGAGCACCAGTTCGTCGTCACCGAGCTCGCGAAGCTCGCTCGCAGTCGTGGTGGCTGCCATCTACAAGTCCACCCCCTCACGGGTCACGATCCGGCACTTCATCGGCAGCTTGTGCATCGCACGGCGCAGCGCCTCGCGGGCCACCGTCTCGTTCGGGTAGCTCATCTCGAACATCACCCGGCCGGGCTTGACGTTGGCCACCCACCATTCCGGCGAGCCCTTGCCGGATCCCATCCGGGTCTCGGCCGGCTTCTTGGTCAAGGGACGATCCGGGAAGATCGTGATCCACACTTTGCCGCCGCGGCGAATATGCCGGTTGATGGCGATACGGGCGGACTCGATCTGCCGGTTGGTCACGTAGGCCGGCTCCAGGGCCTGGATTCCGTAGTCCCCGAAGGTGACCTGGGTACCGCCCTTGGCCATGCCCTTACGACTCGGCGAATGCTGCTTGCGGTGCTTGACCTTACGGGGAATCAGCACGGCTCAGCCCTCCCCATTTCCTGCGAGGTCCGCGGTCTCCGGGCCCTCGGCGACCGCAGCCACGGCGGCGCGAGTCGCTTCCTCATCGGCGGCCGCGGCTCGACCGGCCTCGGTCGAGGCCCCCGTCGTCCCGGCAGCCCCGGAGCGACGCCGGGCGGGGCGCTCCCGCCGCGGTGCCCTGGCCGCGGCGGCCGCCGCGCCATCGGTCTCCCGCTCGCGGCGACCACCGACCACGTCGCCCTTGTAGATCCAGACCTTGACCCCGATCCGGCCGAATGTGGTGCGCGCCTCGAACAGCCCGTAGTCGATGTCCGCCCGCAGCGTGTGCAGCGGAACCCGGCCCTCCCGGTAGAACTCCGAGCGGGACATCTCGGCCCCGCCGAGCCGGCCCGAGCACTGCACCCGGATGCCTTTGACCTGGGGCGAGCGCATGGCCGACTGAATGGCCTTGCGCATCGCGCGACGGAAGGCGACCCGGTTGGACAACTGCTCGGCCACCGCCTGGGCCACCAACTGAGCCTCTGACTCGGGGTTCTTGACCTCCAGGATGTTGAGCTGCACCTGCTTGCCGGACAACTTCTCCAGCTCGCCGCGAATCCGGTCGGCTTCCGCGCCGCGGCGGCCGATCACGATGCCCGGCCGGGCGGTGTGAATGTCGACCCGCACCCGGTCCCGGGTGCGCTCGATCTCGACCTTGGCGATGCCCGCCCGCTCCATGCCCTTGGACAGCAGCCGGCGGATCGCGACGTCCTCCTTGACATACTCCGCGTACTGCTTGTCCGCATACCAGCGGGACTTCCAGTCGGTCGAGATGCCGAGCCGGAAGCCGTGCGGGTTGATCTTCTGACCCACTAGCGGGCACTCCTTGTCTGGGTGGCCTTCTTGCTGGTACCTGCCTGCCCGCTCCGGACCCGGCCGGCGGTGCGGCGCTGGGACGTCTGGCGCTGGGGCACCGCCTCGACCTCCACCGTGATGTGACTGGTGCGCTTGCGGATCCGGTACGCCCGGCCCTGCGCGCGCGGCCGGAACCGCTTCAGCGTTGGACCCTCGTCCACGAACGCCCTGGCCACCACCAGCGTCTCGGGGTCCATGTCGAGGTTGTTCTCGGCGTTGGCCATCGCGCTGGCCAGCACCTTCGACACCGGATCGGAAGCGGCTTGCGGCGCGAACTGCAGCACCGCCAGCGCGTCGCGGGCGCTACGGCCCCTGATCAGATCGACCACGCGACGCGCCTTCATCGGCGCCACGCGGACATACCGGGCCCGCGCCACCGCGCGGGACGGCTTCGGCGCGGCCGCCGCGCGGGCTTCGTTACGGGCGTCCATGCGCTGCTACCTCTTCGTCTCTGTGCATCTGCTGGGGGTCATCTGCTGGGTGCGGCGGGGGCCGGTTCAGCGGCGCCGGGCCCTCCGGTCGTCCTTGACGTGCCCACGGAAGGTGCGGGTCGGGGCGAACTCGCCGAGCTTGTGCCCGACCATCGACTCGGTGATGAACACCGGGACGTGTTTGCGCCCGTCGTGCACCGCGATGGTGTGCCCGATCATGTCGGGGATGACCGTGGAGCGGCGGGACCAGGTCCTGATCACCTGCTTGCTGCCTGCGTCGTTGTGCGCATCCACCTTCCTGAGCAGGTGGTCGTCGACGAACGGGCCCTTCTTCAGGCTGCGTGGCATGCTTGCCCTCCTGCTCAGCGCTTCTTGCCGGTACGGCGGCGGCGGACGATCAGCTTGTCGCTGGGCTTGCGACGCCGGGTGCGGCCCTCGGGCTTGCCTGCCGGGTTCACCGGGTGCCGGCCCCCGGAGGTCTTGCCCTCCCCACCACCGTGCGGGTGGTCGACCGGGTTCATCACCACGCCGCGGACCGTGGGGCGCTTGCCCTTCCAGCGCATCCGGCCCGCCTTACCCCAGTTGATGTTGGCCTGCTCCGCGTTGCCGACCTCGCCCACCGTGGCCCGGCAGCGCACGTCGACGTTGCGGATCTCGCCCGATGGCATCCGCAACTGGCCATACGGTCCGTCCTTGGCTACCAACTGGACCCGGGCGCCGGCCGAGCGAGCGATCTTCGCTCCGCCGCCGGGACGCAGCTCGATGGCGTGCACCACCGTGCCGACCGGGATGTTGCGCAACGGCAGGCTGTTGCCCGGCTTGATGTCGGCCTTCGGCCCGTTCTCTACGATGTCACCCTGGCGCAGCTTTTCCGGGGCGATGATGTAGCGCTTCTCCCCGTCGGCGTAGTGCAGCAGGGCGATGCGCGCGGTGCGGTTCGGGTCGTACTCGATGTGCGCGACCTTGGCCGGCACCCCGTCCTTGTCCGCCCGCCGGAAGTCAATCAGGCGGTACGCGCGTTTGTGGCCACCGCCCTGGTGCCGGGTGGTGATCCGGCCATGGCCATTGCGACCACCCTTGCCGTGCAGCGGACGGACCAGCGACTTCTCCGGATGGTCCCGGGTGATCTCGGTGAAGTCGGAGACGCTGGCGCCACGACGTGCCGGTGTCGTCGGCTTGTACTTGCGGATGCCCATGTCTTAGCTCGGTTTCCTCACTGGCCCGATCTCCCTGACGGCCCGGTCTCGTTCACCCGGCCGGTCCGCCGAAAAGCTCGATCTGCTTGCTCTCGGCGGACAGCGTCACGATGGCGCGCTTGGTGTCCTTGCGCTTGCCGACCCCGACCCGGGTGCGCTTGCGCTTGCCTGGACGGTTGAGGGTGTTGACGCTGACCACCTGCACCCCGAAGATCTTCTCGACGGCGATCTTGATCTCGGTCTTGTTGGCGTGTGGCGCCACCAGGAAGGTGTACTTGTTCTCCTCCAGCAGCCCGTAGCTCTTCTCCGAGATGATGGGCTTGAGGATCACGTCACGGGGATCGGGGATCACCGGACCTCCTCCTCAGCCACCCCGGCCTCCTCAGCCACCCCGGCCTCAACCACTCCCGCCTCGTCAGCCGTCGTGCCCTCCGCCGGGGTGCTGCGGTGCCCCCGGACCGGTCCGGCCAGGAAGCTCTGCAGCGCATCAGCGGTGAACACCACCTCGTCGCTGACCAGCACGTCATAGGTGTTGAGCTGGTCAGGGGTCAGCACGTGTACCGACGGCAGGTTGCGCACGCTGCGTCGGGCCACCTCGTCGGCCCGGTCGAGCACCACCAGCAGCTTGGCGCCGGCGCCGGCCAGCCCCTCCAGGACGCTGCGCGCCGCCTTCGTGGCCGGGGTGTCCCCGGTGACCAGCGCGGAGAGCACGTGCACCCGTCCGGCCCGAGCCCGGTCCGACAATGCCCCACGCAGCGCGGCCGCCTTCATCTTCTTCGGGGTGCGCTGGGTGTAGTCGCGGGGCGTGGGACCATGGACGATGCCCCCGCCGGTGAACTGCGGAGCCCGGATCGATCCCTGCCGGGCCCGCCCGGTGCCCTTCTGCCGGTAGGGCTTGGCGCCGCCGCCGGCGACCTCACCCCGGGTCTTGGTGTCGTGCGTGCCTTGCCGGGCCGCGGCCCGCTGAGCGACCACCACCTGATGCATCAGCGGGATGTTGGCCACCGCATCGAAGACATCGGCGGGCAACTCGACGGTTCCCGCCGTGGCACCGTCGGGAGTCTTGATGTCGACCCTGGTCACTGCGCTGCACCGCCTTTCGCCGCCGTCTTGACCAGCACCAGGCCACCCTTGGGGCCGGGCAGCGCGCCCTTGATCAGCAGCAGCCCGGACTCGCTGTCCACCCGGTGCACGGTGAGGTTCTGGGTGGTCACCCGAACATTGCCCATCCGGCCGGCCATCCGGGTGCCCTTGAACACCCGGCTCGGGGTCGCGCACCCGCCGATCGAACCCGGCGCCCGGTGCTTGCGCTGGGTGCCGTGGCTGGCGCCGAGACCACCGAAGCCGTGCCGCTTCATCACCCCGGCGGTGCCCTTGCCCTTGCTGGTGCCCACCACGTCCACCACTGTGCCCGCCGTGAACACGTCAACGGTGACCTCTTGGCCGACCTCGTACTCAGCGGCGTCGGCGGTGCGCAGCTCGACCAGGTGACGCCGGGGGGTGACGCCGGCCCTGCTGTAGTGGCCAGCCACCGGCTTGGTCACCTTGCGCGGGTCGATCGCGCCGAAGGCCATCTGGACCGCGGGATAGCCGTCCTTGTCCGGCGTGCGGATCTGCGTCACCACGCAGGGACCGGCCTGGACCACGGTGACCGGGACGATCCTGTTGTGCTCGTCAAAAACCTGGGTCATCCCGAGCTTGGTGCCCAGAATGCCCTTGACCTGCTGCTCCGAATCAGTCGCTGTCATCTCCCGGCCTTACTGGATGTTGACGTCGACGCTGGCGGGCAGGTCGATGCGCATCAGCGCGTCCACCGTCTTGGGCGTCGGGTCGAGGATGTCGATCAGCCGCTTGTGCGTGCGCATCTCGAAGTGCTCGCGCGAGTCCTTGTACTTGTGCGGCGAGCGGATGACGCAGTACACGTTCTTCTCGGTCGGCAGCGGCACCGGCCCGACGACCCGAGCGCCGGTGCGCGTCACGGTCTCGACGATCTTGCGCGCGGACGCGTCGATCGCCTCGTGGTCGTAGGCCTTGAGCCTAATCCGGATCTTCTGTCCCGCCATGATGGTTGGCAGTTCCTATCAGTCTCGTGCCGCTGATCTGTCTGGTGGTGCCTGCGGGTACCTGGTCTCGCCGGTCCCCGCGGTCGGGTGTGTCGCAAGTCGATGCACAGACCGATGTCCTGGCTTCGATCTGCGGAAAGGTGTGCGTCCGGGGTGCTCACATCGTGCGGTGACCGCCCGCCCGGTCACCCGTCGAACTGGCCGCCCCGCCAAGCAACCGCTCAATGATAGGCGACCCCTGATCGCCGACCAAATTCGGGGCTGGCTTTGCGGCCTCCGCTGGCCCGGGTCTGCCGGTGCCGTGCACGGCACCGGCAGACCCGGCCGCTACCGCACGGCTACTTTGTGATCTTCGTGACGTGGCCCGCGCCGACGGTGCGGCCACCCTCCCGGATCGCGAACTTCAGGCCCTCTTCCATCGCGATCGGCTGGATGAGCTTCACCGACATCTCGGTATTGTCACCCGGCATGACCATCTCGGTGCCCTCGGGCAGGGTCACCACCCCGGTCACATCGGTGGTCCGGAAGTAGAACTGCGGGCGGTAGTTGTTGAAGAACGGCGTGTGCCGTCCACCCTCGTCCTTGGACAGGATGTAGACCCGGGCGTCGAACTCGGTATGCGGGGTGGTGGTGCCGGGCTTGATCACAACCTGCCCGCGCTCCACCTGGTCCCGCTTGACCCCGCGCAGCAGCAGCGCGGCGTTGTCCCCGGCCATGCCCTGGTCGAGGAACTTCTTGAACATCTCGATGGAGGTGACCGTGGTCTTCAGCGACTTCTCCCTGATGCCGACGATCTCCACCTCCTCGTTCACATTGACCACGCCGCGCTCGATCCGGCCGGTCACCACGGTGCCGCGGCCGGTGATGGTGAAGACATCCTCGATCGGCATGAGGAACGGCTTGTCGACCTCACGCACCGGCTCCGGGACGTTCTCGTCCACGGCGTCCATCAGCTCCAGGAGCTTGCTGCCCCACTCGGCATCACCCTCCAGCGCCTTGAGCGCGGAGACCCGCACGATCGGCAGGTCGTCGCCGGGGTAATCCTGATTGGAGAGCAGCTCACGCACCTCGAGCTCGACTAGCTCCATGATCTCCTCGTCGTCGACCATGTCGGCCTTGTTCAGCGCGACGACGATGTAGGGCACCCCGACCTGACGAGCCAGCAGCACGTGCTCGCGGGTCTGCGGCATCGGGCCATCGGTGGCGGCCACCACCAGGATGGCACCATCCATCTGCGCCGCGCCGGTAATCATGTTCTTGATGTAGTCGGCGTGCCCGGGGCAATCGACGTGGGCGTAGTGCCGCTTCTCGGTCTGGTACTCCACGTGGGCGATCGAGATCGTGATGCCCCGCTGCTTCTCCTCAGGGGCCTTGTCGATCATGTCGAACGCCGATGCCTGGTTCACGTCCGGGTACTTGTCATGCAGGACCTTGGTGATCGCCGCGGTCAGCGTGGTCTTGCCGTGGTCGATGTGACCGATGGTCCCGATGTTGACGTGCGGCTTGGTCCGCTGGAACTTCGCCTTCGCCACTGCTCTCGTCCTCCTGGACTCGTTCTCTTAGTCCGCCGGACCTTAGCGGGTCCTGGTATGGCGGCATGTTGTCAGGGCCGTCTCATGCGGACCGCCAGAGGTGACCCCGGTGCCCGCTGCCGCGGCTAACCGCGGCCGGAGCTGTTCACTTCTCCGCCTCAATGCTCACTCGCCCGTCGCCTTCGCGATGATCTCCTTGGACACGTTGGCCGGGACCTCAGCGTAGGAGTCGAACTGCATGGTGTAGTTCGCCCGGCCCTGGGTTCGCGACCGCAGGTCGCCGACATAGCCGAACATCTCCGACAGCGGCACCAGCGCCTTGATCGCCCGGGAGCCGCTGCGCTCCTCCATGTGCTGGATGTGACCCCGGCGGGAGTTGAGGTCGCCGATGACATCGCCCATGTAGTCCTCGGGCGTGGTGACCTCGACCGCCATCACCGGCTCCAGAATCACCGGGCTGGCCTTGCGCGCCGCCTCCTTGAGCGCCATCGATCCGGCGATCTTGAAGGCCATTTCCGAGGAGTCCACTTCGTGGTATGCCCCGTCCAGCAGGGTGACCCGCAGACCGACCAGCGGATAGCCGGCGAGCACACCGTACTGCATGGCGTCCTGCGCCCCGGCATCCACCGCCGGGATGTACTCCCTGGGGATCCGGCCCCCGGTGACCTTGTTGTCGAACTCGTAGAGCGCGCCATCACCGGTCTGCAACGGCTCCAGCTTGATGATCACCCGGGCGAACTGACCCGAGCCACCGGTCTGCTTCTTGTGCGTGTACTCGTGCTTCTCGACCGTCCGGCGGATCGTCTCCCGGTAGGCCACCTGCGGCTTGCCGATGTTGGCCTCGACCTTGAAATCGCTGCGCATCCGGTTCACCAGCACCTCGAGATGCAACTCACCCATCCCGGCGATGATCGTCTGTCCGGTCTCGTCGTCCAGCTTGACCTGGAAGGTGGGGTCCTCCTCGGCCAGCTTCTGGATCGCGATGCCCAGCTTCTCCTGGTCACTCTTGGTCTTCGGCTCGATGGCGACCTGGATGACCGGCTCCGGGAAGGTCATCGACTCCAGGATGATCGGCGCCTGCGGGTCGCACAAGGTGTCGCCGGTAGTGGTCTCCTTCAGGCCGATCATCGCGTAGATGTGGCCGGCCCGCGCCTCGTCGACCGGGTTCTCCTTGTTGGAGTGCATCTGGAACAGCTTGCCGATGCGCTCCTTGCGCTCCTTGGTCGAGTTGATCACCTGCGAGCCGGCGGCGATCCGCCCGGAGTACACCCGGACGTAGGTCAGCTTGCCGAAGAACGGGTGCGCCGCGATCTTGAAGGCGAGCGCCGAGAACGGCTCGTCGGTGGCAGGCCTGCGCACGGCAGGTGTCACGCCGTCGGGCAGCACCCCGTGCATCGGAGGCACGTCCAGCGGCGAGGGCAAGTAGTCGATCACTGCGTCCAGCATCGGCTGCACGCCCTTGTTCTTGAACGCCGAGCCGCACAGCACCGGATACGCCTGGCTGGTCACGGTGATCTTCCGGATACCGGCCTTGAGCTGCGCGACGGTGAGCTCGACGCCACCGAGGTAGGCCTCCATCAGCTCGTCGTCGGTCTCGGCGACGGCCTCCAGCAGCTTCTCCCGGTACTCGTGGGCAACCTCGACCAGCTCGGCCGGGATCTCCTCGACGGTGTAGTCCTCGCCCTTCTGGACTTCCCCGCGCCAGGTCAACGCCCGCATCTGCACCAGATCCACCACTCCCTGGAAGCCGGACTCGGAGCCGATGGGCAACTGGATGACCAGCGGGGTGGCCCCGAGTCGTTCCCGGATGGTGCGTACGGTGAAGTAGAAGTCCGCACCCACCTTGTCCATCTTGTTGACGAAGCAGATCCGCGGCACGTGGTACTTGTCGGCCTGCCGCCACACCGTCTCGGACTGCGGCTCGACGCCCTCCTTGCCGTCGAACACCGCGACCGCCCCGTCGAGCACCCGCAGCGACCGCTCCACCTCGACGGTGAAGTCGACGTGACCAGGGGTGTCCAGGATGTTGATCTGGTGGCCCGCCCAGAAGGTGGTCGTCGCGGCGGAGGTGATCGTGATGCCGCGCTTCTGCTCCTCTTCCATCCAGTCCATCGTGGCGGCGCCGTCGTGCACCTCACCCATCTTGTAGTTGATCCCGGTGTAGAACAGGACCCGCTCGGTGGTGGTGGTCTTGCCCGCGTCGATATGCGCCATGATCCCGATGTTGCGGACCTTGGCGAGGTCGGTCAGCACGTCACGTGCCACGAGAGTTCATCCCTAGCTGTCTTGAAGTGAGCGGTTGGCTCAGCAGTTGCCGGTAACCGTGGTGGGTCACCATCGATAATGGGCGAAGGCCTTGTTGGACTCGGCCATCTTGTGGGTGTCCTCGCGGCGCTTCACGCTCGCCCCGAGGCCGTTGCTGGCATCGAGCAGTTCGTTCATCAGCCGCTCGACCATCGTCTTCTCCCTGCGCTGCCGGGAGAAGGTGACCAGCCAGCGCAGTGCCAGGGTGGTCTGCCGAGGGGCCCGGACCTCGACCGGCACCTGGTAGGTGGCGCCACCGACCCGGCGGCTCTTCACCTCGATGGTCGGCTTGACATTGTCCAGCGCACGTTTGAGGGTGACCACCGGATCGGTGCCGGTCTTGTCCTTGCAGCCCTCCAGCGCCTGGTAGACGATCTTCTCGGCCACTGAGCGCTTACCCTGCACCAGCACCTTGTTCACCAGTTGGGTGACCAGCGGCGACCCGTAGACCGGGTCGGAGATGAGCGGGCGCTTGGGGGCCGGACCCTTACGGGGCATCAGCTCTTCTCCTTCTTCGCACCGTAGCGGCTGCGGGCCTGCTTGCGCCCCTTCACACCCTGGGTGTCCAGCGACCCTCTAATGATCTTGTAGCGCACTCCGGGGAGGTCCTTCACCCGGCCACCACGCACCAGCACGATCGAGTGCTCCTGGAGGTTGTGGCCCTCACCCGGGATGTAGGCGGTCACCTCGACCGAACTGGTGAGCCGGACCCGGGCGACCTTGCGCAACGCCGAGTTGGGCTTCTTCGGGGTCGTCGTGTACACGCGGGTGCACACACCGCGTCGCTGCGGGCTCCCCTTGAGCGCCGCAGTCTTGGTCTTGGCGACCTTGTCCTCGCGGCCCTTACGGACCAGCTGCTGGATGGTAGGCATGGACCAGCTTTCTTCGTCTTCTGCGGTAATGCTCTGTCGGCTGTGCGTCTGGTGCTGGTCGGCAGTGGTGCTGCACTGCCGGTCATTCCGTATCCCGAGGTCGGGCGTGTCGCTCTGGGTCACCCGGCAGCCGACCGGTACGGTCCGGCTGGAGCTGGGCGGCACCCGGCGCGAGCCCGGAGCTGGCGGTCCCAGGGACTCGCCATCCCGGTGTGCGCCGCCAACACGCACGCGGAGCTACCCGACCGGAGTCGGGCACACCGACAAGGATAGCGGGGGCTTTCACCGAGGGTCAAAACGGCCCCCTCCCCACCGCGGTCTTTAGCCCCTCGGGTGGGGCGGACCTCGACTCTGGCGCACCCGGTTCTCTACGCTGCGCCGCAGAGGGACCGCGCAGCCAGCACGTGCTCCCCACCGGCGCGGCCGGTGCTGGAGGTGGTGGTCGCCGGCGCGGGCTCGCCAGCTTCGGTGACCCCCGAATCCCACTCCCCAGGAGGTGCAGGTGCGATGCCAGGCCCACTGGCGGGACTACGGGTGGTCGAACTGGCCGGGATCGGGCCCGCGCCGCATGCGGCGATGCTGCTCGCCGACCTCGGAGCCGACGTGGTCCGGGTGCAGCGGCCCTCCGCTGGCCTGCACCTAGTTCCCCCAGCCAGCGACCAGTTGCTTCGCGGCAGGCGCTCGGTGGCCGCCGACCTCAAGGACCCCATCGGCCGGGAGACCGTCCTGCAACTGGTGGAGCAGGCTGATGTGCTGGTGGAAGGCATGCGGCCCGGGGTGGCCGAGCGGCTCGGCATCGGCCCGGCCGACTGTCACGCCCGCAACCCGCGGCTGGTGTACGCCCGGATGACCGGCTGGGGTCAGGACGGCCCGCTGGCCGGCCGCGCCGGGCACGACCTCAACTACCTCGCGCTGTCCGGCGTGCTGCACGCCATCGGCAGCGCCGGGGGCAAGCCGGTGCCACCGCTGAACCTGATCGGCGACTTCGGGGGCGGCTCGATGTTCCTGGTCGCTGGCGTGCTCGCCGCGTTGTGGCAGCGGGAGCGCGCAGGCGCCGGCCAGATCGTCGACGTCGCCATGCTGGACGGGGTGAGCGTGCTGGCGCAGATGTGCTGGTCACTGCGGGCCTGCGGGTTGTGGAACGACCAGCGGGGGAGCAATCTGCTCGACTCGGGCGCCCCCTTCTACGACACCTATGCCTGCGCGGACGGCCGGTACGTCGCCGTCGGTGCGCTGGAACCGCAGTTCTACGCAGAGCTGCTGGCCGGTCTCGGGCTTGCCGAGGCCGACCTGCCCGCGCAACTGGACCGGGCCGGATGGCCGGTGCTGCGCGAGCGGTTCACTGCGGTATTCGCCAGCCGCACCCGGGACGAGTGGGCGGCCGCCTTCGAGAGCACCGACGCCTGCGTGACCCCGGTGTTGGCCTTCGCCGAGGTGCCCGCGCACCCGCACATCGCCGCCCGCGGCACCCTGGTCGAGCTCGGCGGGGTGCTCCAGCCAGCGCCGGCCCCCCGGTTCTCCCGGACCCCCCCCGATCTGCCGACGCCGCCCCGCGAGCCCGACACAGACACCGCCGCAGTGCTCGCCGACTGGGGGGTTGGGGGCTCTTCAAGAGCCCCCCACCCGAGTCAGCGGAAGTCGCGGCCGAAGTCGTAATCGTCGAGCGGGACGGCTGCCCCGGTTCCGGCGCCGAACACGTCGGGCGAGTAGTAGCCATCGTCGTAGGACGGGATCGCGTATGCCGCGGCCCGGGCCTCCTCGGTCGGCTGCACCTCGATGTTGCGGTACCGGTTGATCCCGGTGCCGGCCGGGATCAGCTTGCCGATGATCACGTTCTCCTTGAGCCCGACCAGCTTGTCGCTCTTGCCCTGGATCGCCGCGTCAGTGAGGATCTTCGTTGTCTCCTGGAAGGACGCTGCGGACAGCCACGACTCGGTGGCCAGCGACGCCTTGGTGATCCCCATCAGCACCGGACGGCCCGCAGCGGGCTCGCCGCCCTCGGCGACCACCCGCCGGTTCTCCGACTCGAACTCGCTGCGCTCGGCCAGCGCACCGGGCAGGAACTCGGTGGACCCCGAGTCGATGATCGTCACCCGGCGCAGCATCTGCCGGACGATGACCTCGATGTGCTTGTCGTGGATGTCCACCCCCTGCGAGCGGTACACCTGCTGGACCTCCCGGACCAGGTGCAACTGCACCTCCCGGGGACCCATCACGCGCAGCACCTCGTGCGGGTCCACCACGCCCTCGAGCAGCTTCTGCCCGACCGTGACGTGATCCCCGTCGGTCAGCGGGCGCTCGGTGCTATCGGCAGTGATCACCGCGAGCCGCTGCCGCTTGGACAGCTTGTCGTAGATGATCTCCTCGCTGCCGTCGTTCGGAATGATGGTGATCTTCCAGAACTTGTCGCCGTCCTCGATGCGCACCCGGCCGTCGGCGTCTGCGATGGGCGCCATGCCCTTGGGTACCCGGGCCTCGAACAGCTCCTGCACCCGGGGCAGACCGGTGGTGATGTCATCACCGGCCACCCCACCCTGGTGGAAGGTGCGCATGGTGAGCTGGGTACCGGGCTCACCGATGGACTGCGCGGCCACGATGCCGACCGCCTCGCCCACATCGACCAGCTTGCCGGTAGCCATCGAGCGCCCGTAGCACATCGCGCAGACCCCGCTGGCGGCCTCGCAGGTCAGCACCGAGCGAATCTTGACCCGCTCGATACCGGCCGACATGAGCGTCGAGATCGCGATCTCGCCCAGATCGGCGCCTCGGGGCAGCAGCACCGCACCGGAGCTGTCCAGCACGTCCTCCGCGGTGCTGCGGGCGATCAGGCTGGTCCCCACGTAGCGGTGCCGCACCGGCTGGCCGTCTGGGCCGGGCTCGACCAGCGGCATCTGGATCCCACGCTCGGTGCCGCAGTCGTGCTCGCGCACGATGACGTCCTGCGAGACGTCCACCAGGCGCCGGGTGAGGTATCCGGAGTCGGCGGTGCGCAGGGCCGTGTCGGCCAGCCCCTTGCGGGCGCCGTGGGTGGCGATGAAGTACTCCAGCACGCTCAGGCCCTCGCGGAAGTTGGCCTTGATCGGCCGCGGGATGTACTCGCCCTTGGGGTTGGAGACCAGGCCACGCATCCCGGCCAGGGACCGCACCTGGGTCATGTTCCCGGCCGCCCCGGAGGACACGATCGTGAACACCGGGTTGTCCACCGGGAAGTTGGCCTCCATCGCCTTGGCCACCTCGTCGGTGGCCTGCGACCAGATCTTCACCAGCTCGGCGTTGCGCTCGTCATGGGAGAGCACCCCACGCTGGTAGCGCTTCTCCACCTGGTCGGCCTTGGCCTCGTACTTGTCCAGGATCTCCTGCTTCTCCGCGGGCACCACGACGTCCGCACTGGCCAGCGTGACTCCGGACCGGGTGGCCCAGTGGAAACCGGCGTCCTTCAGCTTGTCCAGCGTCTGGGCCACGGTGACCATCGGGTAACGCTCGGCGAGGTCGTTGACGATCGCCGCCTGGCGCTTCTTGGGCAACACATCGTTGACGAACGGGTAGTCCTCCGGCAGCAGGTCGTTGAACAGCACCCGCCCCACGGTGGTCTCCGCGATCCACGGCGCACCCGGGGCCCAGCCCTGGGCCTGGCGCAGCTTGTCCTGCTCGGCGACCGGTGGCAGCACGTTCCGCAGCCGGATCCGGACCTTGGCCTGCAACGCCACCGTGCCCCGGTCCAGGGCCATCAGCGCCTCGGCCGGCGAGGAGAACGAGTGCCCCGCTCCCAGCGCACCCTCCTCGAGCTTGGTCAGGTGGAACAGCCCGGTCACCATGTCCAGCCGCGGCATCGCCAGCGGGCGACCCGAAGCCGGGGAGAGGATGTTGTTCGACGACAGCATCAGGATCCGGGCCTCGGCCTGCGCCTCGGCGGACAGCGGCAGGTGCACCGCCATCTGGTCCCCGTCGAAGTCGGCGTTGAACGCCTCACAGACCAGCGGGTGCAACTGGATGGCCTTGCCCTCCACCAGTTGCGGCTCGAAGGCCTGGATGCCGAGGCGGTGCAGCGTCGGTGCCCGGTTGAGCAGCACCGGGTGCTCGGTGATGACCTCCTCGAGCACATCCCACACCTGCGGGCGCTGCCGCTCCACCATGCGCTTGGCCGACTTGATGTTCTGCGCGTGGTTGAGGTCAACCAGGCGCTTCATCACGAACGGCTTGAACAGCTCCAGCGCCATCTGCTTGGGCAGTCCGCACTGGTGCAGCTTGAGCTGCGGACCGACCACGATGACCGAACGGCCGGAGTAGTCGACCCGCTTGCCGAGCAGGTTCTGCCGGAACCGGCCCTGCTTGCCCTTGAGCAGATCGGACAGCGACTTCAGCGGGCGGTTGCCCGGCCCGGTGACCGGACGGCCGCGGCGGCCGTTGTCGAACAGCGCATCCACCGCCTCCTGCAGCATCCGCTTCTCGTTGTTGACGATGATCTCGGGTGCGCCCAGGTCGATGAGCCGCTTGAGCCGGTTGTTGCGGTTGATCACTCGCCGGTACAGGTCGTTGAGGTCGGAGGTGGCGAACCGGCCACCGTCGAGCTGCACCATCGGACGCAGGTCCGGTGGGATCACCGGGACGCAGTCCAGCACCATGCCCAGCGGGTTGTTGCGAGTGGCCTGGAATGCCGCGACGACCTTGAGCCGCTTGAGCGCGCGCAGCTTCTTCTGCCCCTTGCCACTGCGGATGGTCTCCCGCAGGTTCTCCGCTTCGGCCTCGATGTCGAAGTTCTCCAGCAGCTTCTGGATCGCCTCGGCCCCCATGGCCCCGGTGAAGTACTCACCATAACGGTCGTAGAGCTCGCGGTAGAGCAGCTCGTCAACGATGAGCTGGCCGACCTCCAGCTTGGTGAACGTCTCCCAGATCTCCTCAAGCCGGTCGAGCTCGCGCTGCGCGCGGTCGCGGAGCTGGCGCATCTCGCGCTCGCCGCCCTCCTTGACCTTGCGCCGTACGTCGCTCTTGGCGCCCTCGGCCTCCAGCTCGGCCAGGTCGGCCTCGAGCTTCTGCGCCCGGGCCTCCAGCTCGGCGTCGCGGCGGTCCTCGACCCGCTTGCGCTCGACCCGCATCTCGCTCTCCACCGTGGCGAGATCGTTATGCCGTTCCTCGGAGTTCACCGCTATGATCACATAGGCGGCGAAGTAGATGATCTTTTCGAGGTCCTTGGGAGCCAGGTCGAGCAGGTAGCCCAGCCGGCTGGGGACCCCCTTGAAGTACCAGATGTGGGTGACCGGGGCGGCCAGTTCGATGTGCCCCATCCGCTCGCGACGCACCTTGGCCCGGGTGACCTCCACGCCGCAGCGCTCGCAGATGATGCCCTTGAAGCGGACCCGCTTGTACTTGCCGCAGTAGCACTCCCAGTCCCGGGTGGGACCGAAGATCTTCTCACAGAAGAGCCCGTCCTTCTCCGGCTTGAGCGTGCGGTAGTTGATCGTCTCCGGCTTCTTGACCTCGCCGTAGGACCACTGGCGGATGTCTTCTGCGGTCGCGAGGCCGATCCGGAGCTCGTCGAAGAAGTTGACGTCGAGCACGTCTCGTTCCTTCTCCCCTGTGTTGAGATGAAGTCCCTGGGTGGTACTGGCTGCTGGTCAAAGCGTCCGGAGCGGAGGCGGGCGGGAGGACCACCCCCGCACCGGACGCGGTCTGGGGAAGCTGTTACTGCACGACGTCGTCAACTGAAGGAGACTCGTTGCGGGACAGGTTGATACCGAGATTGGCCGCAGCCCGCTCCAGGTCCTCGTCATCGGAATCCCGCATCTCGATCGCGGCACCGTCACTGGAGAGCACCTCGACGTTGAGGCACAGTGACTGCAGTTCCTTGAGCAGCACCTTGAACGACTCGGGAATTCCCGGTTCGGGGATGTTCTCCCCCTTGACGATGGCCTCATACACCTTCACCCGCCCGACCACGTCGTCGGACTTGATCGTCAGCAGTTCCTGCAGGGTGTAGGCCGCCCCGTAGGCCTGCATCGCCCAGCACTCCATCTCCCCGAAACGCTGACCACCGAACTGGGCCTTGCCGCCCAGCGGCTGCTGAGTGATCATCGAGTAGGGGCCGGTCGACCGGGCGTGAATCTTGTCGTCAACCAGGTGCAGCAGCTTGATGATGTACATGTAGCCGACGGCGATCGGGTACGGGTACGGCTCACCGGTGCGGCCATCGAACAGTTGCGCCTTGCCGTTGGCGCCGACCATCCGCTCGCCGTCCCGGTTCGACCGGGTCGAGCCGAGCAGCCCGGTGATCTCCTCCTCGGTGGCCCCGTCGAACACCGGCGTGGCGACCACCGTGCCGGGCTCGGCCTGGCGCAGCTCCTCGGGCAGCCGAGACGTCCAGTCCGGGGCACCCTCGACCTGCCACCCGCTCTTGGCAATCCAGCCCAGGTGGGTCTCCAGGATCTGGCCGATGTTCATCCGCCGGGGCACGCCGTGGGTGTTGAGGATGATGTCCACCGGGGTGCCGTCGGGCAGGAACGGCATGTCCTCGACCGGGAGGATCTTGCCGATGACGCCCTTGTTGCCGTGCCGGCCGGCGAGCTTGTCCCCGTCCTGGATCTTGCGCTTCTGCGCCACGTACACCCGGACCAGCTCGTTGACTCCCGGCGCCAGCTCGTCGTCGTCATCGCGGGAGAACACCCGGATACCGATGACCTTGCCGGTCTCACCGTGCGGCACCTTGAGGCTGGTGTCGCGGACCTCGCGGGCCTTCTCGCCGAAGATGGCCCGCAACAGCCGCTCCTCGGGGGTCAGCTCGGTCTCGCCCTTCGGGGTCACCTTGCCGACCAGGATGTCGCCGGCCTGGACCTCCGCACCGATCCGGATGATGCCCCGCTCGTCGAGATCGGCCAGCACCTCCTCGGAGACGTTCGGGATGTCCCGGGTGATCTCCTCGGCGCCGAGCTTGGTGTCCCGGGCGTCGATCTCGTGCTCCTCGATGTGGATCGAGGTGAGCACGTCGTCCTGCACCAGGCGCTGGCTCAGGATGATCGCGTCCTCGTAGTTGTGGCCCTCCCACGGCATGATCGCGACGAGCAGGTTCTTGCCCAGCGCCATCTCGCCGTTCTCGGTGCACGGGCCGTCCGCGATGACCTGGCCGGCCTCGACCCGCTGGCTCTCGGCCACGATCGGCCGCTGGTTGGTGCAGGTGCCCTGGTTGGACCGGTGGAACTTGTGCATCCGGTAGGTCTGCCGGCTGCCGTCGTCGGCCATCACGGTGACGTAGTCGGCACACAGCTCCTCGACCACGCCGGCCTTCTCGGCCACCACCACGTCGCCGGCGTCGACCGCAGCCCGCAGCTCCATCCCGGTGCCCACCAGCGGCGCCTCGCTGCGCAGCAGCGGCACCGCCTGGCGCTGCATGTTGGCCCCCATCAGCGCCCGGTTGGCGTCGTCGTGCTCGACGAACGGAATCATCGCGGTGGCCACCGAGACCATCTGCCGTGGCGAGACATCCATGTAGTCCACGCCGCGCGGGTCGATGTAGTCGACCTCACCCCCCTTGCGCCGGACCAGCACCCGCTCCTCGGCGAAGTAGCCGTCCTCGGCCAGCGCCGCGTTGGCCTGCGCGATGACGTGCCGGTCCTCCTCGTCGGCGGTCAGGTAGTCGATCTGCTCGGTGACCCGCCCATCGACCACCTTGCGGTAGGGGGTCTCGATGAAACCGAACGGGTTGACCCTGGCGTAGGACGACAGCGACCCGATCAGCCCGATGTTCGGACCCTCCGGGGTCTCGATCGGGCACATCCGGCCGTAGTGCGAGTGGTGCACGTCGCGGACCTCGAACCCGGCCCGCTCCCGGGAGAGTCCACCCGGACCCAGTGCGGACAGCCGCCGCTTGTGGGTCAGCCCAGCCAGCGGATTGGTCTGATCCATGAACTGGGAAAGCTGGGACGTGCCGAAGAACTCCTTGATCGCCGCGACGACGGGCCGGATGTTGATCAGGGTCTGCGGCGTGATCGCCTCGACGTCCTGGGTGGTCATCCGCTCCCGCACCACCCGCTCCATCCGGGACAGGCCGACCCGGATCTGGTTCTGGATCAGCTCACCGACGGTGCGCAACCTGCGGTTGCCGAAGTGGTCGATGTCGTCGACCTCCACCGGCACCACCGCACCCTCGCCACCGGTTGCAGCAGGCATCGTCTCCTCACCGGCGTGCAGCCGGACCAGGTAGTCGATGGTGGTGACGATGTCGTCCTCGGTGAGCACCCCGTTGTGATACGGCAGGGCCAGGCCCAGCTTCTTGTTGACCTTGTAGCGGCCGACCTTGGCCAGGTCGTAGCGCTTGACCTTGAAGAACAGGTTCTCCAGCAGAGCCTGGGCGCTCTCCTTGGTGGGCGGCTCGCCCGGGCGCAGCTTGCGGTAGATGTCCAGCAGCGCCTCGTCGGGGCCGCCGGTGTGGTCCTTCTCCAGAGTGGCGAGCAGGGTCTCGGAATGCGCGAAGCGCTCCGCGATCCGCTCGGCTGTCCAGCCCAGCGCCTTGAGCAGCACGGTCACCGGCTGCCGACGCTTGCGGTCGATCCGCACACCGACGGTGTCGCGCTTGTCCACATCGAACTCCAGCCACGCACCGCGGCTGGGAATGATCTTGACGCTGTAGACGTCCTTGTCGGTGGCCTTGTCCACGGCGTGGTCGAAGTACACCCCGGGGGAGCGCACGAGCTGGGACACCACCACCCGCTCGGTGCCGTTGATGATGAACGTGCCCTTGTTCGTCATCATCGGGAAGTCACCCATGAAGACGGTCTGTGACTTGATCTCACCGGTGTTGTTGTTGGTGAACTCCGCCGTGACGAACAGCGGAGCGGCGTAGGTCATGTCCTTGTCCTTGCACTCCTCCACGGAGGCCTTCACCTCGTCGAAACGAGGATCGGAGAAGGACAGCGACATCGAGCCGGAGAAGTCCTCGATCGGAGAGATCTCCTCGAGGACCTCGGCGAGCCCACCCATGGGCTCCACGTCACCGGCCGCAATGCGGCGCTGGAACCACTCGTCGGACCCCACCAGCCACTCGAAGGACTGGAGCTGCAGGTCCAAGAGGTCCGGGACCTCGAGTGGCTCGCGGATCTTCGCGAACGAGGGCCGGTTCGGAGCTCCCGGGAGGCGGGGTACGGAGTTGCTCGCAGCAGAGGTCTTGGTCGCGCGGGAGACTGCCAAGATGCGTCCTTCCGAACACTAGCGCTGCCAGGCGCAGGACAGAGTGCGGTTTCCTCGGGCCACGCTCACTCCGGCGCTATGTTTGTGCTGGTACTTGGGTAGGGCTGTTACCTTGGTGGCGTTGTCGTTTGCACCGCCCAGCCGGTGTCCTGGCACAGTGGCCCGTGAAGACACAGGTGCCTCAGCAGACACCGGAACCCCCGAAGTAGACCTCTGCGCACCGGACGCACGAAGAGAGGGCAGCGCAAAAAAGCAGTCTAGCCGAAGAGACGGCGACTGTCCAACGCCGGTTGACCCCCTCCGGCGCGAGCGTGCCCCTAGGGTGACCTGCCAGGCGGCATACGTCAAGAGTGGGAGGGTCGATCAGTGGTCGGATGGACGCGATCAGCGGCCGTACCCCGATCGGCGCGGCCGATCGGCGCCGGATGATCACAAATGGGCGCACACCCCGCCTGGGCAGCGTGGCTGCTGCCGGTCAGAACGGTTGTACGTCGGCAATCTTCCACCGGCCGCCGACCCGCTCCGCCGTCACGGTCAGCCTACCCGCGACCACGAGCTGCGGGGTCTGGATCCCCCGGCTGGCCTGCTGATCGATGAACACCACCAGGATGGCGCGGTCTGCGTCGAGCACCTTGACCGCCAGGTTGAGCACGGTCGCCACCACCACCGCCTGCTGGGCCGGGGCGAGCTGGCGCACCTGACCGAACTGCTGGTGAAAGTCCTGGGCGAACTGACCGGTGATGACCTGTTCGGCGGCCCGCTCATTGTCGTCGAGCCGCGCGAAGTCGTAGGAGTAGACCCGCGTCACCGCCTCGCGCACCTGCTCGGTGACCTCGGCCGTGGTGCCCACATCCACCAGCGCCCGGTTGTTCGCCGAGGCCGACGCGGAAAGCTGGTTGGCCGCCCCCCGGAACCAGGCGGCGAGTCCCAGCGCGATCACCACCACGGCCACCAGCGCGACCAGCATGGCGGCAGAGGAACGGCCAGGTGGGCCGAGGCGAGGCGGTGGCACGAGGGGCGTTCCCTTCCTCAGTTCGGGACACCTGGCTCGGCTGCCGGACAGGCCCCCGGCACCGGCTCGAGCGCACCGACCGGAGCGATCCGCTCCACCTTCCAGCCGACCGGGGTCCGTCTCATGTCCAGGTGCAGACGCTGCCGCACGCAGGACGGCTGCCGCTGCTCGGGGGTGTATGTCACGTCGACGCCAACCAGCACCCGGGCGGTGCCTGCCCGATCATCAAGCTCAGCCACCGCCGCGTCCCGGACCCGGGCGGTCGAAGTGGTCTTTGACTCGATCACGGTTCGCGCGTAGGCCTCCCGGTTGGCCCGGAACTCCTCGAGCGCAGCTCCGGTGGCTGACTGCTCCCACAACTGCAACCCGCCCTGCACCTGCCGGTAATCCAGGGTGTTGACGTTGATCGCCGCCTGCTGGGCGTCCTGCAGCGCGGCATCGCGGACCTTGCCCAGCGCGAGCGCCTCGTCGTGCGCGACCCAGAGCCAGGACAGCCCGAACCAGCCCGCCAGGAGGCAGGCGACCAGAGCGAGCCCCCCTACCCCGATCGTCACCCTCCGCAGCGGCCCACCGCTGCGGATCGCGGGCCGTGCTCCGGCGCTGGTCATGATGGACCAGGGTAGATTCGTGACAGTGGGTGACGGCGTGCACCCTCACCGCTCGGTCAGCGCCGGCGCGCGGCGAGCACCCGGGCAAAGGCCGCCGAACGCAGGGATGCCAGTTGCGGGCCGGTCTCGTGGGCCACCGCCTCGGCGTGCCCGGGCATGGCGGCGGTGGCGCGCAGGGTGGCCTTGGTGGCGACCACCAGCTCGCGGGCCGCGGCCGCGGACCGGCTGGCGAGCTGCACGGCAGCGTCCACCACCGCCGCATGCGCCGCCGGTGAGCGGGGCTCGAGGTCGGCATCGACCTCGACCAGCCGGTAGGCCAGGCCGGTGCGCACTGCGTCCTGGGCGTCCAGCGGCTCGGCGAACAGCGTCAGCGCCGCCGCGATCTGAGCTCCGACGGCCCGCTGGGCCAGCCAGGTCATCCCCCCGCCGGGATGGATGCCCAACTGCAGGAAGCGCGCGTCGAACAGCGCCCCCGGGCCGACCAGGCGCAGGTCGCAGGCCAGCGCCAGGTTGAGCCCGGCGCCCACGGCCGGTCCGTTGACCGCAGCGATGGTGGGCAGTGAGGCATGCCCCACGGCGATGAAGCCGGCGTAGATCCGGTGCAGCTCAGCGGCCGAGCCGGCCGCCCCGGCAGCGGCGATCGCGTCGAGATCCCCGCCCGCACAGAACGCCGGCGGGCTGCCGGTGATCACGATGGCGTGCACCGACTCGTCGCGGTCGCACTCCTCGACCGCCCGGGCGAGTTGCGCGGAGAGGTCCAGCGTCAAGGCGTTACGCCGAGCCGGATCAGCCACCGTCAGCACGGCCACGCCGCCCCGCTGCTCTACCTGCACTCGTGAGTGTCTAGCAGTGCTGGGACACCACATGCCACTCACGAGGCCGGTCCAGCAGGGTGGAGAGCACGATGGTGGACACCGTGCGGTCGACGAAGTCCACGGCCCGCAGCCGCTCCAGCGCGGTCTCCAGGTGGGCGATGCCCGCAGCGCGCAGGTGCACGATCGCATCCGCCGCGCCGGACACCGTGTACACCGCCACCACCTCCGGCAGCGGTGCCAGGCCGGCCCGGAGCCGGGCCGTGGACACATTGCCCCGGCAGTGCACCTCGACGAACGCCTCGGTGCCCCAGCCAAGCGCGGCCGGGTCCACCAGTGCGGTGAAGCCGCGCAGCACACCGGCCGCGAGCAACTTGTCGACCCGGCGTTTCACCGCGGGCGCGGAAAGCCCCACCACACCGCCGATCTCCGCGAAACTGGCCCGGGCATCGGCGACCAGTTGCGCAACGATCTGTTGATCCAAGGCATCCATCTGCCCTATTCTGCCGGTCAACGGGCAACAAAACGACATTGATCTCCGAGCAGACCGCTCTCTACCATCGAATCATGTCGTCTGCTCGTTCTCCGGTGGTTCCGCTGGGCACCGCCCCCCGCACCCCGGCACGGGTCGCCGCCGCGCGGCGGTATCTGATGTGCCCGCCGCGGTACTTCACGGTGAGCTACACGATCAACCCGTGGATGGACCCCAGCCGCCCGGTGCACACCGCCCGGGCGATGGCGCAGTGGACGGCGCTGGCCGACACCTACCGGACGCTCGGGCACACCATCGAGATGATTGATCCGCAACCGGGCCTGCCGGACATGGTGTTCGCGGCTAATGCCGGCACCGTGCTCGACGGCGTGGTGCTCGGCGCCCGGTTCCGGCACGCCCAGCGGCGCGCCGAGGCGCAGCACTACCGGCGCTGGTTCGTCGGGCACGGCCTGCCCGATCTGGTACTTCCCCACGCGATCAACGAGGGCGAGGGGGACCTGCTGTGGACCGGCCGGCTGCTGCTCGCCGGCACCGGGTTCCGCACCGAACCCGCCGCCCACCTCGAGGCGCAGGAGGTGCTCGGGGTGCCGGTGGTCTCGCTCCGGCTGGTCGACCCGCGCTACTACCACCTCGATACCTGCCTGCTGGTGCTTGACACCTCGCCGGCCGCGCCGCTGATCGCCTATTTCCCCGGGGCGTTCTCCCCCGGCTCGCAGCGGGCGCTGGCGAAGCTGTTCCCCGACGCAGTGCTCGCCGGCGCGACCGACGCGGCCTGTCTGGGGCTTAACGGGGTGTCCGACGGGCGCTCGGTGGTACTGCCCCACGAGGCGGTGGATCTCGGACGCGCACTGGCCGCCCGCAGCTTCGAGCCTGTCTTCGTCGACATCTCCGAACTGCGCCGAGCCGGCGGCGGCCCCAAGTGCTGCACTCTAGAACTCCGCCCCTAACCCCCCACCCCAAAACCTCTCCGCATGTCGGGCTCCCATGCACGCTGTGTCGGGCACCCAGGCACGCTGTGTCGGCGGCGGATGCCCGGAACCCTGGACCAGGCAGGCGCGTTGGACTGACCGAGGGGGCAGCGAGAACGCCGGAGGGTGGACCGCAGTGCACAGGCACGTCAACGGACTCAAGACCGCTCTGCTGCTGGGCGGACTGTCGGCGCTGGTCGTGCTGATCGGCGGGTTATTCGGCCGCGGCGGCCTGCTCATCGCGCTGGTGTTCGTACTGATCATGAACGGTTACGCCTACTTCAACTCGGACAAGCTGGCGTTGCGCGCCATGCACGCCCGCCCGGTATCCGAAGCCGAGCAACCTGTGATGTACCGCATCGTCCGGGAACTCGCCAACGCCGCCCGACAGCCAATGCCCCGGCTGTACATCAGTCCGACGCAGGCGCCGAACGCCTTCGCGACCGGGCGCAATCCGCGGCACGCCGCGGTGTGCTGCACGGTAGGCATCCTCGAACTGCTGAATGAGCGCGAGTTGCGCGCGGTGCTCGGCCACGAACTGGCGCATGTCTACAACCGAGACATACTTATTTCATCCGTCGCCGGGGCATTGGCCGGCATGGTGACGGCATTGGCGAATATCGCCATGTTTGCCGGACTCTTCGGCGGGAGCGATGAGGACCGCCCGAACCCGCTCGCCATAATGCTCATCGCGCTGCTCGGCCCGATCGCCGCGGCCATCGTGCAGATGGCGGTCAGCCGGTCGCGAGAGTACCAGGCCGACTTCTCCGGGGCAGAACTCACCCGCGATCCACTTGCCCTGGCCAGCGCGTTGCGCAAACTGGAGTACGGTACCCAGGCAGCGCCGCTACCCCCGGATCCCGCACTCACCTCGCAATCACACCTGATGATCGCCAATCCGTTCCGGGCGGGCGAAACCGCTGCGCGATTGTTCTCCACGCACCCGCCGATCGCCGACCGGGTGCGCCGCCTGGAGGAGATGGCAGGGCGCCAACTGCCCTGGTGAGGTCCGCGGGGACGGCGAAATCTCGGCTGTCAGCGCGCGGAGTGGGCGACGTCCATGACGTACTGACCGTAGCCGGACTTTGCCATCGCCGCACCCAGTGCATAGCAGGCAGCGGAGTCGATGAAGCCCATCCGCAGCGCAATCTCCTCCAGGCAGGCGATCCGGACGCCCTGCCGATGCTCGAGTACTTGAACGAACTCGCCGGCCTCGAGCAGAGAGTCATGGGTTCCAGTGTCCAGCCAGGCAAAACCTCGACCCAGATCAATCAGCGTCGCCCGGCCCTGCGCCAGATAGTGGACGTTGACGTCGGTGATCTCCAGCTCACCGCGCGCCGATGGAGTGAGCGAACGAGCCACCTTCACGACGTCGTTGTCGTAGAAATACAGGCCGGTGATCGCTTTATTGGAGCGCGGATTCACCGGTTTCTCCTCGATGGAGATCAGTTTTCCGCTGCCATCGACCTCGCCGACCCCGTAACGTTGCGGATCCTTCACTGGGTAACCGAACAGCACGCAACCATCCAATGTCGCTACGCACTGCTGCAGAGTGCGGGAGAAGCCAGGACCGTAAAAGATGTTGTCGCCCAGAACGAGAGCGACCGCATCGTCACCGATGAAGTCGGCGCCGAGCACGAATGCCTCGGCCAGGCCGTTCGGCTGGGCCTGCTCGGTGTAGCTCAGCCGCAGCCCCAGCCGGCTGCCGTCCCCGAGCAGGCGGCGGAACAGCGGCAGGTCCAGCGGGGTGGAAATGACCAGGATGTCCCGGATCCCGGCCAGCATGAGCACCGAAAGCGGGTAGTACACCATCGGCTTGTCGTAGACTGGCAGCAGTTGTTTGGAGACAGCCTGCGTGATCGGGTGCAGCCTACTGCCGCTACCGCCGGCGAGAATGATCCCCTTCACCGGTAGTTGGTGAACTGCAGGGCGACGCCGAAGTCGCGGCTTTTCAACAGGGCGATGACGGCCTGCAGGTCGTCCTTCTTCTTGCCGGAGACACGCAACTGGTCGCCCTGGATCTGGGCCTGGACACCCTTGAGTCTCTCCTCGCGCACCGCCTTCGCGATCTCCTTGGCCTTGTCCTGGCTGATGCCCTGCATGATGCGCCCGGTGGTCCGGTAGACCTTGCCCGCCGCGGCAGGATCGTCCACCTCGAACGCCTTCAGCGAGATGCCCCGCTTGATCAGCTTGTCCTTCACCACCTCGACCGCGGCCCGGCAGCGTTCCTCGGTCTCGGCTTCGATCGTCATGGCCGCATCACCGGTCCAGGCGACCTTCGCGCCGGTGCCGCGGAAGTCGAACCGGATCGACAGCTCCTTGGCGGCCTGGTTGAGCGCGTTGTCCACCTCCTGCCGGTCCACCTTGCTCACCACGTCGAACGACGGATCAGCCACCGCAGCCTCCTTCCGACGAGCCGACGAGCCGGGAGTGACCCTACCCGGCAGGCCCCGGGGGCTGGCCGGTGCGCCGCTGTGTACCCTCACTAGCAGCCGGCACGACCGGCCCAGGCGGGTTGCCCGAGCGGCCAATGGGAGCGGACTGTAAATCCGTCGGCACAGCCTACGAAGGTTCGAATCCTTCACCCGCCACCACTACTGCGATCGCCCTTGATCCAGCAGCATCACGTCCAGGGGCTGATCTTTGTCCAGCCCCGGTGGCCCTGGCCGGTCCACCCGCTCGGGTTGTTCGGGAGGGTGCGGGGGATGGTGCCCCAGGTCCGGCCGTAGGCTGTGGGCGAGGAGCAATCGGCGGGCAGGGGGGCGATGGCTGCCGGGTTTGGTGTCGCCGTGCGTGGGCAGGGGCAGGTCTGGGTGGTGCACCCGCAGGGGATGCTGTCCGAGCGCACCTGGGTCGAGCTGCGCGGGATTCTGATTACGGTGTTGCGGGATCACGGCCGAGTCGTGGTTGATCTTGATAGGTTCCGGTTGTCCGAAGCGTCGTGCGTGGCGGTCTTTCCCGACGTGCTGGACCGCTGCGGCGGCTGGCCCCGGGTGCGGCTGGTGTTGTGCCAGCCCGACCAGGCGATGGCGCGAGCCCTGGCCCAGCGCAGAATCGCTGCGTTGGTCCCGGTGTACCGGATGCTGCCGGAAGCCGAGGAAGCAATCGAGCGGCAACCCCGGGTGGTGCGGGCGCGGATTCGGTTGGCCTGTCACGCCCATGCCCCGGATGTGGCTCGCCGGCTCGTTCGCGAGACCTGCCCGAGGTGGCAGGTCGAGGCCGAGCTACAGCAGATCGCCGAGCTGGTGGTCAGCGAGTTGGTGGACAACGTGGTCCGGCACGCCGGTACCGCGGCGGCACTCACCGTGCAGCGGGGTCCGGGCGGGTTGCAGATCGGGGTCCGAGACACTGGCTCCCCGGATGGGTTCACCCGATCTGGGGGATCCGCTCAGGGTGGCCGAGGTCGCGGACTGGACCTGATCGCCCGGCTCAGCAGGAACTGGGGCGTGCAGAGGCATCCGATCGGCAAGACAATCTGGGCCGAGATAGCCGACCCGCCCGCACGCTGCTGATCCGTCGCCCGACTACTCCCCGACGGACGACGGCCGAGGTCTGCGGCCCCCGCGAGCAGCGTGCTGGGCGCGCAGGGTGCTGGAGTGGCTACCCAGCACTGAAGTGGCTACCACTCACGTCCTTCGATCGACCGCTGGTCGCGGTTCGTGTTCATCCGATGGTGGAACCACTCGCGAGCAACTACTCTCCACCCGAGTGAGCTACGGTAGTCTAACAATCTGTTACGGCCTTGTTCCTGGCGCCAACCCCTTTGCGTAGACAACTCCCTGAGCAGCAACCCCTGAGTACCTGGAGCTGGAGATGACCCGTACCTGCTCTACCGAGTCCGCCCGCGCCGTCCCCGTCCCCGGAATCGAGGTGGGCTTTCGGGGGGTGGAGGTGGGCTTCAGCAGCACGGGGCGTGGTGTCGAGATCGGCTGAGCTCCTCACCTCCCAGGGGCTGGGGCACCTGACGGAAGGATCCCGCCCGGGCTCCTGCCGGTCAGACTGACTACCGCGGACGCTCCGTACTGGCCAGAACGCCCCGAGTGAGGGAAAATACACCCGTTCGGCGTCGTCCGAGTGGAGGCCTGTGTGCGTTCAAGTCCGGCGGAGGTGTCCCGCTCGTACCCTCGGGCGTTCGCGCCCAGTGCGTTCGTGGCCATCCTCGCGCTCACGGCCGGGTTCGCCGGGGTCGCTGTGGTGCGTACCGCCCCCTTTCAGACCGATCTTGGCACGCTGCTCGGCTGTCTCGCGCTCATCGCCGGGTTCGGTATCGCGCGCCGGCTGGCGATCGAGGTCGAGGTCCGGCGCGACACAGCCCGGATCACTCCCACCGAGATCCCGCTGGTCATCGGGCTGCTGTTCCTTCCCGCCTCGGTCGTACTGACAGCCTACGTCGGAGTCGTGGTCGTCGCTCGCCTGCTTCGCGGTGACAGTTGGTCCAAACTGCTGTTCAACGCCTCTTACGCGACACTGACCGTCGCGGTCACCGCCCTGCTGGCCCGCCTGGTATTCCAGCCGATGTGGCCCTGGTTGCCGTTATGGAGCGCCCTGCTGGCCGGTTTTGTCCTCGCGCACGCCATCACCTCCTGCCTCACCTGGGCCTTCTTCGTGCTGCTCGACCGCCGCCGCCCGGGGGAGAGTGCCCGGCCGGTGGTGCACCTCTACCTGACCGGTCTGCTCAATGCCGGGCTCGGGCTGGCCGCGGCGGAGATGGTGCAGTCGGTGCGCTGGGGCTGGTTGTTGGCGGTGCTGCTGGCCGTGATGCTGGTCGCGGTGTACCGCGCCTACTACGCCCTGCTCCGGGACCAGCGCGACCTCGGGGTGCTCAACGACTTCAGCCTGCGGGTGGCCGTGGCCGGACGGGGCCGGGGGGCGGATGACGAAAGCAGTGAAGAACCCGATGAGGCGAGCTGGAGCACGGCGATGGAGCTGGCCCGCGAGCAGCTCAACGCCACCCGCGTGGTGCTGCACCGGATGCCGGCCGACGGCGGGTTGCACACCGTGGTCGCCGGGCGGCCACTGCCCCAGCCGCTTTCGCATTGCGACATCTCCGCGCTGCTGCTCGTTGATCCGCTGGAGACCGGGAAGGTGCTGCACCTGCTCCCGGGCGGCTGCGATCAGGCGATCACGAACGCGCTTGCGGTCCGGAAAGCCTCCGAGGCGCTGGTGGCCCCACTCCGCGGCGCCGACCAGTTCCTCGGCGTGATCGAGGTGCACGACCGGCAGAGCCGGATCCGCGGCTTCGGCTGCGCGGACGTGCGGCTGGTCGAGACGCTGGCCAGCCACCTCACCACAGCGATGGACAACCGCCGGCTGCTCGCCCGGCTACGGCATGACGCCTACCACGACAACCTCACCGAACTGCGCAACCGGCTCGGGTTCCGGGAGGTCGCGAACGAGGTGCTGCGCCGGGACTCGACACCGTGCGCGGTGATCGTCATCGACCTCGACCTGCTGTCGTCGGTGAACGATGCGCTGGGCCATGTCTGGGGGGATCGCATCGTCCAGGCAGCCGGTCAGCGGCTGCGCCGCATCCTGCCGGACCGGGTGTTGACCGCGCGGCTGGAGGGAGACACCTTCGCCGTGCTGCTGGTCGACGTCGACGAGCGCGAGGCATGCCAGGTCGCCGAGCAGGTGCGGGCCACGCTGAGCGCGCCCTACTCGGTGGAGAAGCTCTCCGTGGAGTGCAGCGCCGTGATCGGCGTCGCGCTCACCCGGGTCGACCCCACGCGCAACGTCGACGTCCTGCTCCAACGCGGCGACGTGGCGCTGCAGGCGGCCCGGGCGGGGGACGGCCAGGTCCGTACCTACGCACCCAGCATGGGGCAGGTCTTCCTGCGCCGGTTCCAACTGGTCACGCAGTTCCGGCAGGCGTTGGACAGCGGCCAGGTGGACGTCCACTTCCAGCCTCAGCTCGCCTTGCTCACCCGCCAGGTGATCGGGGTGGAGGCGCTGGTGCGCTGGCACCACCCGGAGTTCGGGATGCTCAACCCGGAGGAGTTCGTCACCATCGTGGAGGCCACCGGCCTGATCGATGCGCTCACCGGGTTCGTGCTCGAACGCTCGCTGCAGCAGTGTCGGAGCTGGCGCGACCGCGGGCTCTCGCTGGCCGTGGCGGTCAACCTCTCGGTGCGCAACCTGGCCGACACCGAGTTCCCGGAGCGGGTGGCGCAAGCCCTGGCCCGCCACGAGGTGCCCCCGGCGCTGCTGGGTTTCGAGCTCACCGAGTCGGCGGTGATGAGCGATCCCGAACGGGCCCTCCCGGTGCTGCGCGAGCTGCACGGTCTCGGCGTGCGCATCGCGGTGGACGACTTCGGCACCGGGTATTCGTCGCTGTCCTACCTGCGGCGGCTCCCAGTGGACGAAGTCAAGATCGACAAGAGTTTCGTGCTCGGGCTGGCCACCGACCTCGGCGACCTCGCCGTGGTGCGGGCCATCGTGGACCTCGGTCACTCGCTCGGCCTCACCGTGGTCGCCGAGGGGGTGGAGGAGGACGCGACGCGGGACCAGTTGGTGGAGATGGGCTGCGACATCGCGCAGGGCTACCTGATCTCCCGTCCGCTCGGGGCGGACCGTTTCGATGCCTGGCTGCAGGCCCGCACCGTGCAGGCCCGCGGCGTGCGGGATGAGACCGTGCTCACCCTGCTGCGGTGACCGGGAGCGCCCGGCCCGCGCCGGTTTCCCGATGGCCCCGGCGTTGTGTACAGTCGTCGTCGCTCGCTCACTCGAGCACCCGCCCCAATAGCTCAGTCGGTAGAGCGTCTCCATGGTAAGGAGAAGGTCTACGGTTCGATTCCGTATTGGGGCTCCACGAACGGCCGTCGCACCCGCCCGGGGGGCAGCGGCCGGTTCGTGTGGGAGGGGTCGCCTCCCGGTGGCGGTGTAGCTCAGACGGAAGAGCAAGCGGCTCATAATCGCTGTGTCGCCGGTTCGAGTCCGGCCACCGCTACCACCGGCTCCGGCGCACCGGGCGCCGGGCACCGCGGGGCGTCACCTGCGGTGCGATGACCGTTCGTCGAGAGAGAGGCACCCGTGGCCGCCACCGACATCCGCCCCAAGATCACGCTGGCGTGCGAGGAGTGCAAGCACCGCAACTACATCACCAAGAAGAACCGGCGCAACGACCCGGACCGGCTCACCATCCGCAAGTACTGCCCGAACTGCAACAAGCACCGGGCGCACCGCGAGACCCGCTGAGCTGGCTGCGGCGGCCGTCGGTAACCTGCCCTGGTGGCACTCGACACCGCCTTCATCGGACGGTCCTATCCCGCGGTGGGCAGCTATCAGGTCGGCCGGGAGAAGATCCGGGAGTTCGCCGCCGCTCTCGGTGACCACGACCCGCTCTACCACGACCGCGACGCTGCCCGGGCGGCTGGGCATCCCGATCTGATCGCCCCGCCGACGTTCGCGATCATCCTGTCAATACGGGCGCAGGAGCAACTGGCCGGGGATCCCGAGCTGGGGTTGGACTACAGCCGGGTGGTGCACGGCGACCAGTCGTTCACCCACCACCGGCCGATCCATGCCGGTGACGAACTGGCCGCGACGCTGCACGTCGACGGCATCCGAACCATGGGGGGAAATGACATGCTCACGGTACGGTGTGAGATCACCGATGAGGCTGGGGAGCCGGTGACGACGGCGCGGTCCCTGCTGGTCGTCCGGGGCGGCGAGGAAGACCGGTGATGCTGCGCCGCGAGGGGGTCACCGCAGGCGACGAGCTTCCCCCGCTGCAGGTCCACCTCACCCGCGCCGAGCTGGTTCGCTACGCCGGAGCCTCCGGGGACTTCAACCCGATCCACTGGAACGAGCGGGTCGCCCGTGAGGTCGGCCTGCCTGACGTGATCGCGCACGGCATGCTCACCATGGGGCTGGCCACCCGGCTGGTGAGCACCTGGGCCGGGGACCCGGCCGCGGTGGTGGCGTGCAGCGTCCGCTTCACCCGACCGGTGGTGGTGCCAGACGAGGGCGACGGCGCGCTGGTGGAGCTGTCCGGCAAGGTGACCGAACAGCACGACGACGGGACGGTGCTGGTGGCCATCACCGCCCGGTCTTGCGGGCAGACCGTACTCGGCAAGGCCACCGCCACCGTCGCCTTGGGGTCGTGAGTGGGTAACAGCGCTATAGCCCTGATTGCCACTCACGAACCCCAGCCGAGCCTCAGCGAGCCTCGGCTAGCAGCTCAGCCAGCCGGGTGACGCCGGTGCGCAGGTCCTCGTCCCCCAGCGCGTAGGACAGCCGGAAGTAGCCGGGGGTGCCAAAGGCCTCGCCGGGCACCACCGCCACCTCGGCGTGCTCCAGCACGGCCGCGGCCAGCTCCGCGCTGGTCCGCACGGTGGCGCCGCGCAGCGAGCGGCCCAGCAGCCCGCGCACCGACGGATAGGCGTAGAACGCCCCCTGGGGCACCGGGCAGATGACCCCGTCAATCCCGGACAGCAACTCGACCATGGCCCGCCGCCGGCGGTTGAACGCCGCGCGCATCACCGCGACCGCATCCAGCGGACCGGACACCGCGGCCAGCGCGGCCCGCTGCGCCACATTGCAGACGTTCGAGCACAGGTGCGACTGCAGGTTCGCCGCGGACCGCACCACGTCGGCGGGACCGATCAGCCAACCTACCCGCCACCCGGTCATCGCGTAGGTCTTGGCCACCCCGTTCAGCACAACGCAGCGGTCGGCCAGCTCCGGCACCGCGACCGGCATCGACAATGCCTGCGCCTCGTCGTACACCAGGTGCTCGTAGATCTCGTCGGTGACCACCCACAGCCCGCGCTCGGCGGCCCAGCGCCCCACCTCGGTGACCAGTTCTGGAGGCGCCACCGCCCCGGACGGGTTACTCGGCGAGCACCACAGCAGGATCTTGGTGCGCTCGGTGCGGACCGCCTCGAGCTGATCGACGCTGGGCAGGTAACCGGCGGACTCGTCGCTGGGCACCGCCACCACGACCCCGCCGGCCAGTGCGATCGCCTCCGGGTAGGTCGTCCAGTAGGGCGCGGGCAGCAGCACCTCGTCGCCCGGGTCGACCAGCGTGGCGAACGCCTGGTAGACGGCCTGCTTAGCGCCGTTGGTGACGAGCACCTGGCCCGGCTCAACCTGGTAGCCGGAGTCCCGGGCGGTCTTGGTGGCGAGCGCCGCTCGCAACTCGGGCAGACCCGCGGTCGGCGTGTAGCGGTGGTTGGCCGGGTCAGCGCAGGCCGCGACGGCTGCCTGCACGATCTCGGCGGGGGTGGGGAAGTCCGGCTCCCCGGCGCCGAACCCGATCACCGGCCGGCCCGCCGCCTTGAGGGCCTTCGCCTTGGCGTCCACTGCCAGCGTGGCCGACTCCGCGATCCCGCTTACCCGGGTGGAGATCCGTCGGGTCTCGGTGCCTTCGGGGGCTGCCATGCTGCCCATCGTCTCACTTCGGACCGGCCCGACAACCCACCTACCCCCCGTTCGCCCTATGGGCAGTTGGAGTGCGCCTGCTGCGGTGGCTACACTCTGGGTCGCTGGGTTTATCAGCGATCTTTCGTGCCCTGCGGTAGCCGTGGCCCGGGGGTGGTTGGTGCCCGCACCCGCGGCGTCTGGTGGCGCCACGTGGAGGGGTGTAGCTCAACTGGCAGAGCAGCGGTCTCCAAAACCGCAGGTTGCAGGTTCAAGTCCTGTCGCCCCTGCGTCGAGTGACCCGGTGTCGACGTGACCCGGCGAGGTCTGAACCCGGCGACGCCGGTAGCCGAGCGGAGGACATGAACGTGAGCGACGATCGGTCCGGGACCGTCGGCAAGAACTATCCGACCCGGTCACGCGGGGGTGCCACCAAGGTCGCCCTGTCGGCTAAGGCCGTCCGGTTCCTTCGCGAGGTGGTCGCAGAACTCCGCAAGGTCATCTGGCCGACGCGCAAGCAGTTGGTGACCTACACCGCGGTCGTGCTGGTCTTCGTCAGCGTCATGGTGGCCTTCGTGGCGTTGCTGGACCTCGGGTTCGGCAAGGCTGTGTTCTACGTGTTCGGCTGACTCCCGGTCGGGGCCAGGTGCACCATCCGCGTGACCTGAGGTATGAGAGGAAGCGAGACTGACTGTGACATCCCCCGCAGGGACATCCCCCGACGGGACCTCCCCCGAAGGCGGGCCGGAGCTGACGGGGCTGTCCCACGCCGAGACGCCCGAGGCGCCCGAGATGCCCGAAACTGTGCCCACTACAGAGCCGCCCACCACAGACCCGCCCGCCCCGGACCCCGAGCCCGCCCCGGACCCGGTTGCGGAGCTGCGCTCGGCGCTGGCTGCGGCGCCCGGCAAATGGTACGTGGTGCACTCCTACGCGGGCTACGAGAACAAGGTGAAGGCAAACCTGGAGACCCGGGTGCAGACCTTGGACGTGGAGGACTACATCTTCCAGGTGGAGGTGCCCACCGAAGAGGTCACCGAGATCAAGAACGGGCAACGCAAGCAGGTGCAGCGCAAGGTACTGCCCGGCTACATCCTGGTCCGGATGGATCTCAACGACGCCTCGTGGAGCGCGGTGCGTAACACACCCGGGGTCACCGGGTTTGTCGGCGCCACCTCGCGCCCCTCCCCGCTCAGCCTGGACGATGTGGTGAAGTTCCTCGCTCCGCGGGTGGAGCAGCAGAAGGTCCCGGCCGGTGCAGGCCGGCAGGCGGCCGGGACTGGTGCGGCCAAGCCCTCGGTCGAGGTCGACTTCGAGGTGGGCGAGTCCGTCACCGTGATGGACGGCCCGTTCGCCACGTTGCCTGCCACCATCAGCGAGGTCAACGTCGACGCCCAGAAGCTGAAGGTACTGGTGTCGATCTTCGGCCGGGAGACCCCGGTTGAGTTGTCGTTCAGCCAGGTCGCCAAGATCTGACCGGCGCGGCGCCGGTCGCACACCAGGCTCGCCTCCGAGCCCGAGGAAGGAAACATGCCACCCAAGAGGAAGAAGCTGGCGGCCACCGTCAAGCTCGCGCTGGAGGCCGGGACCGCCAATCCGGCCTCGGTCGGGCAGGCACTCGGCCCGCACGGCCTGAACATCATGGAGTTCTGCAAGGCGTACAACGCCCAGACGCAGAGCAGCCGGGGCGAGGTCGTCCCTGCGGTCATCTCGGTCTACGAGGACCGCTCGTTCGACTTCGTGCTCAAGACCCCACCTGCCTCCGCGCTGTTGCTCAAGGCAGCTTCGGTGAGCAAGGGGTCGGCGGAGCCGCACAAGACCAAGGTCGCCAAGGTCAACCGCGAGCAGCTCCGCGCGATCGCCGAGCGCAAGATGGAAGATCTCAACGCCAAGGACGTGGACTCCGCGATAAAGATCATCGCCGGGACCGCCCGGTCGATGGGCATCACGGTCGTTGACTGACCGCCGGTCACCGGCAGGTCGCCGGGGACCGCTGTGGCAGGGCCATGCGCGGCCCGGACCACGACCTGAACCCTGACCGAAAGGGCAGTGACATGAAGCGCAGCAAGGCATACCGCCAGGCCGCAGAGCAGATCGACCGCGAACGGCTCTACAGCCCGCTGGAGGCGGCGACGCTGGCCAAGCAGACCTCCCCGACCAGTATGGACGCTACGGTCGAGGTCGCCCTACGGCTCGGCGTCGACCCCCGCAAGGCCGACCAGATGGTCCGCGGCACGGTGAGCCTGCCACACGGGACCGGTAAGACCGCCCGAGTCATCGTGTTCGCCACCGGCGACCGGGCCGCCGAGGCCGAGGCGGCCGGCGCCGACGCGGTGGGCTCCGATGACCTCATCGAGCGCATCCAGGGCGGCTGGCTGGACTTCGACGCGGCGATCGCGGCGCCGGACCAGATGGCCAAGGTCGGTCGGATCGCCCGGATCCTCGGCCCCCGTGGCCTGATGCCCAACCCCAAGACCGGCACCGTCACCCCGGATGTCGCCAAGGCGGTCCGGGACATCAAGGGTGGAAAGATCAACTTTAGGGTGGACAAGCAGTCCAACCTGCACCTGATCATCGGCAAGGTGTCGTTCGACACCGACAAGCTGGTGGAGAACTACGCCGCCGCCCTCGACGAGGTGCTGCGGGTCAAACCCTCCGCCGCGAAGGGCCGCTACCTGCGGAAGGTCAGTTTCTCGACCACGATGGGCCCCGGCATCCCGGTCGACCCCAACCGCACCCGCAACCTGCTCAGCGACGACCCCCCCACCCCCTGATCCCGCGCGAACGGGCTAGTACACTGCACCCAGTTCCACCGAAGACCGCTGGTCTCCGCGTCGCCCGTCGGCGCGGACGAAGGCCCCGCGACAGCGGGCGGCCCGCGCAGGAGGACGAGGTCGGCACACCGCTTGCCTGCTGTGGGCCCGCCCCCGCGCCTGCTGCGTGGGGGCGTTTTGTCGTCTCCGGGGCCTGGTGCGAGATCCCCCGCGCCGGCGCACCACACCACTGCCCATGACAGGAGGAGGCGGCCCTATGGTCAGACCGGACAAGGTCGACACCGTCGCCGAGATCGCGGATCGGTTCCGCGGTGCTACCGCCGCAGTCGTGACCGAGTACCGCGGCCTATCCATGACGCAACTGACCAAGCTGCGGCGCGCTCTCGGTGCTGGCGCCACCTACCGGATCGCCAAGAACACCCTGGTCAGCCGGGCCGCCCGGGATGCCGGAGTGCAGGGCCTGGACGAGTTGTTCATCGGCCCCACCGCGATCGCGTTCGTCGAGGGCGAGCCGGTCAACGCGGCCAAGGCGCTGCGGGACTTCGCCCGGGAGAACCGCGCGCTGGTGATCAAGGGTGGCTATATGGACGGCCGCCCGCTGACCGTCGCCGAGGTGGCCCGGATCGCGGACCTGGAATCCCGCGAGGTGCTGCTGGCCAAGCTGGCCGGCGCGATGCAGGGCAACCTCGCGAAGGCCGCCGGGCTGTTCGCCGCACCGGCCTCGCAGCTCGCCCGGTTGGCGGCGGCGCTGCAGGACAAGCGGGCCGCCACCGAAGACACCCAGGACTGACCGGCCGATCACCCGGGCCGAGCAAAAGCATGCCAAGAAAGACAGGAGACGCCATCATGGCGAAGCTGAGCACCGACGAACTGCTCGATGCGTTCAAGGACATGACCCTGCTTGAGCTGAGCGAGTTCGTGAAGAAGTTCGAGGAGACCTTCGAGGTCACCGCCGCAGCCCCGGTGGCCATGGCGGCGGGCCCGGCCGCGGGCGCCGTCGAGGCCCCCGTCGTCGAGGAGAAGGACGAGTTCAACGTCGTTCTCGAGGCCGCTGGGGAGAAGAAGATCCAGGTCATCAAGGTGGTCCGGGAGATCGTCTCCGGGCTGGGCCTCAAGGAGGCCAAGGACCTGGTGGAAAGTGCCCCGAAGCCACTGCTGGAGGGCGTGCCGAAGGACCAGGCCGAGGCGGCCAAGACCAAGCTGGAGGACGCCGGCGCCAAGGTCAGCCTGACCTGAGTTTGTGCTGTCGGACAGGGGCGGGCCTCCGCGGGTGCCCGCCCCTGTCCAGCCCAACTCCCGGGCCCGGCTCGCCAGGCCGCAATCGCTGGCTACCAGCGCGGCCTTGTTCAGGGCGGGTGCCCCTTTCGGCCAAGCCGTCCGCACCCCAGGGCAAAGGCATGTTCACAGCTTGTAGCTGTACATTACTTTAGGTGACCAGAAGTGGCAGGACCCGGATCCGGTCCCGACATATCCATTCGGTGGTTTCCTTAATCAGGTTGAAACCGTTCACCCGGAGGAGTC
>DASTLT010000178.1:0-15133 GCA_035714625.1 Pseudonocardiaceae bacterium | reverse complement strand
CATCACCGGATTCAGCAACATCACCGAGGTGACCAACCACGCGCTGTTCGGAATCTTCATGGTGAACCCGTTCCACAACATCGTGCATCTCGCCCTCGGCGCGTTCTGGCTGCTGGCGGCATTCGCGCTCACCCCCGCCGGCACTGAGGGGATGAACATCGCCATCGGCGTTATCTGCCTGCTGGCCACCGTGCTCGGGTGGCTGGGCTTGTTCTCCGTGCTGTCCATCCCCTGCGGGGCGTCGGGGGACAACTTCCTGCACCTGGTCACCGCGTTGGCGACATGCATCTTCGGCTGTGGCCTGTTCAGAGCGGCGAGCGCGCAACCCGCTACCACCTAGCTGCCCGATCGCGTGATAGCGGCAGGTAGCGTGAGCCCGATGACCGATCGTGCGTACCGCTGTGTGGCCCGTGTCGCGCTGGGCCTGTTCCGCGCTCTGGACCTGCGCCTGGATATCGTCGGGCAGCAGCACATCCCGGCCACCGGCGGTGCGGTCGTGGTGATGAACCACACCGGGTACCTCGACTTCGCGCTCGCCGGGGTCCCTTTCTGGCAAGCGCATCGCCGGTTGGTGCGCTTCATGGCGAAGCAGGAGGTGTTCACCCACCGGGTGAGCGGGCCGTTGATGCGGGCCATGCGCCACATTCCGGTCGACCGCGCGGCCGGCATGGCCTCATTCCGCGCTGCGGTCGAGGCGCTGCGGGCCGGTGAGCTGGTCGGGGTCTTCCCGGAGGCCACGATCAGCCGCAGCTTCTGCCTGAAGGAGTTCAAGTCCGGCGCCACCCGGATGGCCCTGATCGCGGGCGTCCCGCTGATCCCGGTGACGCTGTGGGGCAGCCAGCGGATCTGGACCAAGGACCGCAAGCCGACTATCCGGGCCGCCCGGCACATCCCGGTCGGCATCACCATCGGGCCACCGTTGCGGCCCGGTCGCGGCGCCGACGCCGACGCTGCGCTGATCGAGGTGATGAACGGGTTGCTCGACCAGACCCGGGCGCGCTACCCGCAGGCACCGGGGGATGACCCATGGTGGGTGCCAGCCCACCTCGGCGGTACCGCCCCGACACCCGAGCGGGCCGCCGAACTCGATGCCGCGGAGCAGGTGGACCGCACCGGCCGGGATCAGGCCTGAGCGCTCACCGCCCGTGCCTCGGCCCGGGCGTTCGCCTCGGCGCGGCGTTCCTCGAAACGGCTCGCCTGGGCGTTCAGTTGGGCGAGAAAAGTGTCGAGCTCAGTGCGGGCCTGCTCGCCTTGGGCGTCGAGACCTCCGAGGTCGAAGACCTGCCAGTGGCGCAGCAGCGGCCAGAGCACGTCGTCGTGGTGGATACGCAGGTCGTAGATTCCTGCTTTGGCGATCTGGGCGGCTTTGCGGGTGAAACCGGGAATGACGGTGCCGGGCATCTGGAAAGCGGCGACCTCGTCGGTGATGGCTCGCAGGGTAGCGCCGGGGGCGAGCTCGAGAGCGGCTTTGATCAGGTTGCGGTAGAATACCATATGCAAGTTCTCGTCGGTGGCGACCCGGGTGAGCAGCCGTTCCGCGATGGGGTCCTCGGTGTGCCGGCCGGTGTTGCGGTGTGAGATGCGGGTGGCCAGCTCCTGAAAGGCGACGTAGGCCAGGACACGCAGCGCCGGCTTGTCCTGCGGATCGGAGTTGTAGCCGACTTGCATGACTTGCATGCGGGTCTGTTCGAGGTGCTCAGGGTCGACCCCACGGGTGACAAGAAGATAGTCCCGAATGCAGTAGGCGTGCCGGCCCTCCTCGGCGGTCCAGCGGTTCACCCAGGTGCCCCATGCGCCGTCCTGACCGAAGGCGCGTTCGATTTCCCGGTGGTAGCTGGGCAGGTTGTCCTCGGTGAGCAGGTTGACTTCCAGGGCAGTCCGGAGGATGGGGGACAGCCGGGACTGCTCGGGGTTCCACGGCTCACCGCCCAGGTCGGCGTAGTCGCGGCCCTGGCTCCACGGCACGTATTCGTGGGGCATCCATTCTTTGGCCGCGGCGAGGTGGCGGTTGAGGTTTTCGGTGACTACGGGCTCGAGGTCGTACAGCAGTTGAGTGCTGTCGGCGGTCACGGTCATGGATTCTGCTCCGTAGGTCGTCGACAAGGGGACTGAATCCCACCGTAGCCGTGCCACACAGGAGTTGGGCCTGCTGCCACCCCATCGGTACGCCCACCTCGTCCCGATTCCCGGGGTCGTTGGGCCTGGCCCGCACCGGTCCGGGCGGGTCGGGCACTCTGGATGGGGTGCCCGGTCCGGATGCCCCCGAGTCGCTCAGGGGACTGCTCGGCGGTCGCCGAGCCGCGCTGGATGCCACCGCCCCGGCCGTCGCCTTCGTGACCGGCTGGCTGGCTGCCGGCCGTTCCCTGCCCTGGGGCGCGGCAGCGGCCCTGCTCACCGGCGGTGTGGTCGCGGGGTGGCGGCTGCGTCGCGGGCACCGGCCACTGGCTGCCGTGCTGGGCCTGCTGGGCGTGTCGGTGGGCGTCCTGATCGCGCTGTACACCGGCCGCGCGGCTGATTTCTTCCTCGCCCAGTTGCTGTCCAACGTGGTCAGCGCGCTGGTGTGGGCAGGCAGCGTGCTAGCCCGCTGGCCGCTGCTGGGCGTGATCGTGGGCGGGCTGCTCGGCCAGCGGACGTCCTGGCGACGGGACCCCGCCCTGCTCCGGGCGTACTGCCTGGCGTCCTGGGTGTGGGTGGGGCAGTACCTGCTGCGAATCACGGTGTTCGCTCCGCTGTGGGCGGCCGATGCTGTGCTGGCCCTCGGCGTCGCCCGCGTCGTGCTCAGTTGGCCGCTGGTGGTGGCCTGCGTCGCGGTCAGCGGGGCGGTGCTGATCCGGGTGCTGCCCCCGGATCACCCCGGGCTGCGCGCGGTCCGCCGCCCCTGAGCTGGGGCCGGATCCATGAGCTGGACGTGCATCTGCACCGGGTCGGTTGCCCGCCCTGCATTCGCCTGGTGGTCCAGTGCGGCCAGAAAGGCCGCGCCGGCCACGGTGTCCCGGGCCCGGTACACGCAGGCCCCGGCGGCCCGGAGTCGGTCAACTACCAGCGTCGCCACCGAACCGGCGGTGAGCAGCGTACCAGCCAGCACGGTCGGCTCGCTGCTGCGCCACAGCGTCAGGGCCATCTCGGCCAGCAGCCCGGCGGCGCACTTGAGCAGCGAGCCGGCCTCGACGTCCCCGACTCCGGCGGCGGCGTAGACCAGCGGGGCCAGCGCGGCGACCCCGGACGGCGCTTTTTGGTGCACCCAGGTGGTGATCGCCCCGATGGTGCGCAGCGGGTCGGCCGGCGGCCGGGCCCCGTCTAGCACGGCAGCCAGGATCCGCCGGACGAGGTCGCTGGCCGGCGCGCCGGTCTCCAGCATGCGCAGCGTGCTCCGGACTGCTTCCCGGCCCAGCCAGAAGCCGGACCCCTCATCGCCCAGCACCCAGCCGTGTCCGCCGACCCTGCCCACCATGACATGGTCCTCGATCCGGGCGGCCATCGACCCGGTGCCGGCCACCAGCACGATCCCGTTCGGATCCGGGGTGCCCGCCGCGAAGGCGACCTCGCAGTCCGGACGCACCCGGACCGGGCAGTCCAGCCCGGCCTCCGCCCACACCCGGGCGAGTGCCTGCGCGGTCGGGGGCGAGGTCACCGCGGCGTAACCGGCTGCGCCGAGCACCACGCTGCGGACCGCCGCTGGCTGGTTGCCCTCCAGTGCGCCCGCCACGGCGTTCGCCACCCCACGCAGGGCACCCGCCGGGTCACTGCCGGGGTTGCCGCCCCGGGCGTGTCCAACACCGTGCCGGACGCCGTCGGTGTCGGCAAGCAGTGCCCGGCACTGGGTGCCGCCCAGATCGATCCCCAGCACGCACTCCGCACGCACGGCCTCCCTCTCCGTGAATTAATCACGGAAAGTTGTCACAGATTGCCATGCTTAGGCAGCGACACGTTCTGGTGACAGACGCTATCCCCCATCCGGGGTAGGGTTAACCTCCGATCGGCCGCTTCAACAAAGTGTGATGGATCTTTAACTTGATGTGGTTGCAGGACGTCCGACTGGGGGTCACCATCGGTTCCAGCGATCAAGAGGACGGGATACGTGCTCGCTCGAAGTCTCCCCCGAGTGTTGGCTGCGCCCGCATGCGCGGTGCTGCTCAGCCTCGCCTTGGCAGTACCGTCCTCCGCCGACGCCGCGTCCTTTGACCAGCGCAGCGCTTCCCTCGACGCTTCCCTCGGCCAGGTCGGCGCCGCGCAGGTGAGGGCACTGGGACGCGAGGCGGGGCTGTCGGTCGAGCAGGCCCAACAGCGGCTGGTCAAGGAAGCCGCGGCCGGCGGCGTCGTCACCGCGTTGCGGTCCACCCTCGGTGGGTCCTTCGCCGGAGCGTGGTTCGAACCCGGAAGCCCCGACCTCGTGGCCGCCACCACCGACCCGGCCGCCGTGCCGCGGGTGCGGGCGGCCGGAGCCGTTCCCCGGGTGGTGTCGCTGGACCTGGCAACTCTGCACCGGGTCATGGCCGCGCTGGACTCCCGAGCGGACCGCGTCCCGGACGCGGTCACCGGCTGGCATGTCGATCCGGCCAGCAACTCCGTAGTGGTCTCGGCCACCGACCCCGCCGCGGCCGAAACGTTCGTGGCCGGCCAGCCCGGGGTGCGGGTCGAGCAGGTCGCCGCCAGCCCGGTACCGCTCGCTGACCTGCGCGGCGGGGGCGGCATCGAGAGCAGCACCGGTGCCCGCTGCTCGATCGGTTTCAACGCCACCGGAGGCGGCGTCCGCTACGTCATCACCGCCGGGCACTGCACCAAGCTCGGCGGCACCTGGTCCGGGGATGATGGCACCCCGATCGGCCCGGTCGCGCGGACCTCGTTCCCGGGCAATGACTTCGGGCTCATCTCGGTGACCTCGCCGTCCTGGCGGCAGACCCCCAACGTCATCACCTCCAGCGGCTCGGTCCGGGTGACCGGCGTCGGGCGGGCGCAGTTGGGCGCCTCGATCTGCCGGGCCGGATCCACCACCGGGTACCAGTGCGGCATCGTGCAGGCAGTGGACGAGACGGTGAACTACGGCGGCGGCGAGGTCGTCAGCGGGCTCACCCGGACCAGTGCCTGCGCCGAGGCTGGCGACTCCGGGGGGTCGTTCATCAGCGGATCCCAGGCCCTGGGCATACTCTCCGGCGGGTCCGGGAGCTGCTTCCTCGACCTGCTGGGTGCGGAAAGCTACTTCCAGCCCATCGGTGAGGCGCTGGCAGCCTACAACCTGGCGCTGGTCACGAACTGAGGCCGCAGGTCAGCCTGGGCGGCGTAGCTGCTGCGCGAAGGCGGCAGCGGCGGCGCCGGGGTCCGGCGCCTCAGTGATCGCCCGTACCACGACCACCCGGCTGGCCCCGGCAGCCAGTACCTCGTCCAACTGGGGGATGGTCTCGATGCCGCCGATGGCGAACCAGGGCCGGCTCGGAGCCGCCGCTGCGGTGCGGCGCACCAGGTCCAGTCCGGCGGCCCGGCGTCCCGGCTTGGTCGGGGTGACCCAGCACGGACCGGTGCAGAAGTAGTCCACCCCGGGCTGTGCGGCCGCAGCCGCGGCCTGCGCAGCGGTGTGCGTGGAGCGCCCGATCACCACGTCGTCGCCGAGGATCCGGCGGGCCCAGCCCACCGGCAGGTCGTCCTGGCCCAGGTGCAGCACCTGCGCCCCGGCGGCCAGCGCCACGTCGGCCCGGTCGTTCACCGCGAGCAGTGCGCCATGGCGCCGGCAGGCGTCGGCGAGCACCTCCAGCGCGGCCAGCTCGTGGCGGGCCTCCAGCGGGCCGTCCTTCTTGTCCCGCAACTGGACGATGTCCACCCCGCCGGACAGCGCGGCGTCGACGAACCCGGCCAGGTCGCCGCGGCCGGCCCGGGCGTCGGTGCACAGGTAGAGCCGTGCGTCGGCCAGCCGGGCCCGGATCTGTGCGCCGTCCATCCCGGCACGGTAGCGGGGTAGGGTGGGAGACGGTCCGCACGGGAGCCTGGGCCACACCGGGCTGAGAGGGGGTCAGGGCGACCCCGACCGTCGAACCTGATCCGGGTCATGCCGGCGCAGGGAGCGTGCAGTGGGTTCGTCTCACGGGTCCAGTACCGTCGCCGTGGTCGGGGCCGGGGTCATCGGCCTGAGCTGCGCCTGGCGAGCGGCCTCGGCGGGTTTCGCGGTGGCCGTGTACGACCCCGCCCCGGGTTCGGGTGCCTCTCGCGTCGCCGGTGGGATGCTTGCGCCGATCACCGAGGCGCTGCCCGGTGAGCCTGAGGTGCTCGCGCTGGGCACCGCCGCGCTGCGCCGTTGGCCGGACTTCGCCGCCGAGCTGACCACCGCCGGTGCCGACCCCGGGCTCAGTGCCCGGGGCACCCTCGTGGTTGCCCTGGACCCGGGGGACCGGGCCGAGCTGGACCGCCTGGCCGAGCGACTGTCGCGGTGCGGACGGCACGGGGAGGTACTCGACGGCCGCGCGGTGCGCCGCGCCGAGCCGTCCTTGGGTCCGCAGGTGCGCCGGGCGCTGTCGGTCCCCGGTGACCTGTCGGTCGACAACCGGGCGCTGCTCGCCGCGCTGCTCGCCGCCTGCCGGGGCGCCGGGGTGCGGTTTCATCCGCAGCGCTGCACCCGGCTACCGGTGGCCGACGTGGTGCTGCTGGCGGCCGGGGCGTACAGCGCCACGCTGCACCCGACGCTGCGCCGCGCGATCCGCCCGGTGAAGGGGGAGATCCTGCGGCTACGGGCGCGTCCCGGCACGCTGGCACCGCCCTCGCGGACCGTCCGGGCGATCGTCGGCGCCCGGCACTGCTACCTGGTACCCCGCCCCGGGGGCCGGGTCGTGCTCGGTGCCACCCAGCGCGAGACCGGTTTCGACACCGACGTCACCGCGGGCGGCGTGCGGGAGCTGCTTACCGACGGCGAGCGGGTGCTGCCCGCGCTGGCGGAGTACGCGCTGGAGGAGACCGCGGTGGGGCTGCGCCCGGGCAGCCCGGACAACCTGCCGGTGATCGGCCAGCTCGAGCCAGGGGTGCTGGTGGCGACCGGCCATCACCGCCACGGGATCCTGCTGGCTCCGCTCACCGCCGAGGCGGTGCTGGCCCTGCTGTGCGGTGCGCCCGTCCCGGCGGAAGTCGGGCCGGCGACGCCGGCCCGACTCGTGAATGGCGTTCGGGGTCATAGCACCGAAACTCACTCACGAGGCTCGCGGAGCGAGCCATGACCGTCACCGTGAACGGGCAGCATTGGGAGCTGCCGGAGGGCAGCATGCTGGGCGACGTGCTGGATCGGCTCGGGGTGCCGTCCTCCGGGGTTGCGGTGGCCGTGGACGGGGCGGTGGTGCCGCGAGCCTCTTGGCCGGCGAGGACGTTGCGCGCCGGCGCCACCGTCGAGGTGTTCACCGCAGTACAAGGAGGTTGACGCAGGTGGCAGACGATCCGCTGGTCATCGCCGGGCGGGAGTTCGGCTCCCGGCTAATCCTGGGCACCGGAGGTGCGGGCAACCTCGCCATCCTGGAGCAGGCGCTGCTCGCCGCGCAGACCGAGCTCACCACGGTCGCGATCCGCCGGCTGGACACCGGCGCGCGTACCGGCGTGCTCGACCTGCTGGTCCGGCACGGCATCGAGCCGCTACCCAACACTGCGGGGTGCCGCAGCGCGCCCGAGGCGGTGCTCACCGCGCAACTGGCCCGCGAGGCGCTGCATACCTCGTGGATCAAGCTCGAGGTCATCGCCGACGACCGCACCCTGCTGCCCGACCCGATCGAGCTGCTGGACGCCGCCGAGCAGCTCGTTGACGACGGCTTCACCGTCCTGCCCTACACCAACGACGACCCGGTGCTGGCCCGCCGGCTGGCCGGTGTCGGTTGCGCCGCAGTGATGCCGCTGGGCTCACCGATCGGCACCGGTCTGGGCATCGGCAACCCGCACAACATCGCGATGATCGTCGCCGAGGCGCAGGTGCCGGTGATCCTCGACGCCGGGATCGGCACCGCCTCGGAGGCCGCGCTGGCCATGGAGCTGGGCTGTGACGCGGTGCTGCTGGCCACCGCGGTGACCCGGGCCGAGGACCCACCGCGGATGGCCGAGGCGATGCGGCTCGCCGTGCAGGCCGGCCGACACGCCCGACTGGCCGGCCGCATCCCGCAACGCTTCTGGGCCCAAGCATCCAGCCCGCAACGCCCGTAACCCCGCATGTCGGGCTTTCCTGCCCGGTGTGTCGGGCCTTGGTGCCCGGTGTGTCGGGCTTTCCTGCGCTAAAGGTCGCCATCCTGCACGGAGGTCGGCAAGTTCCGCACGTAGTGCCCGTACCTCCGCGAGGATGGTCGCTGCGGCAACGGCGTCCTCCCGCTGGTGGTCGGCGACGTCGGCCTTCACCTCGGTCGCGACCTGCTCCCCAGCACTCCGGGTGCCGCGGCGATGAGAGGCATCCCCGGTATCGCGGTAAGCGCTGCGGCGACCACCCCGCGCATGGTGGGCACGCACCGGACAGGAAAGCCCGACACGCCCCAGGGGGTCAGTCGGGGCGGAGGCGCCAGAAGGGGGAGACGGGACCTACCCCGGCGCCTAGCGGATAGGCGTGCGCCACCGCCTGCTCGATGTAGCGCTTGCCGTAGGCCACCGCGTTGGGCACCGCCGAGCCGCGAGCCAACGCCGAGGTGATCGCCGCGGCCAGGCTGTCACCGCCGCCGTGGGTGTGCGGGGTGGCGAACCGCGGTCCGATGAGCTCGACGAAGTTGGTGCCGTCGTGCAGCAGGTCCACGCACTCCGGGTCGTCGTGCAGATGTCCGCCCTTGACTAGCACCCACTGCGGGCCGAGCCGGTGCAGGGCACGGGCCGCCTGGTACTGCTGATCACGGGAGCGGACGTCGATGCCGACCAGCAGTCGTACCTCGTCGAGGTTGGGCGTGACCAGGGTGGCGCGCGGGAACAGCTCCTCGCGCATGGAGTCGAGCGCGTCGTCGGCGAGTAGTTGGTCGCCGTGCATCGAGGCGGCCACCGGGTCCACCACGAAAGGCACGGAAGGAATACCCGCCCGCGCAGTGCTCGCGCCACCGATGCCTACCTCGTCACAGACTGCGGCGACCGCCTTGATGATGGCCGCCGTGGCGAGCATGCCGGTCTTCGCCGCACCCACGCCGATGTCGGTGACCACAGCGCGCACCTGGTCGGCCACCGTCTCCGGCGGGATCTCGACGACCCCGCTCACCCCGACCGAGTTCTGCACCGTGACCGCGGTGACCGCGACGCAGCCGTGCACGCCGCAGGCGGTGAACGTGCGCAGGTCGGCTTGCAGGCCCGCCCCGCCCCCGGAGTCCGACCCTGCGATGGTCAGCGCGGTGGGGGGCGTGGTGTTCACGACCCGGTCACCGGCAGGTACACCTGCCCCCCGGCCGCGCTGAACTCGGCCGCCTTCTCGGCCATTCCGGCCTCGATCGCCGCAGCGTCGGTCAGCCCGTGCTGCTCGGCGTAGGCCCGGACGTCGGCGGAGATCCGCATGGAGCAGAACTTGGGCCCGCACATCGAGCAGAAGTGCGCGGTCTTGGCTGGCTCCGCGGGCAGCGTCTCGTCGTGGTAGGCGCGGGCCGTGTCCGGGTCCAGGGCCAGCGCGAACTGGTCGTGCCAGCGGAACTCGAACCGGGCCCGGGACAGCGCGTCGTCCCAGGCTTGCGCACCGGGGTGGCCTTTGGCCAGGTCGGCGCTGTGCGCGGCAATCTTGTAGGTGATCACGCCGGTCTTCACGTCGTCGCGGTTCGGCAGGCCGAGGTGCTCTTTGGGGGTGACGTAGCACAGCATCGCGGTGCCCGCCTGCGCGATCATCGCCGCGCCGATGGCCGAGGTGATGTGATCATAGGCGGGTGCGATGTCGGTCGCGAGCGGGCCGAGGGTGTAGAACGGCGCCTCGTCGCACCACTCCTCCTCCAGCCGCACGTTCTCGGCGATCTTGTGCATCGGCACGTGCCCGGGGCCCTCGATCATCACCTGCACATCGTGCTGCTTGGCGATGGTGGTCAGCTCCCCGAGCGTGCGCAGCTCGGCGAGCTGCGCCTCGTCGTTGGCGTCGGCGATGGAGCCCGGCCGCAGCCCGTCACCGAGGGAGAACGTGACGTCGTAGCGGTGCAGGATCTCGCACAGCTCCACGAAGTGCTCATACAGGAACGACTCCCGGTGATGCGCCAGGCACCAGGCCGCCATGATCGAACCACCACGGGAGACGATGCCGGTGACCCGGCGCGCGGTCAACGGGATGTAGCGCAGCAGCACCCCGGCGTGCACAGTCATGTAGTCGACGCCCTGCTCGCACTGCTCGATCACGGTGTCGCGGTAGATCTCCCAGGTCAGCGCCGCCGGGTCAGCACCCACCCGCTCCAGTGCCTGGTAGATCGGCACGGTGCCGACCGGGACCGGACAGTTGCGCAGCAGCCATTCGCGGGTCTCGTGGATTCGCTTTCCGGTGGATAAATCCATGATCGTGTCAGCGCCCCAGCGGGTGGCCCACACCATCTTGTCCACTTCTTCCTCGATGGACGAGGTCACCGCCGAGTTGCCGATGTTCGCATTCACCTTTACCAGGAACTTCTTCCCGATGATCATCGGCTCGGCCTCGGGATGCCGGTGGTTGGCCGGGATCACCGCACGGCCCCGCGCCACCTCGTCGCGGACCAGGGACACGTCGACGCCCTCGCGCGCGGCGATGAATTCCATCTCGCGGGTGACGACGCCGGCCCTGGCCCAGGCGAGCTGGGTGGCCGCGCCGCGCACCGGCTCCCGCTGGGCCACCCACTGCGCGCGCAGCCGGGGAAGCCCCCGGTGGACGTCGATGGGGGCGTCCGGGTCGGTGTAGGGACCTGAGGTGTCGTAGAGATCAAGGTGCTCGCCCGTGGTCAGCTCGACCCGGCGGGCGGGCACCCGCAGCCCGGCGCCCACCTCGTGGTAGATCTTGCGGGACCCGGTGATCGGACCGGTGGTCACGGCCGGCGTGATGGTGCGGTCGTGCAACGTCGTCATGGATGACCCTCTCCCTACGCCGGCATTACCCGGACAGGTTCCTGCGGTCGACAGCCCCGGACGCGCCTGCGGCGCCCAGCTGCCCTCTCAGCCCGCTTCGGTACGAGCTCCCGCGTGTTCACTTGACCTACCCGACCGTAGCCCCCCTCGCCGGGACCTGGGAAGTCGCCCTCCCGGGAGCTGGTGCGGGCGGTGCCGCCGACCGGATCAGGCCAGCATCTGGATGCTCGCCACGAGCAGCCCGGCGGCCAGCGCCAGGGCGATCCGGAGCCAGCGCTGGTGGCGCTGCCACTGGTGGTCCCACCACTCCGGGTCGCGGCTGCGCTGGCGACCCAGGGCCATCGTCGCGCGGCCGAGGCCGAAACCGAGCCCGGCTAGTACCGCACCCACCCAGGTGCCGGTGAGCAGCACCACCACCAGCGGCAGGTAGGGCAGGTTGCTCGGCATGTGGGTGCGCACCCCGGAGCCCATCTCGAAGCCGAACTGCAGCGCCCCGGCTGCGGCGCCGGCACTGATCACCGCGGAGGGCACCTGCGCCCGCCGGTGCGGCAGCAGCACCCGATGCAGCCCACATTCACCGGCCAGCACGAACACCGCGACCGCGACGGTCACGCCGGCCCGCACGCCGGGTGGCAACACAGGCCGGAGCAGGCTGCCGACCGCGACGGCCAGCGTGGCGATGGTGGTCCCGCCGAGGACCAGCCCGATCGTGAAGTAGACCCGTGACCCGCCTCGCCAGACCGGCGAGCTCAGCAGTTCCGCTGAGTTGCGGCTTCAAGCCGAGCCGGACAGGGCATAGCCTGCAGTCAGCCCGAGCAGCAGCCAGGCCAGCACCCAGCCGGTACCGAGCAGTGCCGGCACTGTGCCGGCCAGCACGAGCGCACCGGTCACCGGCACCGGCCCGAGGACGGTACGGCGGTGCGCCGCCTTGGGCTCCGGCATCCTCTGCGCCGGCGTCACGGCGGCAGCACGGGCAATTCGGACAGCCACGGCCAGGGGCGTGGCGAGGTCGGCGGAGGTGACGTGGTGGGGGGCGGCGGCGCGGGCGACGGTGAGGGTTCCCCGGTCAGCCGGGCGCTGCAAATCAGAACCTCCGGGTTCGGTGAACCGTCATGCCAGGCGTGGCCGTCCGCGCAGCGGTAGGTGATGCCGTCGGCCACCCAGCGCCAGGCATTGCGTGCCGCGCGGGTCTCGCGGCTGGCCCGGCAGGCCTTGGCGGCCTCGTAGCAGACCCGCCCCTCGGGCCGGTCGTAACAGCCGGTGATGAACCAGTCGTCGGCACCGCAGTACGCCGGGGAGTAGGGGGCGCCAATGCAGATCGGCCCGCCGGGGCCGTCGGAGTAGCGGCCGCAGTCCGGGTATTCGGTGCCTGCCTCGGCCCGGGCCGGTCGGGCCAGTGGAATCCACCCCAGCACGGTCATGCCCAGGGTCATCGCCCCCCCGGCGAGCACGGCGACGAAACCCCGGCGACCCAGGAAACCTCGGCGGCGGCTGGACCCGGGGGCCGCCGCATCGAACTGCAGGGCGCGTGGTTGCGGGTCGGGCGGGGGCTGGTCGAGCCGGGGAATATCGGTCGGATTCATGCGGCACCTGTCCGGTGGGGGGCGGTCAGTGCGGTGTCGAGCAGGTGGGCCACCTGCTCGCCAAGCCGTTCGGGGGTCTGCACCGGCCGGGCGGCCAGCACGGTGCCGGCAGCGTCGGCGACTACCAGGGCGGGCGCCCAAGGCAGGTCGAGCTCGGTGACGAGCCGTTGGTCCACCCGGGAACTGACGGTGGACGAGGCCCACCGCTGGTGCGGGGACAGCACCTCGAATCGGGTATCCGGATGCGCGTCGGCGAGCTTGGTGAACGGCTCGTGCACCAGATCGCAGAAGCTGCACCCGGGGTCGAGCACCAACAGCAGCAGCGGACCCGCGCCGGCCAGCTCCGCCACCCGTCGACCCGTGCTGCCGCGCCACCCCGGGGTGGCGAGCTGGGCCACTTCGGCCTGCAGCTCCCGCAGTTGGCGCAGCATCCCGGCCAGGGCCAGGGTCAGCACGATCAGGCAGCCCCAGGCCAGCACCACGGCTGCGGTGAGCACGCTCATGAGCTCCCTCCATGTGCCGGCCGCCCTGGTGCCGGTGGTCCGTCAACGGCTGCGGGCAGGGCGTAGAGCAGGGTGGCCAGCACGGCCGCGGCGACGATCACCAGCGTGAGCCCGCCCGTCCCGCCCGGCGAGATGGCGGGTGGGCTCAGCGCCGCTGCCGCGAAGGTGAGGATCGCCAGGGCCCAGGCCCGCGCGATACCACCGGGTCCGACCCGGGTGCCCATCCGGTGGCACCCGCAGTCCGACTCATCCCCCCGGCGCCGTCGCCGCAGCAGGTGGATGGCGAAGACCAGGTAGGTCAGGGCTTGCGCGACCAGCGCCCAGCGCAGCGGTGGGATGCCCAGCAGCACGGCGGCCACCGAGGGTGCGCCGATCGCCAACTCGGCCAGCGCGATCACCCAGGCCGTGCCGATGCCGGTGCTCGCGGCGCGGGCCAGCGCCGCGGGATCCCTGAGGTGCTCCAGACCGGCGACGATCAGCAGCAGGGCGCCGGCGAGAACGGGTACCCCCAGCAGGATCACGCCGGCTCCCAGGCGACGTCCAGGCCGGTCAGGAAGGCCAGCACCGCCTGGGGGTCCGCGGTGTCGGCCGGCCCGGCCACCAGCCGGGTGATCGCCGTCGGGGTGGCCAGCACCAGCGCGTCGGGCCGGGACCGGCCGTACGCCTCGCGCTCGAGCGGTTGGCGCCACAGCTCCCCGTGCCGGGTGGGGTGGCCCCGGAAGTCGGGGGCCAGAATTTGACTGCTGGCAGGGCGTTCGATCGTCAGGTAGCCGATATCAGGGATTTGCTTGGCGACCTGGAATGGCTCGAGCTGGGCCTGCCGGGCGCTACGCGGCTGGGCCAGCATGCCCAGCGGGGTATCGGTGAGCCGGAAGGCGTCGAAGACCCGGACGATCTCCTCCAGTGCCGGTGGCGGGCCGGAGCCGCGGGTGTGCAGCTCGAACCATTGCCCGCGCCACGCGGCGCGGTATTCCTGGCGCTCGCGCTGCACCCCGAGGAGCAGCTCGCCGCCGCGGTAGGGCTGCCGGAGCACCTCGTCGGGGATGGTGGTGTAGGTGCTGTGCCAGTCGAAGGCGCCCGTTTCGGCGACAGTGAACGACCGGCGCCCGCCCGGCACCAGCGCGAAGAACCCACAGGACCACGGCCTGGACGTGGCTGGCACGGTGCCACCCGGCGCGGCGCCACCCGGCGCGGCGCCACCCGGCAGAGTGCCACCCAGCGTGGTGCCACCCAGGGAGACCCGGGAACCGTCCGGAGCCACGAACGTGGGGCCGCCCCGCCACGGCCAGTCGAAGCGTCCGCGCGCCGGTTGCGCGCTACTGGTCGGCTTAGCCATACCTACGCTCCTGTGGGGGCGATAAGACGATCGTCTCGCGATAACGGAGGGCATAACACTGGAGACAGTCTGCGATAGTCGCACAGTCCTAGTCGCGGTGGGTAGCGAAGTTGCCGCTTTACGCGCTATGTCTGAACCAGCTCGGTGGGCACCGTGATCACATCCACCATTGCGCCGTTACGCAATGCAGTGATCGGCAGGGTGGCGCCGATGGCCTCGGCGAACAGTTGGCGCTGCAGCCCCTGCGCATCGGTGACCGGCTTGCGCCCGGCGCTGAGCACCAGGTCCCCGGGGCGCAGCCCGGCCCGGTCCGCCGGGCTGCCCGGGATGACCTCGACCAGCCGCAACCCGGCGGGCTGCCCGGTGCGCTCGGCGACCGGCGCGGGCAGCGGGGCGGGCACGCCGACCAGTCCCAGGTAGCCGCGGCGCACCCGGCCGTCGGTGAGCAGCGTGCCGATGATCCGGCGGGTGGTGGCGTTCACCGGCACGGCCATCCCCACCCCGATCCCGGCCACCGCGGTGTTGATCCCGACCACCTGGGCGTTGGCGTCGGCCAGCGCGCCCCCGGAGTTGCCCGGGTTGAGCGCGGCGTCGGTCTGGATCACGTCCTCGATCACCCGCCCGGCCCGTCCGGCGCGTACCGGCAGCGAGCGGCCCAGCGCGGAGACCACCCCGGCGGTCACCGACCCGGCCAGCCCGAGGGGGTTTCCGACGGCGACCACCAACTGACCGAC
>DASTLT010000177.1:0-5499 GCA_035714625.1 Pseudonocardiaceae bacterium | reverse complement strand
GGAGTTTGGCGTGAAGCTGGCTGGCGAGGCGGGTGCGATCATCGCGAAGACAGCGGCTGAAGGTCATTTCATCGTGAAGCTGACCTGGGTGCCCGGCGGTCGAGGCTAGCGGGGTGATGGTGCTGACGTGGAATCAGTAGTCAGTCGACCAACGGGAGCGTCGCGCGCGCTGGATGCCGCAGTGGTGCGGCTGCGCGCCCACACAGGTGAGGTTGTCGGTAGTGGGTTCTTGATCGAGCCGGGTCACGTCGTGACCTGTGCTCATGTGGTCGCGCGGGCGCTGGGGCGAGACTCTCCGGAAACTCCCGCCGAGACCGACACCATAGTGCTTGACTTCCCGTTGATCGCCGCCGGGGTCATGGTGCGCGCTCGGGTAGCGGTATGGCATCCGATCCAGGAAGACGACACGGGTGATATCGCGGTCCTCTCGCTGATGGGCGAGTCCCCTCCTGGGGTTCTCCCCGCCTCCCTGGTAGCCACCGAAGATCTTTGGGCGCATCCATTTCGCACGTTCGGCTTCCCCCGTCATCACGACCACGGCGTGTGGGCCTCGGGGATCCTGCGGGCTCGGCAGGCTGCTGGCTGGGTGCAGATGGAAGGCGGACCTTCTGGATACTCCGTTGCGGCCGGCTTCAGCGGTGCCGCAGTGTGGGATGACGAGTTGGCCGGCGTTGTCGGCATGACGGTGGCCGCGGATGCGCGCAGCGATCTCAAAACCGCCTACCTGATACCCGCTGACGTGTTAATCCGGGCCTGGCCCCGTCTGAAGGAACGAACCCTGCCGCCGTGCCCATACCGCGGTCTATACCCCTTCCGCGAGCGGGACGTCGGTGTCTTCTTCGGCCGCCAGGACCTCACTGAACGGCTCGTCACGGAGGTTGGACGCAGGCCGCTGGTCGCGGTCGTGGGGCCGTCGGGCAGCGGGAAGTCGTCAGTGGTGTTCGCCGGCTTGATGCCGCAGATGCTGCAGAAAGAGGGGTGGATGAGCATCAGCATGCGCCCCGCGCAGGCGTCGTCACCGCTGTTCGCCCTGGCTGCTGCGCTGCTCCCGGTCCTCGATCCTGAGCAGGCCGAGACCGGCCGGCTCGCCGCTCTGGGCCAGCTCGCCACCCTGCTGCGCGACGGACGCCTGCCGGAGGTGGTCGAGCGAGTCATCGCTCGGGCCGGTATGGCTCATCTGCTGCTGGTCGTGGACCAGTTCGAAGAACTCTTCGCCCGCGAGGGGGATGACGCAGCCGAGTTCATCACGGTCCTGCTGTCAGCGCTTCGAGCAGGGCAGGGCATCTCATCGAGGAGTCTCACCGTCGTGGTGACCCTGCGGGCCGACTTCCTCGGGCAGGCCCTTCAGCACCCAGCACTGGCCGTGGCCCTGGAAGGGGCGGTCACCACTATCGGGCAGATGGGGCGCGATCAGCTCCGAGCGATCATCGAAGGACCACTGCCCCAGCCCGTGCGGTATGAGGCTGGGCTGGTCGAACGGATCCTCGGCGACGTCGGGGAGGAGCCCGGCAGCCTGCCTCTCCTGGAGTTCGCCCTGACCCTGCTGTGGGAGCGACAGGATCAGGGAAAGCTGACCCACGCGGCGTACGAGCAGCTCGGGGGGGTTGATGGCGCCCTGGCCAGCTACGCCGAACGGGTCTACATCGATCAGTTGCGACCGGAGGACCAGGAGGAGGCGCGTCGCCTGCTGATCCAGCTCGTCCGCCCGTCAGATGTCGGGGAGCCGGTGCGGCGGGTCGCGCGACGCCCTGAACTCGGCGAGCCACGCTGGCGACTCGGGCAGCGGCTCGCCGCGACCAGGCTGCTCGTCGCCGATCGGGACCCCACCGGTGTGGAGTCGGTCGAACTGGTGCATGAAGCGCTGATCGGGGGGTGGTCGCGGCTGCACCAGTGGGTAGATGACGACCGCGCCTTCCGGATCTGGCAGGAACGGCTGCGCGGCGCCGCGGCCGAGTGGGAAGCGGTGCGGCGCGACCCGGCGGTGTTGCTGCGCGGAGTGCCGCTCGCGGAGGCGGAACGCTGGCTCGCCGAACGCCCGGACGACATCGGTGACCCGGAGCGGCAGTTCATCCAGGCCAGCCGTACCCACCGCGACAGATCCGTGCGGCGGTTGCGGGTGGCGGTGACGGCGCTGACCCTGCTGCTGGTTCTTGCCTTGAGCTCGGGCGGGTTCGCGTGGTGGCAGTTCAAGCGTGCCGACAATCAGCATCGGCTAGCTCAGTCACGTGCGCTGGCGACCCGGGCGAACTCACTCATTGAGTCCCAGCCGGACGTGGCTCTGCTGCTGGCGGCCGCGGCCTACAAGATCAAGAACACCACAGAGGCCACCGAGGCACTGACGAGAATGGTCAGTCAACGGTGGTACGTCGACAGGCTTCTCGTGACCGGCGCGGGGACCGATCCCCAGATCGTATTCAGTCCCACAGACCCCGCCGTGGTCGCACTGGCAGGCCCCAATGGTGTCATTTTGTGGGATATCAAGAAAAACACTCCCCGCAACCACCAGGAGGCGAACAATGCCGACCAGCCGGCCTTCAGCCCGGACGGACGCATCCTCGCTTTCATACAGCATAAAGGGCGAGACGAACCAACGCTGGCGATATGGTCTCCAGCGGAGCACCAAGTACGGGAACTACCATCCCGTGCTGGGCCCGACGACTATCTCTCAGGCCTGACCTTCAGCCCGGACGGCAAGCTGCTCGGCGCTTGTGTCGGCCAGGGCCTTCCGCAGTCATCGCGCATTCAGTTGTGGGCAGCGGATCCTCCCGGCCTTCGCCAGTCGATACCGCTCCGGCAGGGTTCTTCATGCGGCTTCGGGTTCACCGAGGGACATCGTGGGCTTGCCTATATCGACGGAGAAGAGATTGTGAGGTGGGACATTGCCGAGGGAAGGGCCGTCACGAGGAAACGGCCACCGCTGCCGTCGAGCCCGGACGCCGGGTCCTCTGATCGACGCCTTGGATTATTCGCTGTCGCACCGGACGGGCGGACAGCAATATATGAAAATTTAGACGGGAAGCTGTCATGGTGGAGCCTTGATCGACAGGCCGCACTGCCGGGAATGGAGACAACCTCGTTTCAGGGGTCCCTGAATTCCGCTTCCTTCACTCCTGACAGCCGTCTGGCGGCCGTGGGTCTGTCGGAGGCTGTACTGCTCGTGGACATGACGCGAAGAATGCCGCTCGCCATATACAACCAAAGCGGTTACCCATCACCTGCGCTGAGTCCGGACGGGCTTTTGATTGCGGGCAGCGGTGGTGGCAGCGTGATCACGCTCACAGAAACCGGAGCGCGCAAAGGAGTCGATGTTGAAGCAAAACGCGTCGCCGTCCAGCCGGACGGTGAGCACCTTACAGCCGTCTCCTTCACTGGTGAGGTGGCTATTCACTCCCTCGGGGATCCTGAACGTATCGTTGTGATACCGTCAGCAGGCGACAAGGGCAATTGGGGAAGCGTCGAGGATCTCAGCCCGAATGGCCTGCGTTACGCCGCCGCGGGAGACCCAGAGCATCATGTTCGCCTGCGGGACATCTCATCTTCACCTCCCCCGGAGGTGCTTCTCAAGGGACACCGCGGCGACGTGCTTCAGCTCTCTTTTGACCCGAGCAGTGACTTCCTGGCATCCGCCGACGCGTCTGAAGTGATCACCTGGTCCGCCAGGGACCGAGCAATGGTGTCGAGGATCTCGCTGCCCAGGGACTACGCGACGACAAGTCTGGCGGTCAGCCCAGGAGGTCGATACGTTGCCACCAGCAATTCCGGTGGCAAGGCTCTTCTGTGGGACACCACATCGCACGACCTTACCAGTACTCCGCTCCCGGTTGATGGGACGACGTCGCTCACCTTCAGCCCAGACGGCAGATGGCTGAGCATCGGCAGTCACAACGAGATCAGACTGTGGAGCCTCAGCATGGCGAGAATCGATCCTCAGCGGATCCCGATACCTACGACGGGGACGATGAGATTCAGTCCAGACAGCGTGCTCCTCGCGGCCTTAGGACAAATTTCGGGTGAATTAACCGTGTGGAACGCGCGTGATGCCCAGATCGCAGGAACGGTCAGCGTGAACTCATACAGCTCGCTGAACGATTTTGCGTTCATGCCCGACAGTGCGCGACTCGCGGTGGCCGGGCAAGGCGTCTTCCTCGGACCCTTCGACGCCCCGTCGGCCCTCCAGCACGTCTGCCGCATTACGGGTAGGAACCTGACCCCAGAGGAATGGAATCAGCACACACAGGGGCTCGGCTACATAACCACCTGCCCCTGACCAGGGCGTCGCTGCTCCGACCCAACGGTGAGCAGGACTCACCGCGAGGCAGCAGCCCAGCGGGCTCGCTACGAGGCATGAACAACCCGCTCACCCCGCGCTCACCCCGAGCGGTAGTGGCCTTTGGACAAAACGCGGGGTGCCGGTGAACTGCAGTCGGCTGTGCTACAGCCCGAGCCCACCGAGGAAGGAGAGCTGGGAGGCATTGAAGCTCTCGGTGGCCGGCACCAGGCTCAGCTCGCCCAGGTTCCCGTGCTGGTTGGCGTAGGCCAGCGCCCGCGACAGGTCGGTCACGCCGTTGCTCCCCGTCGTCGGGGCGAAGGCCAACGTGACGAGCACCCCGAGGGCCTCGCCGTTGGCCGAAAGGACACCGCTGCCGGAATCGCCGGGCAGGCCAGGGGTGATGGTGAAGATGTTGTATGTCCAGCCGCCGTTCGTGGTGGCGAGAGTGCTGCCGCTCTTGGGACTCAACTGCTCAATACCCCCACGCAGCGGCGAGTTGCCGTAGGTGAACACGGACTCACCGGGGGCGGAGCCGTCGGTGTCCACTCTGGTCGGGCCGCCGAACACCGGGACGCTCGGGTTGGTGGCGGCGACGTCAGCCGGGTCCAGCTTCACCAGCGCGAAGTCGTTCGCGGCACAGGTATCGCTGTCGGTCTCGCCGATCGCCTGCATCGTGAGCCAGGAGCTGTAGACCAGCGTGCCGGGATGGCTCGCGCCCTGCACCGTCACCGGAGTGCCGAGGGGCATGCTGCCCGCGAAGCACCCGCTGGTGACGGCCGGACCCTCGGTGCTCGCGCAGTGCGCGGCCTGGCCGAGGAAGACGTCGATGCCGTTAGTGAAGACGAAGTTCGAGGTGCAGTCCCCGGCAGTGGTGGTCAGGACACCGGGGTGAACTGTCGCGGTCTGCGCCGGGGCGAACTGGGGCGCGGCGGCCGCGGTGCCGACGAACCACGTTGCCGCTGCCACGGTGAGCAGCACGGCGAACGCACGACGGAGGGCAGTACCGAGACGCATAATCACAGAACTCCTCGATTCAGCCCGACGACCTCGCCGCCGTCGGTGCCACGGGTGACCAGGCCCACAGGGTCCGTCACCCATGGTACTGAAGACACGCCGGTGCGGGTGAGCGTCGCAGGAGATGACCGCACGCTCAACGGGCCAATCGGCAGGCTGGGCACCCTGGCAAGACGAGCACACCCATCCGCCTCGGCCCTCGGGCCTGGTCAAAG
>DASTLT010000176.1:0-4530 GCA_035714625.1 Pseudonocardiaceae bacterium | reverse complement strand
GGGCCCCTGCAGATGTCGTTGTTCGATCAGCAGAATCTCGCCGAGATCACCCATCACAAGTTTCCCGGTGAACGGCTGGTCTGCTGTCGCAATCCCGTCTTGGCCACCGAGCGAGCCCGCAAACGCCAGGCATTGCTGACCGCGACCGCCGCCCAGTTGGACAAGATTGTTGAATCGGTCGCAGCGGGCCGGCTGCGGGGGGCCGATCAGATCGGCATCAAGATAGGGAAGGTCATCAACAAGCACAAGGTCGGCAAGCATTTCATCACGACCGTCACCGCCGACACCCTCACCTACCACCAGGACGAGGAACGGATCGCTGCCGAAGCCGCCCTCGATGGCATCTACGTAATCCGCACCAGCGTGGATGGCGAACAACTGGATACACCCGGTGTGGTAGGAGCCTACAAGAACCTTTCCCACCTCGAGCGCGACTTCCGGTCGATCAAATCCGACGATCTGGACCTGCGGCCGATCCGGCACTATCTCCCCGATCGGGTCAGGGCCCACGTCTTTTTGTGCATGCTCGCCGCCTACCTCACCTGGCACCTGCGAAAGGCCCTCGCGCCACTGACCTTCACCGATCAGAACATCCCCCAGCGCCCCAACCCGGTCACACCCGCCCAGCGCTCCCCCGAAGCGAAAGCCACCGACGCTTCCAAGAAAACCCCCGACGATCTCCCCGTCCACGACTACCAGTCACTGATCACACACCTGGGCACTCTCACCCGAAACACCGTCTGCTTCACCGGCCAGCACTTCGACAAACTCACCGACCCCACCCCCGTACAACACCGCGCCTTCGAGCTCCTCGACGCCCCTATCCCCCTCACCCTCACCACCACGTAGACACAGACACCCCACCCCCCACCACCAAAACCCCAGCTCAGACGACCGCCCCACCGACAAGATCACGTAAGTTCGGACTAGGTGCTGACTGCGCAACCGCCAACGAGCAATGTCGAGGTCCTGCACCATGCCGCCACCCTCAGACCCGGACCGAGCCGGAACAGACTAGCGAGGCGCTGACATCCGAGCCGCGCCGCGGCGTTCTTGAAATCCTCAGTACTCGCGGCGGTGTACCGACCAGCAGCCAACCATCCGCTCTTGCCGCGACCGGGACACGACGACGAGCAGGTGTCTCTCGCCGGACCGGACCCCGAAGATGTGCTGCGCGCGCTGCTCCGGGTGAACCCGGACAAGCAGTTGATCAGCCCACGCGGCGGCACCGCTGCTCCCCTCCGGAGTGGACCCATGATCGAGCAGTATCGCCCGTAGATCTCGGGTGAGGTCCCGCACCTGCTCCACATGCACCGAGAAGAGCCGAGACGGCAGGGATACCCGCACCGGACGCGGCAGCTGAGCGGCGAGTTCAGCAAGACCCTCGATCGGGGCGCCGAACGCGGCGGTGGCACCGAAGGCGAGCAAGTGCCTGCGAAGCATCTCCGCGCTCACACCTTCGGGGAGTTCGGCGACCGGACAGTCTCCACAGTAGGTGCCATCAGCCCCCCGCCAGGACAGCCCCAGGTACTCCCGGGGGATACCCAGGCCCTCAGCGATGCGCGCCAGGACGGCGTACTCCTTGACCACTCTGCCCTTGATGATCTCCGACACCTCGGACTGGGACTGCCCGACCAGGGCAGCGTCTGACGCTGGCTGACACCGAGCCGGGCCAACGTCCGGTACACCTCGCCGATGTCATGGGCGGCCAGTGCCGCCCGCATGTCCGGCTGCTCCCACACCGCAGGATCGATGATCACAAGCGGAGGGTAGCGCTTTCGAGTGAGCACCACTACCCGTTGCAACCGGAGCGCCGCGCCTTTGTGTGCCGAGTGCACCTTGGCCCCGGCTCACTCTGAGCGTGCCCGGAGGGGCTTGTACTTCCTAGCCCTCTGCTGGGAGCGGACTCTTCGACACCAGCTTGGATTGGTTGATCGTCATGCGCACTGGCGCCGGGGTGGACCCCCCAACCTCAACTGCAGACCGGAGTTCCAGCTGACCTTCGCCCGACTGTTCACGCACTACTGGAGCCAGGGCTGCTTCCTCCAAGAAGGACAGACCCTGGCCCACCTGAGCTGCACGGCGACCGCGGCGCGTGGCAAGGAAGATCTCCCGGCTCGCATCAGACATGCGGAGGTCCTCGTTGTGCCACACTACTGTGGTGGCCTCTGAGCAGCTCCTGGAACGGATCACTATCGATCCCACGGTCTGTCACGGTCAGCCCTGCATCAAGGGAACCCGGGTGCTGGTCACCGTCGTGCTCGATGCACTGGCCGCTGGTCTTGGCCCAGGTGAGATCGTTACGCACTACCCTACGCTGACCACTGAGGATGTCCGAGCTGCCGCGGCCTACGGGGCGTGGCGGGCCAAGCAGGAGATCCACGCACTGTCAGCAGACTCGTGAGGATCAAGCTCGACGAGAACCTCACCATCGCTGCGCAGGCTGTGCTGATCAAGCACGGTCACGATGTGCACACGGTTCCCGACGAAGATCTCATCGGTGCACCCGATTCCGATCTCCTCACGGTATGCCGGGACGAGCAACGAATGCTCGTCACCTTCGATCTCGGATTCGGCGACCTTTCGTGCCTATCCGACCGGGGACGCATCCAGGAGTGATCGTGCTCCGTCTCGCCGATCAGCAGCCCGCGGCGGTGCTGGACGTCGTGGCACGTCTCGTCACCGATCAAGACCTCGACCAGATGAAAGGGTGTCTCCTCGTCGTCAGCGAGGACAGGGTTCGCATCCGAAGAGCGTGAGTCGGTTCCGCGCGGGGGCCGGCGCGCCGGAGCTGGCAGCTGCGACCCCGGTACGGTCTCGGCGAGATCGCCGGGGTACAGCCAGGGTGGGTGGTGGAGACTGTCCTGATGGCTGAGCGTTACCCGGCGGTGGGACTCTGCGCACCCTCGACGTCGGCGGGAACAAGCCGCTGGACTACCTACCGACCCCGCCCGAGACCAACCCCTTCCTCGGCGTCCGGGGCATCCGGCTGTCCCTGGCCCACCCGGCGCTGCTCGCCGACCAGCTGCTCGCGATGGTACGGGTGGCCCACGAGGTGCCCGTGAGCCTGCTGTTCCCGATGATCAGTACGCTGGATGAGCTCCAGCGCGCCCGGCGCATGCTCGCCGACGCGATCACGCGGACCGGGCACGGACCCCCCGCCGGCCTCCAGGTCGGGATCATGGTCGAGGTGCCCGCGACGGCGCTCAAGGCCGCTGCGTTCGCCCCGCACGTCGACTTCCTCAGCATCGGCACCAACGACCTCACCCAGATCGTTGCGTAATAAATACGGCAGAGTCCGTACCGGGAGCGCGGCCGGGTGATGGTCTTTCCTCTGAGGCGATAAGGAAGTGGCGTCGGTGAACTTGACCGAGTTCGACGCGTTGAGCTTCGACTGCTACGGCACGCTCATCGACTGGGAAGCCCGCATCGCGGCGGTGCTGGGGCCGTGGGCCCGCGAGCACGGCCTCGACCTGGACGACGAGGCGCTGCTCACGGCGTATGCCGACCACGAGGCCCGCGTGGAGGCCGAGACCCCGGCTGTGCTCTACCCGAAGATCCTGGCCCGTAGCTTTCAGGCGCTCGCCGCCGACCTCGGCGCGCCGTTGTCGCCAGCAGGCGGGGCAGCGCCTGGCCGTGTCGGTTCCGAACTGGCCGGCGTTCCCGGACTCTCACTGCGTGCTCGTCTCGCTCGCCGAGCGGTACCGGTTGATCATCTTGTCGAACGTGGACCGGGCGTCCTTCACCGCCAGCAACGCCCGGCTCGGGGTCACCTTCGACGCGGTCGTCACCGCCGAGGACATCGGCTCCTACAAGCCGTCGCCGCGTAACTTCGCCGTGCTGGCCCAACGCGCGGCGGCGCTGGGCCTCGGCGGCGGGCGGTTGCTGCACGTCGCCCAGAGCCTGTTCCATGACCAGTGCCCGCTCAGCGGGCCGGGCTGCAGACCGTCTGGATCAACCGCCGGCACGACCGTCCCGGGTGGGGCGCTACTCCGGACCCGCGCAGCGACGTCACGCCCGACTGGGAGTTCCCGACGATGGTCGCCTTCGCCCAGGCCTGCGCTCACGACAAGCGACGCACCTCCTGACATCCACGCCCGCCGGGGGCGACACCGGATCCCACGCCTTGAGCATGAGGTGCCCGGTAGCCGATCCCTTACGAGCACACATCCACCTCGGCGCGCGCCGAAGAGCAGATGTTCAGCACCAAACTCCGCGGCACGCCGCTCGGTGCACCATGGGACACCGCAGACTGGGACACCGACCCCGACTGGGACTTCAACTCGGCCGCCAACGACACTCCCGAACAGCTCTACGCGCTCTGGGACAGGACTGTCGAGCGGTCCCGCGCGAGGCTCGACGCGGCCTTGGCCGACGGCGGACTCGACTGTTGCTGCCTGGCGTGGGCGGGTGTCGGGGTTTCGGTGAGTCCGGTCAGGGCCTGCGGCAAGGGGCCGTGGTGTAGGACGCCGAGGCGTTGGGTGGCGCGGGTGAGGGCGACGTAGAGCTCGGCCGCGCCCCGTGGGCTCT
>DASTLT010000175.1:0-1555 GCA_035714625.1 Pseudonocardiaceae bacterium | reverse complement strand
CCACCGCCATCCCGACAACGAGCACACCATCACCTGGTCACGCTTCCGCCGACGTCGGCATGGCAGGCCCAGCAAAGCCACTGGCGCAGAAGATCAACCTAATACGGCAGCCGCCATTCGTGATCATCACTGAAGTTCGAGGTTGAGTCGGCGGGTGTAGTGGCATCGTCGAGCTCGGGCTTGATGCTCACGGCGCCACAGTGACCACCGCAGACGGTGGCTGAGGCTGAGCAAGGGACGGATGAGCAGGGTGTTCATCAAGCGGCGAACTTCGTTGACGGTCAGCTGGATCAGCCCGGTGTCTAGAGGGTCGGTATCGGTGTCGGTGGCAGCGTCAGCGGCGCAAATGGCCAGGACGGCGAGGGCGGCCAGCGCGAGGGTGGTGAACCGGTGCCAGGAGTGCCAGCTGCGGACCTGATGCTGGTCCAGGCCGACCTGACTCTTCGCGGCCTGGAACGCCTCCTCGACGGTCCACCGGATCCCGGCGACCCGCACGAGCTGGGCGAGACTGGCCGGTTGCCGGGCCCAGCAGCGGTAGAAGGCCAGTTCCCCGGTGGCGGTGTTCCTGCGGATCAGCAGGCTGTGCTGGCCGCCGTCGTCCGGGTCGGCGTCGGTAGTGACCTGGTCCAGCCACGCCCAGTCGTACCACCTCGGGCCCTTGGATCCGGCGCCGGCGCTGCGTCGCTGCCACGCCGACGGGGGTAGCCCGGCGGCGACCCGGTCAACGCGCTGGCGGACCTTGCCGCCGTCGAGCGGGATCAGGTGACTGCGGGATACCGCCAGCACATACCCCAACCCCCGCGCGCGCAGCCCGGCGCGGAACACACTGCTGTTGCCGTACGCCTCGTCCGCGGCCACCCATCCGGCGGGCACCCGGGCGCCAATGGCAGCGGTGATCATGTCGGCGGCCAGCTCCGTCCGGGTGGCGAACCCGACCTGATCGGGCACTCCGGCCGCCCGGCAGCGCGGCCGATCGTCGGTCCACGACACCGGCAGGTACACCCGCCGGTCAATCAGGGTGTGCCCGTCCCGGCCGGCATAGGCCAGGAACACGCCGACCTGCGCGTTCTCGATCCGCCCGGCGGTGCCGGTGTACTGCCGCTGCACCCCAACGGAATGCACGCCCTTCTTCAGGTCGCCGGTCTCGTCCACGACCAGGACCGCGTCCGGGCCACCGAACCGGTCCACGATCACCCGGCGCAGGTCGTCACGCACCGCGTCGGCGTCCCAGCGCGCCCGATACAGCAACCGCTGCATCGCATCCGGCCGAGCGTGCCCGGCCTGCTCGGCCAACTGCCAGCACGTCTTGACCTCCAGCTCGGCCAGCAGTCCGGTCACGAACTCGGTCGCGGTGCGCCGTGGCTCCACCCGGGCGAACCGGCCGGCGAACGAGGTCAGCACCCGGTCCAACACTTGCTGCCATCCGGCAGCGTCTACGCTGTGGCCAGCGGCCACCGCACGATCTTCGGTTGTCTCCACAAGCCATCGATGATCATGCGGTGGCTGCCCTCATGTGTGTCGCCACGCCGTCACGTAACGAAGTGCGGCTGCCGTA
>DASTLT010000174.1:0-39018 GCA_035714625.1 Pseudonocardiaceae bacterium | reverse complement strand
CCGCCCACTCCGACTCGTAGTCCCCCACGTGATCCCGGACCAGCCGAACCGCCTTCGCCCTGGTCTCCTTGTCGAACCTGCGTGGCATCGCGCCATCCTTCCCAACTTGGGAGGTGTGCACGAAACCCGGGATGGTTCAGTGGTCAGCGGTTGCGCAAGGGCGGGTCTGCTGGGCTCGATGGGCAGTGTTGGTGATTGTGATGACTGTCAGGGCGACGCGCAAAGTCGTTTTTGCTGGTCATGAGGTATTTTGAGGGTGGGGGCGCAAGCCTAAAAGTGCCCAAAGCAGTGGTGGGCTGTTTTTGATCTTCCGGATGGTGGCGGCGATCCGGGTGTAACCGGCCTGGCGGATCAGGCCGATCACCAGGTTACGGAGGGTGGCCATGATGCGGGGGCGGGGGCCGGTCTTGATCTGGGAGGCGTCCTCACGGAATGTGACATCCCGCACCCAGTGGATCTTGTTCTCGATGGACCAATGCCCCCGCACGTAGGTGGCCAGATGCTCGGGGGCGGCTTCGCGTGAGCTGAGGCTGGTGATGCCCAGCACCGCGACCGCGGTCTTGACTTCGACGGTCTGGTACCGGCGGCTGTTCTTGATCCGTTTGCGGACCTTGCGGGTGGTGTAACGCTCCACCAAAAACACCTGAGCGGCGTGGGGGAACCCCAGATCGGCCGGGGCGTCCATCACCTGGATCGTGCGGATCTCCCGGCGGCCATGGCCGGTGTCCACGCTGCGGTGGGTGACCGGGACACTGGCCCAGTCCAGGCCGTTGAGCCGCTGAAACAGGCCCTTCTGATTCTGTTTGACGATCATTATGTAGTGCGCGAAGAGCTCCTCGGCGATGAAACGGGCGTGGGCGCGGACGGTGTGCGCGGCGTCGATGGTCAGCACCCACCCGCCCAGCGGCAGACCGCGCAGCAGCGGCGCGAACTCGGGCACCTCGTTGGTCTTTGCCCCGATCAGCCGCTCAGCGATCACCGCGGAGTCCTGATGAGTAGCCGCGGCCAGCAGGTACGGGATCTGCCCATCGGCCCCGATCGCGCCGCGGACCGCTTTGCCGTCGATGGCCAGCGCGGGCAGCAGCGCCGGGCCGGCCAGCGGGGCGCCGACCGCCCCGAGCCCGGCCTGGCGGCCCAGGTAGGCACCCAGCTGATCAGCCAGACCCTGGGCGCCCAGGGCGCGAAAGACCCGCTCGATGGTGTCCGGATGCGGCGGGAGATACCGCCCGGTGCAGTCTTGGTGGGCGCCCAGGGCACCCAGCAGCTCCTGATCCGCGTGGCTCACTCAGTCGGTGATCTCGGTCAAGCTCACACACCCGGACAGCACCGCCGCGGTGCACAACCCCAGCATCGTCGCCAGCCAATGGCGCACCCCCCGCTTGCTGCGCGGATCGGCGATCCCGCCGAAACACTCCAGCAGCCCACCCTCCGCCGCGCCGACGCGACCCAGCAGCACCGCCCGCCCGGCCAGCACCGCCACCACCTCGGCCACCCCGGCGTCCTGGTCGGGAGGCACCGCAGCGGGCAGGGCCAGGACAGCGGGCCCGGGCATGACAGACTGAGCAGGCAACGGAGCCACCGATTCGACGCAGGACCTTGATCAGCCCGTGTCGTACCGGAGCTCCGTTGCCCGCCCCGGCCACCACACCGCTCCGTGATCAATTTGTGATCACCGTGCGGCTCGTCCCGCACCCGGTGCGCTGCGCTCGCCCCACCCCCCTCAGGTATCACACACCGTTATCGGCGGTGGGCCAGCCACACGCCCCGCTACCACCCCACCCCACAACCCAACGTCACCGAAACCGGGCAAACCAGATCCCCACCCACCCCACCCCCTCCACATCACACACCCACCAGGACACAATCCCTCAACCCTCACGAACCCCCCTGAACTGGCAAAACGACTTTGCGCGTTGCCCTGGATGACTGTGAGACTGTCCTTCGTCACCCGAGCCGGTCTGACCCCTGTTACGACTGGCCCATCGAGTGCCCTGGCGTTGATCTGTCGGCCGGCTCGGGTGACGCGTCCAGCAGGCGCGTCCGAGCGGGCAGTGACCTCATAGGAGCCTGATGCAGCAGGTCTGGTCACAGTCCTGTCCGCCCGCCCGGACGCGCGTGACCACGCACTCCCGGGAAGGACACGCAGTCAGTGACGAGCATCCCGCACACCGGCCCTCGGCGCATCAGTGTCGGAGTCGACACCCACAAGTACGCCCACGTCGCGGTGGCATTAGACCAGCTCGGAGCCCGGCTCGGCGAGATCACGATCTCGGTCGACCGAGCCGGCTATGAGCAGCTCGAACGCTGGCGCACCAGCATGGTGATCAGATCCGTTTCGGGATCGAGGGGACCGGCTTCTACGGTGCCGGGCTGGCGTCGTTTTTGCGCCGGCGAGGCCACCAGGTCATCGAGGTCAACCGCCCGGACCGGCGCAGCCGGCACCTGCACGGTAAGAACGACCCGCTCGATGCCGAGGCAGCGGCCCGGGCGGTGCTGGCCGGCACCGCGACCGCGGTCCCGAAATCCGCTGACGGCACCGTGGAGATGATCCGCCAGGTCAAAATCGCGAAGGACACCGCCGTGAAGGCACGCCCCCAGGCGATCATCACGCTGAAGACCATTGTCGTCACCGCACCGGCGGACCTGCGCGAACAACTCGAACCACTCGGTGATCTCCAGCTCATCGAGGTGTGCCGGGCACTGAGCTACGACGCGATGAGCGGACCGGCCGACGCGGCCCGCTACACCCTGCGCTGCCTGGCCGAGCGCTACCACGACCTCGACCGCGAGGCCCGGCTGCACGACCGGGTCCTGCCAGACCCTGACCCAGCGTGCCGCCCCCGAGCTGACCAGCCGCTTCGGCATCGGCGCGGACTCGGCCGCCGAGCTGCTGCTGGTCGTGGGGGACAATCCCGTACGCATCCGCAGCGACGGTGCGCTGGCGAAGCTCTGCGGCGCCTGTCCCATCCCGGCCTCTTCCGGCAAGACCACCCGCCACCGGCTCAACCGCGGTGGGCACCGCCAGGCCAACGCCGCGCTGCATCGCATCCTCATCAGCCGGATGCGATTCCACCAACCCACTCTTGACTATGTCCACCGCCGCATCGCCAAGGGTAAGACCACACGCGAGATCATGCGCTGCCTGAAACGGCTTCTTGTTCGTGACATCTATCAGATACTCGTGGCTCCGCACAAGACGAAAGACGCGCAACTTGCCGCTTGACAATCATAGGAGCATCAACTCGATGAGGGAATCCTTCTGGAACACCCTGCAACCCCGAGGTTCTCGACTCTAAGACCTGGGAAACACGCGCTGAGCTTGCCAACGCCATCTTCGAGTGGAGAGAATGCTGGTACAACACCGAGCGGCGGAATTCCAATCTCAGAATGCTCAGTCCGGTCGAGTTCGAAGCCGCTGCACCACCCCACACGTCCACATAGGATGATCACTAACCCCACACTCTGGATGTCCGTGCTACGGGGTCAAGCTCAGCCACCGCCTGAACACCGAACACGCTCACCCCACCTCGACAACCCCCGCCACCATCCCAGGAGAAACCCGACACACCCGGCCAGAGCGCCGGGCCACCATCATGCCCCGAAACCGACATCACGCTCCGCACCAAGACTGAAGATCACTACAAGCTCCCGAGAGCCTGCCGAACAGCCTCAACTCCCTGGCATTGTCCACGCCGCACTCAACACCATCCACCAGCACGACAGTGCGCACTAAATTGGCACAAATCGGGACGAAGACTACCCATTTAGCCAACTGGCAGCTCGGCCGAGCCGATTAGCGCATGCATGTTGTCCCGCCAGCGGACCAGGTCGTAGCCGATCTGCCGCCAGACCCACCGGGCCGGGCCGTGTACCGGACCGCTGATATCCGTCTCAGGGTCGAAGGACACCGATTCCCGTGCAGTCTTGAGCGAGTCGGTGTAGACGATCTTCTCGTCTTCGAAAGCGAACAGCACCGGAACGCCGGCATGCTCTGCAACAAGGCAGACGGCCTCTGCGCCGACCGCATTGACGACGGCAAGCGGGTGGGATCTCACCTCTTTCGTCATGAACACCTTGTGCGCGCCCATCAGCACCATATCCACGCCGTCGTTCAGCATGATGTGCATCGCAGCCATATCCGCGAGAATCTCGATCGAGCGGAAGCGTCCGGAGTCCAGTCGCTCGGCTATAAGCCGCGCGTTTTTGAACGGTTCGGCGGACTTCGACCGACACTCCGATACGATCAAGGTAAGCCTTCGCCGTCGGCCCGGTTCCAGATCCATAAGAAGATCAATAACCCGCTGACTCTGCGCATAGATCAGCAACCGCTCTGCGTCAGCCAACGCTGCGCCCGCCTTCTCGGAAATGTTGCGCCGCATAGCTCGGCGCCGCTCCAGATAGGCGCGCCACAATCGCCAGGCCGTCTCGTCGTTGTCGCTGCCGGCGATCTTGTCGAGTTCGGCCGCCACCCGTTCAAGGCCGGCATAGTTTCGTCGGTATGTCAGGCACAACCGGGCAGCTCCCGCGGCCTGCCTGACCGCCTCCGTTACGGAGTCAGCAGCGATACGCTCTTCCGTGGTGCTCAACAGCGCCTCCACCACCTGCGTTTCTGATGGCCGGCCACGCACCGTTACCAGCTCTCGGAAGAACGGATGCGCCCGCCACCGCTCCGAGTCGACCGGCCGTTGCTGGCCATGGCTGAAGTATTCGGCCGCGATGGCATCCAAGATCTCCACAGCGACGCCAGTAAGAACGTCGATCTTGAGTTCGTCAAGCTCGGCCCGCAAGGATTTCGAGGCCATAGGAAGTATTGCGGTTGCTCGGCGGTAACTCTCCGGCGACCAGGCCCGGATACGCTGCACCGCGGCAACGATGTCGTTGTCACCGAACCCATACCCCACGAACAGCGGCGTACGGTTCGCAAGCAGCACCTGCAGCAGCGAGATAATGAGCGGACAATCCCGATCGAGATCGCCGACCCGCTTTCGGGTGGCCCTTAAACTGGCACCGTGGCTGACTGTTCCGTGTGGCTTGAGAACAGTCACAGCCGCATGGCGGGAGAGTGGTACATCCGCATCAGCCAGCACGATCGACGGCGTACGGCCAGCTCGGGCCAAGGCATCTTCAAAGGACTCGTCAAAGTTGAAGGAAATCGCGGAGTCGAAAGGCAGTAGCGCAAGTGCATCGTACGCCGGCAGCCTCTGCGCCGGTCCGTACGTTCTTTGAAGCTCGGCAACAAGTGACCCAGGACCGTCGTTCGCCGTGATCAACACGTTGGTGGCGTAGAAATCGGTGGCGTCGTGGAGGTAGTCGAAACGCTGCCGCATATGTTGTGCGAACTCTGCTGCCAGCGGGAAGCCTTGGTACTCCCGGCCTGCGGCGTCCTGCTGGCTAGCGGAACACCCGGCGCCCAATATCGGCACCACCAGACCGTCAGCGACCCCGGCGGCGACTCGCTCTATCAGTGCCCGGTCCTCTGTCATGATCATCCATCGTGCGCGTCGGGGCTTGAACGTACCGAGACACTACTCACAGAGCACATTTGGATCTTCGAGGGGCCAGGCGAATCCCGCAGGCACGACGACACCTCACGCCGGCCTTGGCAGTGCCGGGTTGGCGTTGGATAAGTGTTTCGACGCGCTGAGCTACCCGATTGCCCGGCGCCCGCAGCAACGACCGCCACCCGAGCCGCTCGGAACGTGCACGGCTTTTGTGGGGGTTAGCCTTGATCATTCGCGGGGGCGACAGGTTGACTTCGGGATCCTTGGCGTTGATCTTGAATTGACTTGTTGATGTTGTTGTCAAGGTGCGGTGGAGGCTGACGGCCCGGCTGTCGCGTCGGGTGGGCGCCGGGTTCACAGGGCTGAGCTTGACCCGTAGCACGGACACCCACGGTGTGGGGTTAGTGATCATCCTGTGTGGACGTGTGGGGCGGTGCAGCGGCTTCGAACTCAACCGGACTGAGCATTCCGAGACTGGAATGCCGCCGCTCGGTGTTGTACCAGCATTCTATCCACTCGAAGATGGCGTTGGCAAGCTCAGCGCGTGTTTCCCGATCGATACCGAACTCGCCCAGACCTTCGCTGGTGTCTTCGCCCAACACCGCACCTGGTGTAAGGCTGTCGCCTACACCGATGCTCTCACCGCCTGTGACACCCCGGTCAAGACGTGCTGGGAACTGGCCGAGAAAGCCGGTCACTACACCCCGGGACCTTTCCAATCACTGATCTTGGAAAACCAGTGGGATCATCACGAGATCTGGAACCGCATCGCCACCAGCGCAGCGCGGCTGGTGGCCTGCCCCGTCGATGACCCGCTCGGCCCGGGAGTAGCCGTCGACGAGACCGCCCGGTGTCGCGGTCACCACTTGAGACCAAGATCTGATTGCTGACCGTCCGCAGATCGTCTATCCTGATCGCGGCGGCTGTTTCTTTTGTAGTCATCACACACGAAACGATAGAGGCAGCCACCTCCGCCGCTTCGACTCATGCCCGCCCCTCCCGGCCGTGACATCCAGTGACCACAACAGATCGGTCCGGACCGAACCAGAAGAGCAATCCGTCACTATTAGTCTTACCACAGTCACCCTCCGACAAACCGGGACTGTAGTGATCAACCCGTTCCTGGTGAAGTGGGCGATGCGGAAATACAAACGGTTGCGTCGCGCCAAAAGGAAAACCCGTCGGAAACTGGCCGAGATAGCATCGGCGTATCCGGGGATGTTTGCTCACTGGCGGCACGGCGCTCTGCCCACTGGTTCGACGGTGGGAGCCGTGTGAAGGGCGACTTTCACGCACGGTTCTACGAGCGGCGGCGGGTGAGACTCCGGCCGCCGACTCACCTCGAAGCATATCCCCGTCCGGCCGACCGACTGCCGCAGGCCGAGCGTGGCGAGGACAACGGCGAACTCGGTCGAGGTGTAGTTGCTGCCCCGGTCGGAGTGGAAGATCGCACCGGGCTCGAGAACATGATTCCGTGCCGCCATGGTGATCGCCGCAGAGATGAGCGGGTCTTGTAATTGTCACCGATCGCCCATCCGACGACCTCCTTGGTATGACAGTCGAGGACCGTCACGAGAAAAGCCAGCCCTCCCACGTGGGAATATACGTGATATCGCCCACCATTTTCTGGCCGGGGGCCTGGGCGGTAAAGTCCCGGCACATCAGGTTGGGGATCGGGCCGGCGGCGGGGTCGGACTCGGTCAGGTTGTGCCGCCACGGCATGGGCTGGCACGCCACCAGGCCCAGCTCACGCATGATCGAGCGGACGAGCTCGGGTGTGCACCGCCGCCGGGTCGGCTCCGTGAGCACCCGCCACAAGGTGGTCTTCGACGGCGGCCCACAGGGCGGGGTGTAGAGCCGGGCCAGCAGCTCGGTGGGTACGTCGGCGACCCAGCCAGCGATCGCGGTGAACGAGCGCATCCCGGCCAGCACCGCCGCCGCGCAGAGCGTCAGCACCACCGCGACCGGGGGATCCCGGACCTGTGACGAGCGTCCATCGGACACAGCACCGAACCGTCGCAGCAGCTCAGGCCCCTCGCTCGCGACACCAGACAAGTCAGGATCCGACCCCCCGCACCGAGCGTTGTCGCGTAGGACTCAGCAATGGCAGGATGAACCAGCAACGAAGCTCCGGTGGCCACGAGAAGTCTTGGGAAGGACCACTCGTCCTACCGGAGCTTCGTTCGCTCACCGGCGCGACACGCCGAAGATCACTAGTCTTCCCTCACCAGACCGACCCACTCGCAACCAGCATGATCTTGGAACGCCCCTGACCGCAGGGCCGAGATCGGGATGTTAACTTCACGCGCTGAACAACCGATCTGCTTGACCGGACGGTCCCGGTTGCGCGTCTTGCCGCGCGGTTGGTGGTGGCTGGCCGCGTAGTGCAGATCCTGGTGTCCCGGCACCTTCCTCGTCGTATTCTTGCGTTTAAGTATGTGGATAAAGATGGGGTGTCGAGGTGAAGGTGCTGGTGGTCGGCGACGGCGCGCTCGGTCAGGTCTTGGGCCTGCGGCTGGCCATCGGTGGCGCGTCGGTCAGTTACCTGGTCAAGCCGGGTAGGGCTGACTGGGGGCCGCAAGGGCGCACGCTGTATCGACTGCGGCGATGGGGCAGGCCGGTCGCCCAGCACCTGCAACCCCACGGTGTGCACAGCGAGCTCACCAATGGCCGGTGGGACATGGTCTGGCTGTGCGTGCCCTCGACCGCTCTGCGGCAGCCGTGGCTGCCTCGCTTGCGGGAGGTGGTCGGCGCGGCGACCGTGGTGAGCATCGGTCAGGACGTCCATGATCGGGCCGTCCTGGCGAACATCTGGCCACCGGAGCAGATCGTGCAGGTGGCGCCCTCCGTGCTGGCCTACGCAGCGCCACTGGTCACTGAGGTGCCAGCGCCGGGCATCGCGTACTGGACGCCGCCGGGCACGGTGAGCACGGTCAGCGGCAGCGCAGACCGGGCACATCCGGTGGTGGCGGCCTTGCGTGCTGGCCATATGCGGGCCCGGTATTCGGATCAGATCGGATCGGGCGAGCTCGCTGCAGCCCTGATGATTCCGTATATCGCTGCACTGGAGGCCGCCGGCTGGTCGCTGGCGACCCTGCGCGCCGAACTCGGCCCGCCGACCGAAGCCAGCAGGGAGGCGGTCGCTGTGGTGACCGCACTTGGCGGCGGCAGCCCCCCACGGCTGCGGCCGCCAGCGTGGCTGGTCGGCCTCGTCCTGCGGCTACTGCCTCGACTCACGCCGTTCGACCTGGCCCGCTACCTGCGGGCGCATTTCACTAAAGTGGCCGCCCAAACTAGGCTGATGCTCGACGGGTGGATCGCAGAGGGCGAATTCCATCAACTGCCCGTAACCCGACTGCGCGAACTCCGGCGCGCCCTGTCCACTGAGGAAACGCCATGACAGCCACACCCGCCCGGTTCATGCAAAGCCAGGCGCTGTACACCGCGCTGGGTGACGAATGCAGGCAAACCATCATCATCCTGCTGCTAAGAGCCGGTGCGGCGCGCAGCGTCGGAGAAATCGCCGCACAACTGGAGCTGTCCCAACTCGCAGTGTCCTATCACCTGAAAAGCCTGCGCGACACGCGGCTGCTCACCGTTGAGCGCAAAGGCACACAACGCCGATATGCTCTCAACACCGCCGAGTACGCCGAACTCCTGGCACCGACGCGAGAACTCGTTAACCTGATCGCAGCATGCACCGTCCGCTGAGGCTGCGCCCAGCACCGTTAGCGCGGCAGCGTAGGCGGCCGGGGACGGCTTGGTGGCCCGGGTGGTAGCGCTGAACAGGGGGTAGCGCGATCCGGGCGTGCACCGCGGGCAGCGCTAGCGGCAGGTATCGCGCAGCGGCGCGTCGTTGTTCGTCAGCAGGGTGCGGGTCACGCCCGGTGCGACGTCGTCAATGACGCGAGCACCTGCTCGTCCGGCGTGAAGGCCGATGCCCACAGCCTGGCCAGTTCAAGGTCGTCGCAGTCCAGTCCCAGATGCTCGCGCAGCACACCGCGGATGCCGGACGCATCCAGCCCACCGTTGTCGCTCACCGCGTTCGTCATCGCCGCGGCCGCGGCCGCGGCCAACCCGCAGGTGCACGCCTACCGCGACTGGCGCGGGCCCCCTCATGCACCGCGGTTCCGGCGAAACCGGGGGAACACCGGCGGCCGTCCCTCCCTTTTGACCCCGCGCTGTGGGTGCACGCTCAGGAGCACGTCGGTGGGGGTGGACGGGCGCATGCCTCCCCTGCAGGCTCCCGGCGACGCGGAACCCGGTCTCAGCAGGCACCTATCGCCATTTCACGGCGCGTGTCGCACTACTACTCGTGGAATCGGGTCAGAGGAGGTCGGGCCTGTGTGCGGGGCGGACTCGTGTTGGCACTTACCTCATCGACCATAAGCCCTGCACGAATGCCCCCAGGGCGTGGTTGTCAAAGTGCGACAGCGGTCATCGTCGATGGGCGTCACAAGAACTGCCCTTATGACTACCCCGCGTGACCAGTAGCCCCGGACGTGTCCGCCCGACCCTGCGCCACGGAGTAGGATCACCGCTATTAGCTGACTACGAGCCGTCCGCCCGAGCCGACGTCCGGTCCACAACCGAGAGAGCCGTCCGTGCGCGTGTTGATGATCCACGCCGATCGCTTCACCTTCGCTGTCACCGGCGAGGCCCCCGTGATCGGGTTCTCCACCGAGATGGACACCAGCGCCCGACAGGTTGAGTTGGATGAGGTGCTGGTCGCCTTCATCTCGGTGGAGCGCGGGGACCGACCCGACCCGCAGGGCGTCGCGAGCCAGGCAGTCGACCTGATCGACGAGACCGCGCGCAACGTTGGCGCCAAGCGCGTCATGGTCTACCCCTACGCGCACTTGGCCAGCGACCTGGCCCCGCCGCGGACCGCGTTCGAGGTCGTCGGCCTCGTCCACGACGGGCTGTCCGCCTACCAGGACCTGGAGGTGCACCGCGCGCCGTTCGGTTTTTACAAGTCGTTCGAGATCGCCTGCAAGGGTCACCCGCTGTCGGAGCTGGCCCGCACCCTGACCTCGGACACCGGCAAGACCGCCGAGGCCGCGCACGACGCGCACGAGTCCAAGGCCATCGCCGCGGAGAAGACGCTGCGCTCGGAGTGGCGGATCTACCAGCCCGACGGCACCTTCGTGGGCGCGGACGACTTCGACTTCGCCGACCACGAGGGCTTGCGCAAGCTGCTCGCCTACGAGCGCGAGGGCACCCGCGCGGCCGAGGACGCCCCGCCGCACATCAAGCTGATGCGCGAGCAGGAGTTGGTCGGCTACGAGCCCGCCTCCGACGCGGGCAACATGCGCTGGTACCCCAAGGGCATGCTGGTCAAGCGACTGCTCGAGCAGCACGTGACCCGCATCGTCGTCACCTACGGCGCCATGGAGGTCGAGACCCCGATCATGTACGACTACGGGCACCGGGCACTGGCCAAGTACCTCGATCGGTTCCCGGCCCGCCAGTACGTGGTCAACAGCGAGAACAAGGAGTACTTCCTCCGGTTCGCCGCCTGCTTCGGCCAGTACATGATCCTGCACGACATGCAGGCGTCCTACCGGGATCTGCCGGTGCGGCTCTACGAACTGACCCATTACTCGTTCCGCCGGGAGCAGGGCGGCGAGGTCGCGGGCCTGCGCCGCCTGCGCGCGTTCACCATGCCGGATATGCACAGCTTGGTCCGGGACATGGATATGGCCAAGTCCGAGTTCCTCAGCCAGGTGCGGCTGTGCCTGGACTGGCTGGACGACATCGGTGTGGAGTGCGTGCCGGCGATCCGGTTCGTCCGCTCGTTCGTCGACGAGCACCCGGAGTTCGTCAACAAGCTGATGCGCGTGCTGAACCGGCCCGCGCTGATCGAGCTGTGGGACGAGCGCTTCTTCTACTTCGTGGCAAAGTTCGAGATGAACTTCATTGACAGCGCCGAGAAGGCCGCCTGCCTGTCGACGGTGCAGATCGACGTGGAGAACGCTGAGCGGTTCGGCATCGACTACGTCGCCGAGGACGGCTCCCGGCAGCGGCCGCTGCTCATGCACACCTCGGTGTCGGGATCGGTGGACCGCAATGTATATGCGATGCTGGAGAAGCAGGCCATGCGCGTCGCCAGGGGCGAGAAGGCCGAGTGGCCGGTGTGGCTGGCCCCGGTCCAGGTGCGCCTGCTGCCGGTGTCGGACGCGCACGTGCTGGGAGCGCTGGAGCTGGCCAGGCGCATCCCGTTCCGGGTCGACGTGGACGACCGCGACCTAAAGCTGGGCAAGAAGGTGCGCGAAGCGGAGAAGGAGTGGGTGCCCTACACCATCGTCATCGGCGCGCGCGAGCTGTCCGGCGAGGGCCCGCTGACCGTCCGCCCCCGGGTCGGTGAGCAGGTCGAGATGATCCTGGACGAGCTGCTGGCGAAGCTCCGGGACGAGACCGCGGGCAAGCCAACGCTGCCCGCGAACACCCCGATCGCGGTCAGCAAGCGTCCGATCTTCGTAGGCTGAACGCACGATCGAGTCCTCCTCAGTTCCGTTCTGTCGGACCCGCTGCGGCTTCTGCCCGTTCACTGGACCTGCTGAAGTGGCACGGGGTGCGGCGGATCAGCATGGGCGTCCAGTCCTTCGACCCCGGTTTCCTGCGGGTGCTGGGCCGGCGCGAATTTGGCTTGGCCCGTTCTTCCTCCTGGCCGGTGGTGGCGGTAGCGTCGCGCGTCGTGACTGATATGTCGAGGTCGATACCGAAGATGGTTGACGACTTCACCGAGTTGTTCAAGTTGCAGGACGGCGCCGAGATGCGGCTGGAGCAGGCGCGCGAGGCTCAGCCGTTGGCGTACGCGCTGGTGATGGCGGCGGTGTCCTGGGACCGGCTGGACCGGCGGGGGTGGCGCGCGCTCGAGGTGCTGTGTGCCCAGGCGCGGCGGCTGATGACCATCTGGGGAGTCGCCGCTGAGTCGGTGGACGACGCGGAGCGGGTGAGCGCGGCCGTGGAGTGGGCGACGCAGGACCCGGCGCTGCTGGAGGGTGACGGGCAGGGTCGTTACCGGCCGGCGTACAGGATGGCGTTCCCCGTCGGTTCGCAGGTCTGGCACGAGCACCACAGCGCGGCGGTGGCCTCCGGGGTACTCACCCCGCTGGAGCTGGTGGACAAGGGTGATGCTGAGCGCAGTGCGAGCTCAGCAGATCTCGATGCCGCCGAAGTGTCGTATCAGCGCGCCGTGGACGGCGACGACCCGGACGCGGCGGCGGTGGCGTCGCTGCGGCTGGCCGAGCTCGCCGAGGAGCGCGACCAGCCGGCGGAGGCGGCACGGCGGTACGCCGACGTGGCGGCCCTGCGGCATCCGATTGCGTCGCCGCCCGCGGTGTTGTGGCTGGCCCGCCGCGCCGTCCTGGACGGTGACCGGTCCACCGCACGTGTGCTGGCCCACGAGGTCATCAGCAGCGACGTCAGGTTGTTGCTGCCAGAGGCATGGAGCCTGCTGGCCAGCCTCGCCTGGCTCGAGGAGGACCCCGCCGCGGCGGTGGCCGCCATGCGGCGGGCAGTGGAGACGGCCGGAGCGTGGCACTGGTCGTTCAGCCGGCGCCTGGCCGCGATGCTCGCCGCTCGCGGCGACCCCGGGGGCGCGGCCGACGTGTACCGGACGCTGCTGGACCAGCCGTTGCTGCACACCATGGATGCCGGGCAGTACGTGCAGCTCATGGCGGCGGCCGACCGGCTTGACGAGGCAGTTGCTGTGCTGGAGCACTACGCCGCGGACAGCGGACCCTTCGCCGGGGACCTGCTGCTGGCGCTGGCCTCGGCCCACTCGGCTCGCGAGGACCTCGACGCTGCTCAGCAGGTGGTGGCCCGGCTGCGCGCGCACTGGTGCGCGACGCTGCCGCAGGTATCGGTGCGCACTGACGTGATGGAGGCGTCGTTGGCCGCCGCGGCGGGTGACGACGACCGCGCGGCGCAACTGTTCCGGTCGCTGACCGATACCGACGACACCGAGCGCCGCGACCTGGCCCGCCCGCTGCTGACCGCCGCCGGGGAGCACTTCGCCACCGACGGCAAGCTGTGCCTGATCCCCGGGGTGCGGCCGTTGCTGGAGTACCTGTCCGAGGCCGACGCGCCCAGCACCGCGACCTGGGCCGCCACCAGTCTGGCACACCTGGCCACCGTGGAAGGCCGGGCCAATGACGCGGAAGCCGCCGTCAGCCTCGCGGCCCGCCACCTGAACCCCGAGGAGGTGACCGTGCTGCGGGCGCAGCTGCTGCACCGAGCTGGCCGCGACCGCGACGCGCTCGCCTTCCTAGTCGACGCCGCCACAGCGGCGACCCCCTCCGCCCTGGTGGCGCTGTTGCCGGCCATCACCGCCTTCGGGATCTACGGGCTGTGGCTCGACAGCCAGCAGCGCCTGCGGCTGCGCGGTGCCGTCGATCATGCCCTCTTCGCCGGTGATGGTGCCGGGGATGGCCTGCGGGCACAGGTGGCGATGGTGATGGCGCAGCTCGAGCTGTACTCCTGCTTTGATCGCGAGCGCGCCATCGAGTGCTGGGACATCGCCACCGGCAGCGAGGACCCGGCCGTTGCGGCGCTGGCCTGGCTGCACCTCGGCCTGATCCGGCAGCATTCGGCCCCGATCACCGCGGTGCACGCGTTCGAGCAGGCAATGGTCCTCGAGGACGCCTCGATCGGCGCTCGCGCCGCCACCGAGCTGGCCCGGCTCGCCGAAAGGCTCGGTGACAACACCGTGGTGACCCGGGCGTGCGAGCGGGCGCTGGACCTCGCCAGCGGAGAGGACTGGGCACAGGCGGCGCTGCACCTGGGCCGAATCCACCAGTACCGCCATCCCGACGACGCCGAAGCCGCCTACCACGCCGCGATCACCGAACCTGGCGCCCACCCGGCCACCATCGGCACCGCACTCGCCCGGCTCGGCGCCCTCTACGCCCGGCACGGCAACCGCCGTCTGGCCCAACGGATCTGGCGACGCGGTAAGCACCATCGCGACCCCCAGGTCGCCGAGGCGTTCGCTACAGAACGCGCGGTGATCGGCCGGGTGACCCGGCTCCGCAGCCGTGCCCCAATGCCCTGACCGCACCCAGTGCCCTGACCGCCGACCTCAGTATCTACGAATTGGCAGCCGAGTCGCACGCGGTGTCCACCACGTACTGCGGCGGCGCCTGCAGTGAGGGGTGTGTCGAGATCACCCCCCTGGGAGAGAACGCGTTCGCCGTCAGGGACCACAAGCTCAAGGGCAGCAGCCCCGAGCTGCGCATGACCGGTAATGAGCTGGACGCGTTCGCCGTCCGGTGGGTCCGTGAGCGCGGCCTGATCGTCTGATGCACCGCACCACCACAATGGCGGCCCCCTCGTTCCCAAATTCCAGTAGGAGCGGAGGGGTCGCCTCCTAACGAGGGTATGGGCAATGAATCATCACATCCACGGGTACCGATGGACTGGCCACGGGAGGCAACTAGGTGACGCAGGAAAACGGCGGCCAGAGCATCCGGGGTTCAGATCGGACGACCGGCCCCCCATGATGACACTGATGAAATCGGCCCAGCTCATTCAAGGCACATGGAACAGCGCTCGGAGGGGATGCTGGAATCGTCGGAAACGGCCGGTACCTCACCGGCAGCCAGGAAGATCTTACCGACCGGCGCGCGGCCCTACCCACCGCGCTGACCCGGCAGCTTCCATCAGGCGGCGCGCAGGACGCGGGCTGCGGTGTCGAACTTCTCGCAGAACTCGGCGCCAGCGCCAGCGATGCCGGTGACCGCGGCAGCGTCGCGGACCGGCCACAGCTCCTGCAGGGGCCGGATGGAGATCAGGGGTGCGCCCAACTCCGGCAGGATCAGCAGCCCGTGGTGGATGGCCTGCTCGGGGTCTCCTGCCGCGACCAGGTTCCCGGCCAGCCGCGCTCGGAAGCAGGCTTGGTCGCGGGGGGAGCGGGCGGTGTCGTCGAGCACCCCTTCAAGCAGCCGGACCGCCTGGGGGTGCGCGCCGAGCGCAGCCTGGCCCGCCGCCTCGTAGGCGGTGATCTCCGAGTGGCGGACGAACCGGGTCCGCAGTGTGTCAGTCTCGTGCGGGCCCCGGTCCAACTCGCGGCGCGCGGTGGTGATGTCGGCCCGGAACGCCGCAGCATCACCGAGCTGGGCATGCGCCAGCGAGCGGCGCATCCAGACCAGGGAACGCAGGGCCGGCGACGGCTGGTGCCGGGCGGCGTCGGCGGCGCGGTCGCCGAACCGCAGCGCTTCGCGGGCGAAGTCCTTGCGGCCGGTGTAGCGGGCCAGCCGGGTGGACTGCTGCAGCATGTTGGCGTACAGGTAGGCCCGCTGGGCGTCATCGTCGGCGCTGTCGACCAGCAGCGCGGACTGCTCGTAGAGCCGGCGGGCCAGCGGCTGGTTACCCGCGTCGAAGGCCGACCAGGCACTCTTGAGGCCCAGGTCGGCGGTGACGACCAGCAGTTCCCGGCCGACCGCCTCGGAGTAGTCGCTTTCGTCGAGCATCCGGCGGGCCTGGCCGAACAGCCGCAGCCCCTGCGCCAGCACCCCACCACCGCCGAGCACGTCGTCCTGGTCGCGCAGCCGGACCAGCGCCGCCTGCAACGACCGGACCTGCGCCAGGTCCACCCGCGGCGGGACCGGCAACGCGGCGGCCACACCCAGCCCGGTGCCCAGCCCACCGGTCAACGCGGCAAACTCCCGCCGGCTCAGGCCCATCGTGTCCACTCCCCACAGTGCGGCGAACTCGTCGCCGTCCAGTGTGCCATCCGGATCGCCCAGAATCAGCGGCGCCAGCGCGGCACGGGGCATGCCGACGGCGTCCACGAAAGCAAACAGCTTGCGAATGTCATACAGGGTGTCGCGCTGCCCACGCTCGATCATCGACAGTAACGCCACCGACCAGCCCGGCCCGATCCGCGAGCCCAGATCCCGCAGCGACAGCCGCGAGGCCCGCCGCACCAGCACCGGGAACGCGGCCAGGTCCACCCGGGCCAGCGCGGCCCGCAACGGCAGCGCGTCCCAGAGCCAGTCCGGCACGATCCCGGCCGGCTCCCGGGCGGCCCGCGCGCACCCCGCACACACCGGATCGGGATTGTACCGCGACAGCACCGTCCCCCGGCACGCCACGCAGATCCGCTGACCCGCCGTCGTGTTCCCCATTCCCGGACCCTCCCACCCGATTCGCCCCATGCGGAGCAGGGACAGCAGACGCATCCTAAGGGCAAACCTGAAACCACCGAGATACCGCCCCGCGACCACGAGGCCAGAAACGGTGGCAGCACCCTGATCATCACCGTTCACATATCGTGAACCCAGCATGGTTTCCGCGCACTGCCCAACCGCGCGTACCGCGCCTGTGCAGCCAGCCTGAATGAGAAGACCGGGTCTCCCGCCCGGGATAACTCACCGCAGGCAGGGCGCACCTTCGCCCCCGTGAGCAGACTCCATTCAGGAACCTCGACAAACAGCTCTTTACGTTCTGTAAATAGGCAGCGACGGGTGTGCTGGCAATGTTCGGATCATGATCCAGCAGCCCCGCTGCCACCTTCAGGACCACACCCGAGCTGAAAGGGAGGCGTGACCGATGCGATCACCATCATGGGACGGGCATCTGCATTATGTCCAGGCCCTGCTGCGGGAGACCGCGATCGGGGCGGTCACCCGGGGCTGGCCGATCGTCCCCGGCACCTACCCCGCCGGCACCGGGGACCGCTGGTGCGGGCGGCACGGTGCGAGCGAAGCAACCGGGCTGGGCCCGCTCGACACCCAGTGGCAGAACCGGGCGATCACTACGTGGGACCAGGCCCACACCACATGGAGCCGGCGCCGCTACGGGGTACTGCTGGTCTGCGGGCGCGGCGTGGACGTGCTGGAGTTGCCCACCCCGCTGGCCACCGCGGCGCTGCCCGCGCTGGGCACACCTGGTGTGGCCGGGCCGGTGGTGGCGTTGCCCTCAGCCCGCTGGCTGCTGCTGGTGGCCTCCGGTCCCGGCCTGTTACCCCCGATGAGGTCCTGGCCCGCGATCACCTACCGGGGACCCGGGCACTGGGTGCCGCTACCCCCCACCGATCTGGGGTCCACCTGGGCCGGCTGGCACCGCGCCCCCGAACCCGGCGCCGCCCTGCCCGCCTCCGACGTGGTGCAGCGCGTGATCATCGCCGCGCTCGGCGGCGGGGACTTGCCGTGATCACCTTCGGGCTGCTCACCGTGACGGTGGTGATCGCCCTGGGCTCGCTGGCGCTGGACCTGGAGCTGGCCCTGCGGTCCTGGCCGCCAGGGCGGCTGCGGTGAACCCCGGTGCTCGGGCCCGGGTGCCCCACCCAGGCCAGCTCACCGGACCCGGAAGCACTGCTGATCGCGCTCGCCGTGGTGGGCGCCGCAGTGCTGGTGCTGATCGTGCTGCTGGGGGTGGCGCACGGGCGCGACCAACGGCCGGTCCGGGCTCGGCCACGGCCACGGCATACCGCCTCCGGTCCCCCCAACCCCGCTGCGGTGACCGTCGCCGAGATCGGGCACCGGCTAGGGCGCGAAGCCGCCCAAGCCCGGGCCGCCCGCACCCGCCCACCCCGGCGGATCCAGGTTGTCGCCCGCATCCCCGCCATCCCCTGCTTCCGGTCCAGCTCACCGAGCCGCCGGACACCGAGGCCACCGCCCCCCTCGACCCGATTAGCCCCGACGAGGACCACCCCCGGTGACCTCGGCCGTAGATTGATCGTTTGTATGGTCACGTCCAGAAGGGTTGCTCCCGGTGTCCGGCTCGCGGGCCTCGCCGACGCTGAGACGATCAGTCAGTTGCTGCACGACTTCAACCGGGAGTTCGGCGCGCCCACGCGCCGAACGCGTCGGCGGCAGGCAGCAGGATTGAGCCGGACCCGGTGAGGTCGTCGGGGGACAGCGTGCGGGAGGCCACGTACTTGGGGATCTCCTTCATCCGGTCGGCGAACCTCCTCAGCCGGACAGCGAGCCCGCGACCGACCCCCTGAGCACCGCCACCACGGCGGACCCGGGCTGACCGCCGCGTATGCCGATAGGGACCGGGCCTTGCGGGCGGTTGTCTCGCGCTCAGTCCGCTGTACGCCGCACAACCTACGGTGGCGGCACACCGCACTCACCGATGCTCGTAGCCAGCCGGACGTGCTCGCGGGACCTGATCCGACCCGAACTCGCGTCTAATACATTCACTTACTGGTGAGTATGAACCAAATAGCCCATGCGGTCCTGAGTCCTACATAGTTGGCCACGATCAACAGCCCGACAGAGAGAACTCGGCGAGACCAATTGGTTGTCCATGACTTCGCCTCGTCCGTTTGGGCGCCAGATGTCCCAACGTTCTTGCGCATGGTCAAGATGACTAGTCCAACCGCGCGAACCCAGCAGAATCCAATCATTAGGAGCACAAGAATGGTCGCAGTGTTACCAATCAGACTCATAAGTTCCATAAAGGGTTGTTTATGGTCCGCCGGATGGCTCTGAATTTCATTAAAGAAAGGAACGGCTAGACGTAGACCCAATAGTGTTCCCAGAACGGCGCCGATTGCCGCGAAGTTGCCCACACTGCCGAGAAATGCTCTCGCCGCCGCCGTATTACGATGGAACATAAAGCAGTATGTCATTATTGTCAGGCTGGATGCCGCCAAGAAGGTGAATGCGGCAACAAATGCCGCTACGACGTATAGCCACGGCCGCTCAATCAAACCGGGGTCCATGACATGGCGGTAAGCGAAGATGCTCACCAAGATCAGAAATATGGTTACACCCAGAACGGTCGCTGTCTTCGGCTCGGCGCTCAGCGTCCGGAGAATTTTGGCATCTAAGTCTTCGGGCTGCTGTCTCTCATTTCCTGAGGCGCGGGCCTTGATGAGTTCCCGCTTCGGAGGCTTCTTTCTCCTCCTGTTGGGCTTGCTCATAAAAAAATCCTCCATTGACTGCTTGTCGATTGAACCAAGAGTGCTTGGCGGTTTCGGCGGTGGCCCCAGGCCACCGCCATCGGCCAGAATGGTAAGTCACAGCACGAGCTGCACGCCAAGCGGTATGCAAAGCCCAGCCGGTGCTGTTGGTCTCGGTCCGAGATGGTGCCGGCATACATCCTCTCGTCGGCAGATGAGTATGCCTGGATGGGTGCCGTGGGGTAGATGCGCGGCAACCGGCCTGGTGTACCCACAGGTGATCTCGCTGGCTCGCAGCGCAATCCGAGGTGCTACTACCGCATGAGATCGAGGATCACGCTGATCACCTCGCGGACCCGCGTCAGTGCCTGGACCCCCACGTTGCCGCACACCTGGTCGATCCTGCCCGTCGACACGGCCCTCAGGTGCTGGCACTGAGCTGCCGAGGGTCGATCAAGCCCATTCGACGCGTCCGGGTCGATCCGGACCTCGGAACTGACCGTCGAATCCGCGAGGTCAGCGGGACGACGTGGACGACGCTGGGTCCGGCGTTGAGGATGCGTTGGGCCGTCACCACGACCGCTGGATGCCGGAAGCTGGCCTCGCGCCCGGACAGCAGCCCCAGATCCAGCCGAACGACATCACCCGAGTTCAGCATCGAGCCAGTCGACCTCGGGCGCGGTGAGCGCTTCATGAAGCTGAGCCCCGATCTGGTCCTGGCGAAGCCTGCGCACGGCCAGCGCCACCGTCGCTCCGACGCTCGGTTTCAAGGCGACCAACCCCGCCACTGCCATTGTCAAGCAGGGTGTCCGGCCACTCCGCGCGAGCCGGACCCACCCAATGTAGAAGCAGGGCCGAGCCACTGCACCGAGACACGGTGTTCGCCGAAGACTTCAGGGGATCCAGGTGCGGTCCGCCGCTGCCTGCGATCCAAGAGCATCAAGCTGATAAATCACACGGCGATGCCGCTCTACAGATCACGTACTGCGCCAGGCATCAGCCATCCCCAGCAGCCGTCGAGCCTCCCAGTCGGGGTTCGAAAGGCCCCCGATGAGGTGCACCAACCTGTGAGCCTTATTCGCAAGTCAGACCCTTGCCAGCGAATGCCGGTCGGAGTGGAATCGACAAACCCGCCGGGTCGCAGTGTAGGTGCCCCGAGGGGAAGAGGACACAGATCTGTCCCGCCCCCGCCCTGACATCCACCACTGACGCGGTCACGCTCCGGTATGCGACTCCATAACACCGCCTCGGACACCGACTACCGCCAATCCTGCAGATGTCGGGGGATCACGAGTCCTCAGACTTGTCACCGCGATCTGCGTCCGATGCCGCAGGGTGTCGCTTGCCAGCGGGATGGAACCATCGCGTTGCCACGACCTAGGGACCACTTGGGTCGGTCTGTGATGGTCATCTGTTCTCCTCGTGGAGTCAATCAGGACACGCCGTCGGTAGCTGCTTTGTTGGGGGGTCTGGGTGTGGTCGGTTTGGCCCTGGCGATCGTGGTCACCGTGGCGACCGGAACTGCGATGACCAGATCGACCGTGCGCTCGGCGACCCCAGCGACTTCCCACCGGCCAGCGGTGATGGGGTGACTGCTCCGTAGCGGACGTGAACCGCATCCCAACCTGAGGAAATGATCTAGCCGCCTTCAGGCACCCCCGAGCCAGCGCATGGCAGTAGGCATCCCTGGCTTACCGGCCAACTTGAGCGCCCGGGCATAGCATGCGCGGGGTATGCGCACCCCGTATCCAGGGTCTTTCGTTGCGTTACAGCCTCACGATCGCCGTCTGGGAAGAATGAGCTGCGCCACGCGCGGTTATTTCTTCCGAAACGGCGATCATGGGGCATTACTGTGCAGCGATAAGGCGGAGAGAAGGGCCGATCCGAGATTCACAGGGCACGTCAGGAATGCGGGACGGAGATCGTCACCTTGACTTCGGGTTTGACCCTGAGCGCGCCGAGCATGGCGGAGAACGGCTTGATGTTGTACTTGCGCTGGTCGAGGGTGACCTCGGCAACCCAGCACTGGCCGTCGTCCCGCGCCTCGACCGAGATCGGGTTGGTCACGCCGTGCAGGGTCAGGTCGCCTTCGATGCGGGCTCGGTCGCCGTCACGCTGCACCGAGGACGAGCGGAACCTGATGGTTGAATACTTCTGAGTTTCCAGCGCTTTTTCCGCATTGCGCTCGATGTCCTTGCGATCGGACGCGGAGGGCCCTTCGCTGCATACCTGCAGCGAGTCCGCGGCGAACTCGGCTTTGATCGAGTCGTCATCGCCCACCTCGAGGGACAGGTCGGTGACACGCAGGTCCACATCGTGACCCATGGAGGCCGCCACACCCTCGCGAAACACTGAGACGCGACAGTCCACCGCTTTGGCATCGTAGGAAGGCACGATCGGAAACTCTAGCGTGATCGATCCTGGAGGAGCCCAAATATTCACCCGAAGCGGGGATGAAGTTCGCCGGCCTCACTATCTGTAATCGCAACCCGCAGGGTATGCGGGTCAGCTCCGGGGCCTCGCGAGCCACCGGATGGCTGGCCGTATGCGCCCAGCCCGGCCGTCAGCCACCCCCCTGGTCGAACATGGCCGCCGAAGCGGGGATCACCTCGGCGAGGCCCTGCACGTCGGGCAGCGCCGCGCGGTCGGCGTGCAGGCCGATGTAGGCCGTCCCCCGGTAACAGGACAGCGCCACCCCCAGCGCATGCCCCGGCGCCAGCGGCGCTATCGGGAACACCGCAGCCAGCTCGGCGCCGTCCAGCCGCAGCGGCACTCTCGGCATCGGCACGCTGGTCACCAGGATGTCGAACAGCAGCGCCGCGACCTGACCGGCCACCGGGGCCGCCACGCGGTGCACGGCGCACGGCAGCCGGTCGGCGAGCAGCGGGATCGCCCCCGGGCCGCGGGTGGGACCGGCTGCCTTGCGGTGTCCCATCGCCTGCTGGATGGCCCGCAGCCGCCGTCCCGGATCAGGCTCAGCCACCGGCAGCTCACACAGGTAGCCGGACATCTGGTTGCCCCCGGTGCGGTCACCCGCCCTGGCCCGGCGGCTCACCGGGATCAGCGCGCGCAGGCTCAGCCCGTCGACGGGGTGGCCGCGGGCACCGAGCCATTCCCGCAACGCCCCGGCCAGCACCGCCAGCAGGACGTCGTTCACCGTGCCCCCGAACCGGGTCCGGATCCGGCGCACCTGCTCCAGCTCCAGCCGGGCCAGTCCCAGCCCACGCCGGCCAGAGGACATGATCACTAGCGGGGAGCCAGGGGACGGCAACCGGGCGCTGCGCAGCACCGCGGTCGCCACGCCCATCACCTCAGCCGCCTGTCCCAGCGCACCCCCGGCTGCCACCCGCACACCGCTGGCCAGCCGCAACGGCTGGGACAGCGCACGGCGCGCCCGCGACCTCCCCGATTCGCTCGAGCCCTGCGCCGTCGAGCCGGCGGGGATGGCCGCAGCGGCGCGGCCGGGACCCACCAGGCCGGATCCGTCCAGCAGTCCAACCCCAATCTCCCGCGCCGCCAACCCATCGCTGAGGGCGTGATGCAGCTTCACCAGGACCGCGAAGCGACCCTCGCCGAGCCCGGACATGACGTGGAACTCCCACAGCGGGCGATCTCGCGGCAGCGGGCGGGCCATCAACTCCGCAGCTAGCTCCGCCACCTGGCCGACACCATCCGGTCTCGCGCCATCCGGTCCGGCGCCATCCGGTCCGCCGCCGCCCGGTCCGCCGCCGCCCGGCCCGTCGAGATGGTGCAGGTGAATGTGGCCTTCCGGGCGGAATTCTGGAACGCCCACCCAGCGCGCCGCCCCCGGCGGGAACCAGGCCCGTTGTACCCGCCGGCCCAGTTGCGGGAGCTGGCGCGCCCGCTGTGCCAGCAGCGCGGCGACCTGCTCAGGGGGCACCGGCCGGGTCGGCTGGAAGATCGCCAGCGCACCGAGCTGCATTGGTGTGATGTCCCGCTCCAAGCAGAGAAAGGCCGTGTCCAGCCGGCTGAGCCGGTCTCGTTCTGCTGCCATCGCCACCCCCCTGCCGGTCGGTCCCAGCGTGGCATATCTGAGCGGCCCGCAGGTATCCCCCGTCGGCTCAGCGCGGCCGGCAGGGATCAAGTCCCTTGGCGTGCAGCACCCGCAGCACCGCCTCATCGACCCGGGCCGGGGGAAGTGTCCCGGTGTGGACCGACTGCTCCAAGTGGTCGAGCACCTCGCCAAGCCCGTCGGGCGAGGTCCACAGCGCCATGTCCACCCCGGCGGCCAGCGACTGCCGTACCGCCTCCGGCAGGTCAACCCGGTCGGTGATGGCCCGCATGGCACCGAGGTCATCGGAGATGACCAGGCCGTGGTAGCCGATCTCGTCGCGCAGCAGGGCCACCGCCGGTGGGCTGATGCTGGCCGGCTCGCCGGGAGCGGTCAGTCCCGGCACATCGAGATGTCCGATCATCACCGCCGCTGCTCCGGCATCGAGCAGGCGCCGGTAGGGCACCAGGTCCTCGCGGCGCAGCTCGGCCAGTGGTGGGGTGGTGACCGGGCCCTGGTGGGAGTCCCCTTCGGCCCGGCCGTGCCCGGGGAAGTGCTTGAACACCGGCAGCACGCCGGACTCGCGCAGACCGCGGGCGAACGCGTCGGCGTACCGGATCACCTTCTCGGGGTCGGCGGCGAACGAGCGGTCGCCGATCACCTCGTCGTCGGGCTGGCTGGACACGTCCACGATGGGCGCGAAATCAACGGTGACGCCGCTGGCGCGCAGCACCGCCCCACGCCGCCGGGCCAGCTCGTACACCTGGTGCGCAGTCAGGTTGGCGGCCATCTGCCGGGCACTGGGGATGGACCCGGCGATCGCGTCGACCCGCTGCACCCGGCCGCCCTCCTCGTCGACCGCGACCAGCACCGGCGGCTTCGCGACCTGCTGCACACCATCCAGCGCACCGGGATGCAGCAGCCCGGTCGCGGTGCCGCCGATGAAGATCCCGCCCACCTGCTCGGCAGCGACCACCGCACGGGCCTGGGCCGGACCGCGCGGGTCGACCCCCACCATGACCAGTTGGGCCAGCCGACGGCGCAGCGGCAGCCGCGCCACCTCGGCCACGGGGTCACAGCCCCGGTCCATCTCGGGCGGGGCGGCAGGGGGAACCGCCGGGCCGGTGGCCGGCCCCGCAGCCGGGTGGTCAACGGGCTGCGCTGCGCGGGTCGCCGCCACCACCCCGGCCAGCCCCAGCACCAGCACCAGGACGGCCGCCGCGCACCACCCCAGCCGGCCAAGCCAGCGCTGCGTCAGGTACGTTCGGTGCCGCACGCCTGATAGTGCTACTCCCCGCCGGCAGACCAGCACAGTGGGGGGTAGCGGGAAGGGAACTGTGCCGACCCTGTTCAGCCGGATCATCCAGGGTGAGCTGCCCGGTCGCTTCGTCTGGAGCGACGAGCGCTGCGTCGGCCTGCTCACCATCGCGCCGCTGCGCCCAGGGCACGCGCTGGTCGTCCCCCGCGACGAGGTCGATGAGTGGACCGACACCGACGATGCCCTGCTCACCGAGCTGGTACTGGTGGCCAAGCGGATCGGCGCGGCGCAGAAAACCGCCTTCGACGCACCCCGCGCAGGGCTGATCATCGCCGGGTTCGAGGTGCCGCACGCGCACGTGCACGTGTTTCCCTCGTGGGGCATCGATGACTTCGACTTCACCACCGCCGACCCCCATCCTGACCCGGCCGAGCTCGACGCCGCCGCCGACGCCTTGCGCACCGCGCTGCGCAAGGCCGGGCACGGCGACCGGGTGCCCGGCTGACCGGGGCGCGGCGCTCACCCCACCACTTCGTAACCGGCATCCTCGACGGCCGCGTGCACGGCCGCGTCGTCCAGTGGACCCTCGCTGGTGATGCGCACCCGGCCGGCCGCCAGGTCGACCCGGACCGCAATGACCCCGGGGATGGCACCCACCTCCTCGGTCACCGCAGCCACGCAGTGCTGGCAGCTCATCCCCGCGACGGGGTACTCGCTGATCGTCGCCGTGTCCGGCATCGCACGCCCTCCTCCGACTCGTCCGGGCCCACCCGTCTATACCCCAGCCGGGTATTTTAAGCCGGAAGCGACACCCTTAGGCCGGGACCAGCACCACCCATACCCGACCCGGGGCGAAAGTCAGCGGTGCACCACCCGGGAGAGTGAACGTGGTGCCCGCCTGCGGGGTGGGGCGGGACCACTGGCCGGTGAACGCCCGCCCGTCGCGCAGCACGACTGCCGCCCCGGTGCCCACCGTGACAGCGAACGGGGAGGGCGTGCCCGCGGCGTCGCGGATGTTCGTCTCATGCACCGCCACCCGCTGCAGCACGATCGTCGCCGCGCCGGGCCGGGCGCCCGAGGTCGTGGTGAGCGGTGCACCGTCCATGCTCACCACCCACCTGGACTCGGCAGGCACCCACTGCAGGCCGATCTGTGTCGCGGTGTACCGGACCGTCGTGCTCGGGGTGGGACGGCCGCCGGGTGGGGGCGGGCCGAAGCGGAACCCGATGTCGCGGGCCGGTGCGCCCCCCTGGCCCAACCGGGCGGTCTCGGCGAACAGGTTGTGCGGAGTGGGCCGGCCGTAGTCCCGGTGGTAGGCACCCGGGCGCACCGGTGCCGAGACATCGAGCACCGGGGCCTGGTCGATCAACGGCCGCAGCGCGGCCGCCTCCCCGGAGAACGCCAGCGCGGGCCGACCAAAATTGGCCACCAGCTCCAGGTCGCTCTGCCGCACGCTGCGCACCGGCCCCGCCACCGAGGGGAGTTGAGACTGGAAGACGGCCAGCAGGCGGCTGAGCCCGCCCTCGACCGGCTCCACGTAGACCACGTCTGCCAGGTCGAGCCCGGCGGGCGGGCGGGCCGCCGGGGCGTTGTCAATCTTGACGCAGAGCACTGGGGCGCCGACGTCGGCCGGCAGCCCGGTCAACAACGACACCGGCGCCGGGACGGGTCGGGTGGTGGTGGCCGGCGCCGAGGTGGGCAGGGTGGGCGCGGCCGGGGGGGCCGCCTGGCGGGCTGGCGCCGGCCCCGCCGCACCCTCCGAGCACGACAGCACCAGGCTGGCCACCAGGGTTGCGAGCAGCGCGGTGCGCCGCATCGCTGACGGCTTCCTGCGTCCCCACCGACCCATCCACCACCTCCGGTGTCGCGTCGTTGCAGGGCGCCCCCACCACCCGGCCGTGACCGAAAAACACACCACGGCGGGTAACACCATACGCACGTCGCGTGACCCGCCGGAACGAAGGTGTGGCAGACCGCTTGCCGACTGCTGCACACCGTTCACCGGCTACTGGCTGTGGATGGGCTTGCACTCCTTGCTTCCGTACCGGACGGCTCGTTAGCGTCCGCGGGTCCTTGTCACGGTCCGGTAACTGTCACGATCCGGCTAACCCCGGGCCAGCTTTAGCGGGACTCCCCGAACGGAAGGGCAGGTCTTGGCTCGTCACCGCTCCCCCAGCGGCCCCAGACGCAGCAACGCTGCCGTCGAGCCGACGACCTGTCGAAACCGAGGCGCACACCGCCTATCGAGTCCCGGTCCCGCCGCCCGAGGCCGCATGGTGGCCGCAGCGGTCGCTGCCGGCGCGGTCGCTGCGGCGAGTCAAGGTCTTGAGCAACCCGTCCGGACCGAAGCCAGCACCCTGCTGTCACTCCAAGCCGGCACCGCCACCCTGGCCGGTGCTGTTCCCGGGGTGGGCGGTGACAGCCCGGTACTGGAGGTACTGCCGCTGCCCGAGGTGCTGCCGGTGGTGCCGGATACCCGCACCCAGGACGTGACGAGCCTGGCAAAGGGTCGACGCATCGCCGAGGAGCGCGCTGCCGAGGCCGCCGCGCAGCGGCTCGCCGCCGAAGCTGCCGCCAAAGCCGCGGCGGCGGCCCAGGCCCAGGCGCACCAGGCCGCGGAGCGGGTGTCGCGGCTGCGGGTGCCGGCCGGCACGGTTGTGCTCCCGGCAATCGGCCGGCTCACCTCCGGCTTCGGGGCACGCTGGGGCAGCACCCACTACGGCATCGACATCGCCAACTCCATCGGCACCCCGATCTATGCCACCACCGACGGCGTGGTCATCGAGTCCGGCCCGGCCAGCGGGTTCGGGATGTGGGTGCGGCTGCGGCACGCCGACGGCACCATCTCGGTGTACGGGCACATCAACGAATCCCTCGTCACCGAAGGACAGCGGGTGGCCGCCGGTGAGCAGATCGCGACCATAGGCAACCGGGGCCAGTCCACCGGACCGCACCTGCATTTCGAGATCTGGCTGGGCGGCACGGAGAAGGTCAACCCGCTGACCTGGCTGCGCAGCAACGGCGTCGACATCTGACGCCCGGCCCGGCGGGCCGGCGAGCCGAGCCTCCCGGCGGCCGGCACGTCCTCCCGCCGTGTCGGCCGCCGGATGGGACCAATCCGGCGCGGGATCGCGGGTCAGCACACCGGCCCGATCCAGTCGTTGCCCGCGAGACGCGGCTCTGCCCACTGTGCCCCCTGGGTGCTGGCCCCCTGGGTGCTGGCCCCCTGGGTGCTGGCCCACTGCGTGATGGTCCACTGCGTGATGGTCCACTGCGTGATGGTGCTCATGTCCAGCCTCCCATTATGGTGAGTACAAAGCCAATTACTACAAGTAACCACTTGTCCCCCAGAGGTGGCCCTCCGTTCGGCGGCATGACAATGTGTCGCCCGCCGATTACGGTGGCGGAGCTTGCTTATCGTCACCATCAGGGGCACTTCGTGAGTGTGAGCCACGGATCGGACCGCGTCGATCGCCGATGCGGGCCGGTCGGTTTTCTTCATCCGCGACGGTGGAAGTTGTGGACCGAACGGGCGCCCGTGGTCGGCTATGTGCTCGCGGTGGAGCTCACCGCAGTGGCGCTGGTGCTCGGAATGACGGCAGCGATGCCGGTACGCCCCGGCGATCTGGTTCGTTTCGGGCTGCTCGCGCTCGGGGCGATGGTGCACCAAGAGGCCGTGCGCACCATCGAGAAGCTGCGCGAGCGCGCGATCGGCAGCGGCCTGTTCACCAACCTGAAGTCGTTGTGGATCTTCGCGGCGGTGCTGTCAGTACCCCCTTCGCTGGTCTTCGGCGTGACCGCGGTGGTCTACGGTCACGCCTGGTACCGGACCAGCTCCACCAGCCTGTATCGCATGCTGTTCTCCGCGGCGACGATGGTGCTGGCAACTGCGGCGGCGATCGCGGTGCTGCGGCTGTCCCATCCGCAGCACTATCCGATCATTCCGCACGGCCTGTCCGGACTCGTGCTCCTGATCGCCGCTGGGCTGGTGTTCTGGCTGGTCAACTACGCGCTGGTGATCGGGGCGGTGATCCTGTCCGACCCGCACCAGCCGGCCCGCCGCGCGCTGGGCAGCCCCAGCGACCAGGTCGTCATCGCGGCCGCCCTGGGCCTGGGCATCGCGCTCACCGTGATGCTGGCCTGGGAGCCCTGGCTGATCGCGGTCCTGATGATCACCGTGATCGCGCTGCACAAATCCTTGCTGCTGCCGCACTTCCAGCAAGCCGCGCGCACCGACAGCAAGACCGGGCTGTGCACTCCGGGTTTCTGGCACGAGGTCGCCACCAAGGAACTCGAGCGCGCGCACCGGCTGGCCCAGCCGCTCAGCCTGCTGATACTCGATCTGGACCACTTCAAGTCGTTCAACGACCGGTGGGGGCACCTGGTCGGTGACCAGTTGCTGCGTGCGGTCGCCGACGAGCTTCGGCAGGAGACCCGGCCCTACGACCTGGTCGGCCGGTTTGGTGGCGAGGAGTTCGTGATGCTCCTGCCAGGAGTGGGGCCCGACCAGGTCGAGAAGGTTGCCGACCGGATCCGGCAGCGGATCAAAATGCTGTCCATCCCGGTGGGTGGCCTCAACGGCCAGCCGGTCGTGGTGACCGGCCTGTCGGTCTCGATCGGGGCGGCGGTCAGCCCGGAGAACGGCGCGGAGATCGACCAGTTGCTGCTGGCCGCCGACAGTGCCCTGATGGCCGCCAAGGAGGCCGGCCGCGACCAGGTACGACTCGCGGGCTGACAGCCCGCCCGCGGGGAGACCAGGGAGGTGCGGGATGAGCAGCGAGCTGACCCGGTTGGCCACCGCGGAGCTGCTGGCCATGGCCCGCGCCCGGCGCGACGCCATGCACGGCCGCCGGGTGACCTACTCCCCCAAGGTATTCCTGCCGCTGACCATGCTCTGCCGGGACCGTTGCGGTTACTGCACGTTCGCCCGCCCACCCCGGGAGCTGCCGTCGGCCTACCTGGAGCTCGACACCGTGGTGGCCCTCGCCCACCGGGGTGCCGAGCTGGGCTGCCATGAGGCGCTGTTCACCCTCGGCGAGCGCCCCGAGCAGCGCTACGGCGCGGCGCGGGACTGGCTGGCCGACCACGGGTATGCCAGCACGGTGGACTACCTCGTCGCGGCCTGCCGGGTGGTGCTGGAGCAGACCGGCCTGCTTCCGCACGCCAACGCAGGCGCGCTACACCCCGACGAGCTGGCTGCGCTGCGCGCGGTGACCGCCAGCCAGGGCATGATGATCGAGTCGCTGCGACCGAACCTGGCCGTGCATCGCGGGGCCCCCGACAAGACCCCGCAGCGGCGGCTGGCCACCCTGCATGCCGCAGGTGAGCTGGCCATCCCGTTCACCACCGGGATCCTGGTTGGCATCGGTGAGACCGAGACCGACCGCATCGCCGCCCTCGAGGCGATCGGCGAGGCGCACCGCCGTTACGGGCACGTGCAGGAAGTGATCGTGCAGAACTTCCGCCCCAAGCCGGGCACCCCCATGCGGGACGCCCCGCCCTGTCCGCCGCAGGTGCATCTGCGGGCCGTCGCGCTGGCCCGGCTGTTACTGCCGGTCGACGTGCACCTGCAGGCCCCGCCCAACCTCACCGACGACCCGGCGGGGGTGCTGGGCGCCGGCATCGACGACTGGGGCGGGGTGTCCCCGCTGACTGCGGACCACGTGAACCCCGAGCGGCCCTGGCCGCGGCGGGACGAGCTGCGCGCGGTAACCGAGGCCACCGGCCACACCCTGGCGCCCCGCCTGGCGGTGTACCCGGAGTACGCCTTGGACCCGCGGCGCTGGCTCGACCCGGCGGTGCGGTTCGGCGTGCTGGACCGCTCCGACGCCGAAGGGCTGGCCCGCGACGACCCCGGCGCGGTGTTGCCCGAGCACGCGGCGCCGGCCGCACCCGGCAGCGATGGCGCCGAGGTGCTGCTGGCCAGCCGGCGCTCCACCGCCTGGTACTCCGGCAGCACCGTCGACCCGCCGGTGCTGCTACCCACCCCACCTCGGGCCGGCGGGGCGGTGGGTGAGGTGCTCACCGGGGTCCGGGCCGGGCAGGCCCCGGGGCTTGAGGAATTGGTGACGCTGCTGCGCGCCCGGGGCCCCGAGGTAGGCGCTGTCGCCGGGCTGGCCGACGAGCTGCGGGCCGCCGCCGTCGGCGACACCGTCACCTACGTGGTGAACCGCAACATCAACTACACCAATGTGTGCACCTTCCGATGCCGCTTCTGCGGGTTCTCGAAGGGGAAGCTGTCGCTGAACCTGCGTGGCCTGCCCTACCTGCTGGAGACGGACGAGATCGTGGCGCGGGTGTTGACCGCGCAGCAACTCGGCGCCACCGAGGTGTGCCTGCAGGGCGGGATTCATCCCAGTTTCGACGGCGAGTACTACCTGACGGTGTGCCGGGCCATCCACGATGCCGCCCCGGGGATGCACATTCACGGCTTCACCGCGTTGGAGGTGACCGAGGGCGCCCGCCGGCTCGGTGAGCCGCTGGCCGGCTACCTGCGACGGCTGCGCGCGGCCGGGCTACGGTCCCTGCCCGGCACCGCTGCGGAGATCCTTGACGACGAGGTGCGTGCCGTGCTGTGCCCGGACAAGATCAGCACTGCGGAGTGGCTGGAGGCTCACCGGGTGGCGCACTCGGTGGGGCTGCGCTCCAACGTCACGATGATGTTCGGGGCTATCGAGCAGCCGGTGCACTGGGCCCGGCACCTGCTGCGCGCCCGCGAGCTGCAGGCCCAGACCGGGGGGTTCACCGAGTTCGTCGGGCTGCCGTTCGTGCACATGGCCACCCCGATGTACCTCAAGCGGGCGGCGCGGCGCGGGCCGACCTGGCGCGAGGTGCTGCTGGTGCACGCGGTGGCCCGGATCGCCCTGCACGGGCTGATCGACCACGTCCAAGCGTCCTGGGTGAAGCTCGGCGCAGCCGGCGCCCGCCAACTGCTGCGAGCCGGGGTGGACGACCTCGGCGGGACGCTGATGGAGGAGAACATCAGCCGCGCCGCGGGCGCCGGTCATGGGCAGGGCATGGACGAGGCCGGGTTCCGGGCGATCGTCGAGCCGCTCGGCCGCCCGCTGGCGCAGCGCACCACCTTGTACGCCCCGATCGGCTAGGACCAGCCGACCGGGGCGGGCGCTCAGCCCTCCGGCTCGTACTTGAACGACAGGTTCAGCCGGACCCGGAAGGTGGCCACCCGTCCCCCGTCGATCGTCACGTCCTGGCGGACCACCTCGGCAATCCGCAGATCCCGCAGGGTACCCGAGGCGGTCTCGATGGCGTTGCGGGCCGCGTCCTCCCACGACTCGGTGCTGACGCCGATCACCTCGGTGACCCGGTACACGCTGGTGCTCATCGTTGTCCTCCCGGAGATCTCCCGTCCGCTGACTGATCACCCAGAGGCTAGAGCAGTGCGCTGCCTGGAGCACGCCTCGGAAGAGGGGTTCGGTGGGGGCGGGGTGGTGGACAGTTCGCAGCAACACCGCCGCAGGGAGCTTCTAGGCTGGGAGGAGTGCAGCCCTCTGAGCCGCTCCACTTACGGCCACCCCGGCACCGGGTGAGTCCGCGCGCGATTACCTGGTGGACCACCCAGGCCGTGCTGCTCGTCACGGCCGTCCTGATCATCCCGCTGGTCGGGCTCGTCGTCTGGCCAGCCGCCCGACCCTGGCTCGCAGCCGGCACCGTGGTGGCCGCCGTGCTGGGGCTGGCCTACGTGCTGGTGATGCCGCGGTGGCGGTTCCGGGTGCATCGCTGGGAGACCACCGACGACGCGGTCTACACCGCAGCGGGCTGGATCAGCCAGGAGTGGCGGGTCGCCCCGATGTCGCGGATCCAGACCGTCGACACTGAACGCGGCCCGCTGCAGCAGCTCTTCGGGCTGTCCACCGTCACGGTGACGACCGCCTCGGCGGCCGGGGCGCTGCATCTGGCCGGGCTGGATCACGTGCTGGCCGCCGATCTGGTCGAGCAGCTCACCAAGACCACCCAGGCCACTCCCGGAGACGCCACATGACCGGGACCATGGCCGAGGCGCTCGCGGCGGACTGGCAGCGGCTCGACCCCCGGATGCTCGCCGTCACCCCGCTACGGCAGCTCGCCGGGTTCCTGCCGGTGATCGCGGTGGTGTTCGTGCTCGGCGGGCAGGACCTGGACGGGCGGTTCTTCGGGCTGCTGGTCGGGGTGGCGGCGGTAGTGCTGGTGGGGATGCTGCGCTGGCTGACCACCCGCTACCGGATCACCCCCGAGCGCGTCGAGCTGCGTTCCGGCCTGCTGTTTCGCAGCGCCCGCTCGATTCCACGGGACCGGATCCGCAGTGTTGATCTGACCGCCGGGCCGGTGCACCGGGTGTTCGGGCTTTCGGTGGTCAAGGTGGGGACTGGGGAGCACGCCGAGGGCATCGAGTCCCGGGAGCTGACCCTGGACGCGGTGTCGGCGGCGGAGGCCGACCGGTTGCGCCAACTCCTGCTGCACCGCCTCGGCGCGGCGGACCGAGCGGGTGCCCTGCCCGGCCCGGGCTTCCCGGCCGGCGCAGGCACCCCGTTCGCCGCGGGCGCTCCCGCCGGCGTGGGCAGCGCTCCTGGCGCCCGGGGCGGGGCTGGTACCGAGACCGAGTTGGGCCGGCTGGACTGGTCCTGGCTGCGCTTCGCCCCGCTCACGGTGTCCAGCCTGGCCGCGGTCGGCGCCGTCGCCGGGGCCTTCATCCAGTTCGTCGGCGAGCTCGGGGTCGAGCCCGCCCAGGTGGCCGAGCTCGGCGGGGTGAGCGAGCGGCTCAGCGCGGCCCCGCTCTGGCTGGGCATCACGGTGCTCGCGCTCGCCGTGCTGGTGATCGCGGTGCTGGGCGCGCTGCTGATCTTCGTCGAGGCGTGGTGGGGGTTCCGCCTGGTCCGTGAGCCGGGCACGCTGCGCATCCGCCGAGGGCTGCTCACCGCCCGCTCGGTGTCGTTGGAGGAGCGCCGGCTGCGCGGCGTCGAGGTGACCGAACCGCTGCTGATCCGCGTCGGACACGGTGCCCGCCTGGTCGCCGTGGCGACCGGGCTGGGTGACGGCCCCAGCCACGGCCGGGGCGCCCTGCTGCCACCTGCCCCGCTGGACGAGGCACACCGGGTGGCGGGCCTGGTACTGGCCGAGGACCCGCCCGCCACCCGGGCACCGCTGCGCCGGCACCCGCCTGCCGCGTTGCGCAGGCGGTTGGTGCGCGCCGTGCTGCCGGTGCTGCTTGTCGCTGCGGTGCTGGGGCTGGCCCCGGCGTTGGGATTACCCGGGTGGCTGGGCTGGGCAGCGCTCGGCCTGCTGCCGGTGACAGTGCTGCTGGCCCTGGACGCCTACCGCAACCTGGGACATGCGCTGACCGAGGGTTACCTGGTCGCCCGGCACGGCCCAGGGATGCGGCGCACGGTCGCGCTGCAGCGCTCCGGGGTGATCGGCTGGACGGTGCGGCAGTCCCCGCTGCAGCGCCTCGCCGGGCTGGTGACCCTGACCGCGACCACCGCGGCCGGCAGCGGCGCCTACCAGGTGTACGACGTCGGAACCGCCGAGGGCCTCGCGGTCGCCGAGCAGGCGGTGCCTGGCTTGCTCACCCCGTTCCTGCACCGCCACCCGGTCGGTGCCCCGGTGGCGCGCAGCGCCGCTGGGTGATCGTAAGCCACCTCAGGGTGGCCAAACGCTGCGCGTTGCTGCAGGTCACGCATTAGGCTCAGCAAGGTGAGCGATCGTCTGGTGTGGATCGACTGCGAGATGACCGGCCTGGACCTGGGCAAGGACGCCCTGATCGAGATCGCGGCGCTGGTCACCGACGGCGAGCTGCGGGTGCTCGGCGAGGGCGTCGACATCGTGATCCATGCCGACGACGCCGCCCTGGACTCGATGCCCGACGTGGTACGCGAGATGCACGCGAGATCCGGGTTGATCGAGGCGGCCCGCCAGTCCACCACCACCCTCGCCGAGGCGCAGCAGCAGGTGCTGGCCTACGTCCGGCGGTGGGTGCCCGAGCCGCGGTCTGCTCCGCTGGCCGGTAACTCGGTGGCCACCGACCGGGCATTCCTCGCCCGGGACATGCCCGAGCTCGACGGGCACTTGCACTACCGCATGGTTGACGTGTCGTCGATCAAGGAGCTGTGCCGGCGCTGGTACCCCCGGGTCTACTACGCGCAGCCGGCCAAGGGCCTGACGCACCGGGCGCTCGCCGACATCACCGAGTCGATCCGCGAGCTGGTCTACTACCGGCGCACCCTGTTCGCGCCGCCACCCGGCCCGAGTACGGAGGAGGCCCTGACCGTAGCCCGGTGCCTCGTCGATCAGCCGCCCGAGGGGTGACCGGGGCAAGATGGGGCCCCGGCGCCCGCTACCATGGCCAGCGGTGCTGGCGTCGCCAGCCATGGTGGGTGTAGCTCAGTTGGTAGAGCACCTGGTTGTGGTCCAGGATGTCGCGGGTTCGAGTCCCGTCACTCACCCCAGCCTCCCCGGGGTAACCGCCGGTGGCCCAGCGCTGCGGCTATCTGTGCGGCATTAGGGTGACAAGCATGCGCAGCATCGACGTCCATTACGAGCTCGCCGGACCGCGGGATGCGCCGGTGCTGGTGCTGGCCGGCCCGTTAGGCAGCACGCTGGACCTGTGGGACCGGCAGGTTGCGGCGCTGGCTGAGCGGTTCCGGCTGCTGCGTTATGACCATCGCGGGCATGGGCGGTCTCCGGTTCCGCGTGGCCCCTACACCATGGCGGATCTGGGCGGTGATGCGCTGGCGCTGCTGGACCGCCTCAACATCGAGCGGGCGGCGTTCTGCGGCCTCTCGCTGGGCGGCATGGTCGGTATCTGGCTCGGCGCGCACGCCCCGGATCGGCTGTCCTCGTTGGTGCTGTGCTGCACCACCGCCCATTTTGCTGACCCCGGACCGTGGCGCGAGCGGGCCGCCTCGGTTCGCTGGGCCGGCACGGCCTCGGTCGCGCCGACGGTGGTCGCCCGCTGGTTCACCCCCGGCTGGGCGGCCCAGCACCCGGAGGTGGTGGATCGGATGACCCAGATGATCGCCGATACCTCAGACGAGGGGTATGCCGCGTGCTGCTCAGCCGTCGCCGCCTGGGACGGTCGCAGCCTGCTCGAAAAGATCAGCGTCCCGACGCTGGTGCTCGCCGGTGCCCAGGACCCCGGAACACCGCTGACCCCGCACGCCGAGGCCCTCGCCACCGGTATCGCCGGGGCGAAACTGGTCGTTCTCGACGCCGCGCACCTAGCGGTCGTCGAGCAGGCGCAACGGGTTAACGAGCTGCTCGCCCGGCACGTCACCAGCCCCACTGAGCAATAGTCAACTCCGCCCTCCGGTGCGCCACTGGGACCACGGTATCTGCCAGTCGCCGAAGCCGTCCCACGGTTCCAGATCCGGGCCGCCGGTGTTGGTGTTGATGACGACGTCACCCTTTTTCACCGTGTTGAAGAACCACTTCGCGTTCTCCGGGGACAGGTTGATGCAGCCGTGGCTGACGTTCCTGCGGCCCTGGTCGGATACCGACCAGGGGGCGGAGTGCACGAACTCGCCACCGTTGGAGATACGGGTGGCCCACTGCACCTTGGCGACGTAACCACCGGCATCGAGGGACAGGCCGAAAGTGGTCGAGTCCATCACCTTGATCCGGTGCTGCTCAGTGACCACATGCACCCCGTTGTTGCTGGGGAAGCTCGACCGGCCCATGGAGATCGGCATGGTACGCACTAACTGCCCGTTGATCTCGACGGTCATCTGATGGGTGGCTCCGTCGGCCCGCGCGATGACCGCGTCCCCGACGGTGAAGTGGATGACCCGGTCCTCCTGGCCGTAGACCCCGTCGCCGAGGTCCTTGCCGTAGACCTTGATGTCCGTGGTGACGTGGGTGCCGGGCGCCCAGAACTCCTGGGGACGCCAGTGCACCTCCTTGTCGGAGTACCAGTAGAAGGCCCCTTCGACCTGCGGTTTCGTGGTCACGGTGATGGCGGACTCGGCGGCCTTCTTGTTCCCGATCGGCTCATCGAAGTAGATCGCAAGCGGCTGGCCGACGCCGACTGTCTGCCCATCCAGCGGATTCATCGACGGGTAAGTGAGGGTGCGCGGGGTGACGGTCTTGAAACTAGAGGTCGTGGTCACCGTCTTGTTGTCGACACCGTGCGCAGTAGCCTTCATCGTGTAGGTCGTGCCGTAACCCAGCGGCACCGTGCTGCGCCAACTGCTGCCGTCCGGCGCAGCCTTGCCGGGGACCAGCTCTCCCTCCGGATTGGTGAGCGTGACCCGCTCGAGCCTGCCCTCCTCGGCCTGGACGGTGATCGGCGCCAACGGCGAGACAGCGACCGCACGATCCGGCGGGTCGGTAGTGATTTTGGCCACCGGAGCAGCCGGTGTGGTCACCTCGGCGGCCGGACCCACGCCGCCACCGCCCGCACCACAACCCGCCAGCAGCGCCGCGAGCACACCCGTGACAATCAGCATCACCGCCGTCACGGTGCTGCTGATCCTGGCCTCCCTGATCCTGGCCCCCCTGATCCTGGCTCCCACGGCTCCTACCCCACCGATCCGCACCCCTCTGGGATGCACCCCACCGGTGTTTCGTGTCGTATCCGCCGTACTCATCCGCGCCATCTGATACCCCTGACCTACCGTCGAAACGCTCCCGGCCACTAGTGTGCCTGATGGGACCGACAGAGCGACTTCGGTCGGGCCCCATGAGTCGCACCTGTTACCGACGCACGGCTGGGGTACCCGGTTGCTCCGACCTGGTTCGAGCCTGCCGGCACCTGCGTGCTAGCGTCATCCCCGTCGCGCCGGCAGGGCGTCGACACCAGCGCCGCTAGCTCAACTGGCAGAGCAGCTGACTCTTAATCAGCGGGTTCGGGGTTCGAGTCCCTGGCGGCGCACCGATTACCGCAACTCACAGCGTTGTCGCAGGCGCGTGGTACCCTCCCGGAAGATCACACTTGACGGAAACTCGGCGGAAACCCTATCCGGGAGGGGTGTCCGATGGCCCGTCCCCCGCTCCCCCTCGGCCATCACGGAGCGATCAAAGTCACGCGCGACGGCGGCCAGTGGGTGGCGCGCTGCCGGGTCCGGGATCTCGACGGGGTCACTCGCCGCGTTGCGCGGTGGGGCTCCTCGCGGACGGCGGCTCTGGGCGCGCTGCAGGACGAGCTGCGCCAGCGCCGCGGTGAACGCACCGAACTGCTCCGGCCGCATTCCCGGTTCCGCGACGCCGCGGCCCTCTGGATGGCGAAGATCACCGAACGGCGGGAGGATTCCACCGCAGACACCTACCGGCATTGGCTCGAAGCCCTGGTCCTCCCCCAACTCGGCGGACTGCAACTGCACGAGTGCGACGTCGCGCACATCGACGCCTTCTTCAGCCGGCTGGAGCAGGCCCGGCGCACCGTCGCGCACGAGGAAGGCAGTAGCACGGAGAAGGTCCGATACGCGGCGAACACCCGGCGCACCATCCGCGCCATCGTCGCCGGCGTCCTACAGCAGGCCGTGCTGCACCAGGCCATCCCGTCCAACCCGGTCCGCCAGCTCGAACGCATCGAGTCCCCCAAGGGTCACCACAAGGCTCCACCGCGCGGACTGACCCCCGAGGAACGGCGTCGGCTATTCGCCTTCGTCGACACCGACAGGGTCGCGGTCGGCGCAGACCTGCCAGACTTGATCCGGTTCGCCATCGGCTCCGGGCTGCGGATCGGCGAGTTGTGCGCGGTGCGCTGGCTAGATCTAAACCTGGATGGCATTCCAGTGATCACCGCCGAGGACATGCGCCTGGTCCCGGTCGTGGCCGTGCGCCAGAACGTCTACCCGGTCAAGGGCAAGGGCCTGGCCGTGCACGGTGGCAAGACCGCCACCGCTCTGCGCATCGTTCCCCTGCCCGAGCTGGTCACGACCCGTCTGCGCGCCCGCCGCCACGGCGACGAGAACCCCGAATGGCCGGCGTTCCCCGCCGCCGGTCGCAACGGACAACCCACCTACCGTTGGCCGGCCAACGTGCGGCGCACCGTACGCCGAGTCCGCGACGAGGTTGGCCTGGGCTGGATGACCCCGCACACCTGGCGGCGCACGTATGCCACCATCCTCGACGACGAGATGACCCTCACAGACCGCGCAAAAGCCGACCTCATGGGCCAAGCCAAATTCCTCAAAGACACCTACGTCAGCCGCGGCGAACTCCACCCCGACGCCGCCGTCTTCCTCGACGCCGCCCTGCGTTAACCGGCTTCGGCGCCTTGGCACAGACGCGAGCGCGAGCATGGGGGCAAAAGTGGAGGGCTGCTTGCACGTCCCAGGCGTTGGTGTTGAAGGTGGCTGCAAAAGGTGGGGGGTGCGGGCTGGGGGTGCGCGGTGGGGTCCGTTCTGTGGTGACGGTGTGTGAGGGTGGGGGGGGTTGTGGGTGGTTGGGGTATGTG
>DASTLT010000173.1:0-7630 GCA_035714625.1 Pseudonocardiaceae bacterium | reverse complement strand
CCGCCGGGGTCATCGTGCGAGTGGCCCAGCGCCTGCTCGCCCTGGCCACCGCGATCTGGCACAACTGGAAGATCAACGCACCCGTCAAGCGGTCACTGATCGCCTACGACCACTGACCACATTAGGAATCATTCATCTAGGAGACGCTGTTCGTGCCAGCCCGGGGTGAGTGCCGCACGCCGCTGCGACTGGTGTTGCGGTCCGGGCGGGTCAGCCGGCTGCCGCGCGGGGCGTCTGGGCCCCAGCAGGCCAGGATCAGCGGCCTGGTCAACAGCAGTGAGCGGCCGGCGGAGGCGCAGGATCGGGCCGTGCCCGGGCACGGGGAGTCGGATCTGATCATCGGGGCGACAGGGCAGTCGCAGATCCTGACCTGGGTGCAGCGCAGTACCCGGTTCGTGATCCTGCAGAAGATACCGTAGGACCGGTGCGCAGATCGCGTCGCGCTGTTGTTGTCGAAGGCGGCCCCACGGCTTCCTGATCACTTGTGGCGGTCCATCACCCACGACCAGGGTGTCGAGATGGCTGAGCATGCCACGTGCACGCTCAGGACGAATATCCCCGTGTTTTTCTGGGATCCGCACTCGCCGTGGCAGCGCGGCACGAACGAGAACACGGTGAGTGTGGTGGTGGCCCGGGAGGGCTGGTCGGCCAGGGTGGTGCCGGCAGCACGGGATGACTCCTGAGAACACTGGCCGCGTGGTGCGTGCCTGTCGTTGGACTTGTCTTCTGGACTGCCGGCACCGGCCTAGACCACGCGTCTTTGGCTTGATCAGGAGCTTGTCCGCCCGTGGGCGTGACCCCTCACCGTGCTGCCACGACGGTGACCTCGTCCCCGGCCGGTGCCTGCACGGTCGCCGAGGAAGGGACAACCGCTATGCCCATGCTGGCAGCACAGTACGACTACGTCCTCGGGGGTGATCTCGACCGCGACACCCTCGACCTCGCCGTGCTGGACACCGCCGGCGCCGGGGTCCGGGCTCCTCTGAGCGAGGTCGCCGACGCGCCGGTGACGCGCGGATGCTCGTCTGGGTCCGACAGCACGCTGCTGGGCTGCGGGTGTGGGCGTTGGAGGGCACCGGAAACTACGGCGCCGGGGGGGCCAGTTTCCTGGCGGAGGCCGGCGAGGACGTCGTGGAGATCGACCGGGTCCAGCGCACCCGTCGGGGCGGGAAGAACGACCGGATCGACGCGGTCCGCGCCGCACGGGAGGCACTCTCCGGCGAGAGTCAGCCCCACCCCCGCCCACGCGGGCTGCGCGAGGCGCTGCGTGTCGTGCCCACCACCGGCCACGCAGTGCTGGTCAGCCACACGAAAGCGATCAACGAGCTCAAAGCGTTGATCGTCACCGCACCTGAGCACCTCCGCAGCACGCTGCGCGGCTGCTCGCTGAGCACCCCGCTGACCCGGATCGATCACCTGCACGCCGCGGCGCCCAGCACCGTGAAGCACCGCATGACCCTCCTGGCCCTGTGCTCGGTCACCGCACGGATCCGCTTCCTCACCGATCAGGTCGATCAGCTCAACCCCCAGCTCACCCAGCTCACCCAGACCCATCCCGCAGGCCCCACCCTGCTCAGCGAGCCCGGCGTGGGCCCCGTCGTCGCCACTTAGCTGCTCATCAGCTGCTCACACCGGGGCCGGGTCCACAACGAGTCGACCTTCGCCGCCCTCGCCGGCGTGAATCCGCTGCAGGCCAGCAGCGGGCAACGAGCCCGGCACCGGCTCAACCGCGGCGGCGACCGAGCACTCAACCACGCCCTGCACACCGTGGCACTGACCCGACTGCGCTGCCACCCCGAGACCCACCGAGACCCCGAGCGACGCACCAGCGAGGGCAAGACGCAACGCGAGATCAAGCGATACCTCAAACGCGCCCTCGCCCGACGCCTTGACCGCCGCATTCAAGCCACCACCACGCCACCAGATCACACCACAACGACCTGACAAACATAGGAGCGTCCAACGGCCTGCTCCGCGAGTACTTCCCGACAGGTACCGACCTGTCCGGCTATTCACAGGCCGAGCTGGACGCTGTCGCCGACCGGTTGAACGGCCGACCACGCCAGACGCTAAACTGGATGACACCCACCGAGAAACTCGATGAGTTCCTACTCAAACGGGACGGTGCACTGAGCGGTTGATTCCAAGAAATGCTCGTCATCGAGGTCACAGCACCGGACATGCGTCGCGTACCCCAGCCGGACCTTTACGACGTGCCACTTCTTCAGTTCGGTTCAGGCACCGGCGCGTAACGGCGGCCTGGCCGGAGCAATGGGCATTTCAAGGATTGCGGCGCGTGCCGCCCCGGCGAGAATGCTCTGTGTTCGGACGGGTAGTCCCAGGCGGTTCCAGTGGAAGATCACCAAGTAACTGATGATCTCGCGAAGGCCCCGTTGCAGGGTGCCCTTGCGAGCCGCAGCTCCCAGGGTTTGGCCGGCCCGGTGGAACGCCTCGGCCCAACTGGCCGCGGAGGCCAGCGGGCCACTCGCGCCCAGCAGCGTGCCGTTCGGCGTGGCGTCGGCGAGCATCACGTGCTTGATCTCGTCGGCCATCGCGGTCATTTTCGCGGTCGGGAAGTCGGTGGGAAGCGGGCGTTCTTGGGTGATGCGGTGCCAGACGTCGCCTTGTTCGTACCGCTCCAGGTTGGCGGCGCGCATGAGTGTGCTACACAGCAGTAGGGATAGTTCCCGGCGGCCGAGCGTGGTGTCGTCGTTGCGGAGCATGGTGATGATTGCGCGGCTGTCGGCGCAGAACAGGTCGTGGGCGATGTCGATGCCGGGGTTGCCGCCGAATGCGGCTGTTTCTGCTTCGTAGATGCCGGGCCACCAGCCGTCGATCTGGCCTGCCGTGGTGAGCTGATCGAGTGCGGCGGAGAGGTCTGCGGTCATCGCGCGTCCAGCCGGGCCGGGGTGGAGCCGCAGGCGCCAGCAGGGGTGTTTCCGGATGAACCACCACGCGGCGATCACGCCGTCGGTTTCGGCTCGTTGTAGCAGCGGCGCGAGATGGTTGGCGACGGCTTGCTCGGCCAGTTCCCAGTCGGTGAAGCGGAGGTAGACCTGCCACCAACCTGGGTTCGTGTGGTGGTCGAGGGCGCGTCGGCCTGCCTGCCGGTAGACCTCGATGGCGTCGGCCAGTGCCGCAGCTTGCATGCCTACAGCTGAGGCGGCGTCGGTCAGCGGCGTGCCGGTCAGGACCGTCGCGATGGCGGTTTCGAGGGTGTCGGCAGGGGCTAGGTGATCAGCAGGCATGCGTCCCATCCCGAGATCGGCGCGGTGTTGTGCGTGGCGGTGTGCACGGCGAGGGCGAGTCCTGCGGTGCCGTCGAGGAACCCGGTGCCGTCTGGGTGGCCGGCGTTGGCGTGGTGGGTGAGCAAGGTGGCCAGGCGCGGCAGTTGGTGGTTGATCTCGGGTGTCAGCGCGTCGTGGGCGACGCGCCAGGCGGTCTGATACAGCCCGGCCCAGCCGTGGCACAGGCTGGTGTCGGTGATGCGGGAGAGCTGGGCGGTGTTGGACAGGCACGCTGCAAGGGCGTGTTCCGCGATCTGTTGCCGTGCCGTGTCACCGGTGGCGATGGCGGCGATCTGTTGGGCGCGGGCGATGCCGGGGGTTCCGTAGCACCAGCTCGGCCGGAGCGGGCTGGGTTGCCGTGACCGGCCGGTACGCAGTTCGTCCTGCGTGATCCATTCCGGCCACCAGGGGCCGGGGTCGTCGTCGTGGCGCCAGGTGTCCAGGTGGGCGCAGATCGTCGCGATGGCCTCGCAGTGCCCGTCGACGGTGATACCGCGCCGCAGCGCCGTGCCGAGGAAGGCCAGCACGCCGCAGATTCCGTGTGCGACCCCGAGGTTCGCATGTCCGCCGGGGGTGGGCACGGTGGTGTCTGGGTCGTGGGAGACCCACCAGCCGGGCAGGCGGTCGGTGCGCGGCTCGGTCAGGCGCACGAAGTAGTCGAGGATGCGTCCGAGTGCCTCGGTTCCGGGCGCGTGACGCAGCAGGTGTTGCCCGATTCCGGTCAGGCCAGAGAACAGGTCGTATTCAGCGAATGTCGTTGCGTCGCCGCGCTCGGCGCGGGCTTTGGCGAGGTCGACCCGTCTGTGTGCCAGCGCGGCGACATAGGAGTCCATAGTGGACAAGATTCGGCGGTAGCGGTGGGTCTGGTCGGCTTCGGCGGCGTGCAGGATGAACGAGATCGCCGGTGCGCCGAGGTAGAGGCCGGTGTCGTCGGCCGTGCTGATCGCACGAGCGGTCGCCGTGGTCACCCAAGCGTGCGCGGTGGTCCACGCTCCCGCCCCAGCGAGTGCGCGCTCGATGTGCAGCAGGGCGACGCCGGCCGCGCCGTGGGCCAGGGACTGCTCTCGCCCGTTCTGGTCCTCGGCGTCGTGTGTCGGAGTCGCCAGCTTCGCGGCGAGTGCCTCGGCGAGCGCGGCAGCATCCTTCGGGGCGGTCATGACGTGCCCTGGGCACTGAGGGCGAGGCGGCGCCGGGCGACGGCGCGGGCGAGGCGGTTGGTGACCTTTTCTGCGCCGGGATCAACGCTCACGGCCCGGACGTGGTGGTCGTGCAGCAGTGTCCGCAGCACCAGCTGGCGGTCACTGTCTCGGAGAAACCGGTCCCGGTACGCCGCGAGCGCGGCCCGGCGCTGGTCCCATAGGTGCATCACGGTCTGGCCATCCGGCAGGCTCCGCAGCGGCGTCCCGTCATCGGCGCCGACCAGCGCCAGCGCCGCCTCGCAGAGGTCGTGGTCCAGTTTTCCGTGTTCTTGCGGGAGGAGATCGAGCAGGCGGCGTAGCCCCGCTTCCGGGGTCGCGGCCAGTGCGGCGGCCAGGTCCGTCATGGACGCCGCGGTGATGGCCTGGTTGGGCGTCCCGGTGCGGGTTGCCCACCAGAGTTGGGCAATGGCGGCTGCCGAATCCGTCGCCAACACGTCTTCCACGGCATCCTCCGTTTCGGGGCCGTGGCCGAATGCACCACGCGGCGGCTGGTACGCGCCGAGGTCGAGGTCCGCGAGCAGGCCCGAAGTGCGCAGATGCGCCGCCCAGTCCGCGATCCGGGCGGCGGCGGTCCCGTAGTCCCCCGCTGCGCGAAGTCGCAGGCACAGCACCAGGTGCTGGTCGCTGTCGGGGCGGGCAGGGTCGTGGTGGCGCCAGAACCACCACCGGATCACGGGATTGTCAGTATCCGCAAAGAGTTGGGGCAGGTGGTCGGCGAGAATGTCGTCGAAACGCAGCGGGTGCCCGTGGAGGTGAACACGCAACACGGGTGAGCGCCCTGGGAGCAGCGCGTCAGATCGGGTCACGGCGCGCAGCGGCGCCGCATGCCGGCGAGGTGGCGTGTCCGGACTCGGGACGGCGTTAAGCGGGACGACCAGTTCGCAGGCCCGGCCAGCCCACGCACGGCCGTCGTGGATGTCGGATTCGCGGAGTTCGACCTTGCCGGTGCGGTTGCGCTCCAGCCGGGTGCGCAAGAGCGTCCGGTCGCGGCAGTCGTCCAGGTCGAGAGGAAGGCGAAGCTCGCCTTCGCACAGCACGACGGTCGAGGGAACGCGCCACCGGTCGCGCCACGTGCTCAGCGCGGGGTCCCATGCGGCGGTGTCGGCGTCCACCGGATGAAGGTCATTGGCCTTCAACAGCCATCGGGCTGGGGACAGTACAACGCGGCCGTGGCGGATACGGGGAAGGAACGGCAGGTCGTGGGCGACTCCGAACCCGAACGGGCCGAAGACGCCGCATCGCGCGGAAGCCACCTCGGCGAGAAACCGAGCCAGTGGCGGGGTCTGCGTGGTTGCTTCCAGCGCGTGTGGGATGTGCGGCTGGATTCGTTCCCCTGTGGAGATCCGTACTAGAGACATCTGCGAGGTGTCGGCGGTGACCGCGAGGTCGTCCAGCCGGATCACGGTCTCGTCATCGCTGCGGTGCTCGGCCAGGGGGATCACGTGCGGTAGTAGCCGGGGCGTGCGGGTGATGTTCTCGTTGTGCTCGCGGCGAGGCGGAAACGACAACTGCGCCGCGACGGTGTGCTCACTCGTTGGCGTGTACGTGGCCGCCAGGCGTTGCTGGTCCTCGTCGGGCAGCAGGTGGGCGAACCGCCCGGCCATGCTGTTGGCGTGCATCGGCGCCCCGGTGATCCAGAGCTGGAACTGGCCGCGGTCCAGCGCGTCGAGGGAGGCGGCGTGCAGCTGGAAGGCCAGTTCCACGCGCGCTGGGGTGACCATCTTGGTGTGGTCACCGACTCTCAGATCGTCGATGATCTGCTCGGTCAGCGTGATTTCGGTGCGGCCCTCGGCGGTGGCTTGCTGGATCAGCGCCAGCAGGGTGGCATCGCGTTCGGTTACCAGATGAGGAGCGCGGGGCCGGGGGGAGCCGAGGAACCCGGCGGGAAACCCCAGGCCGGAATCGGCGACCACGTCACGCACGCCGACCCCCGCGCCGACGCCGTAGCGGTCCAGGAACCGCGCGTGAAAGTCTTTCCAGGCCGGGTCGCCGAAGGGAAAGGGCGTGAGTCGCAGCAGTACTGTCGCGGCGGCCTCCGCCTCGTGCAATACCGCCTGGGGAACGGTGAGCTTTCCGGCCAGCGCCACGTCCACCGCAAGCACTCTTCCCGCAACGTCGTGTACCGCTCGCATCCGTTCAGCGGCGCTCTCCAAAGCCAACGAGTAGTCGGCCGGAGGCGCCCAGGACCTGAGCGAGGACAGCTCCTCATGGATTGCGGTGAGCTGTTTAACCAGCTCCGCGAGGTCGGGCAGATCCTCAACGCCAACGGATTCCAGCTCGGTAACCAGGTGGGCCAGCGGGTCAACGGTCGTCATCGGCGCCCGCAGACTGGTGAGCAAGGCGCGACTGGCGACCAGCTCAGCAAGCAGACGCTGGATGTCGCCCGGCGCCGCGTCGGGAAACCGCTCCCCGACTCGTTGGGCCAGCTCGGCAACCGAGACCGGTTTGGCCGCGCCGGCTAATACTGCGGCCACCGCCTCGGTGCGGCGGACGGAGACGTCCAACGCCGCACCGCGATGCAATTGGCCTTCGTCGGGTCGGGCGGGAACAACGAACCTGTCCCCGCGCGTGAATCCGGCGTCGTTGACGACCACGGGCAGGCGTGGCAGCACGTCGGAGCGCTGCTCCAGGCCGTCGATGATCTCGCCCACCCACCGCGCGTCCGCCCGCGCCACTACCTGATGTTCGTCGCCGAGCCGCGTGGTCGCCGGATTCCCCGTTGACGCGGCGGCCACCCCGGCGAACATGCCGAACGGGGTAGCGCGCCGCTGCCAACGTCGGAGATAGAACGAGGTCGTGACCAGCACGCGCCTCACCTGACGGGGATCAACATGGTCGCCGACGACAATCGCGTCGATCTGCTGAGACAGCACCGGACTAGCAACCCGGAGCGCGGACCGGACCACAGCACGTCGCCACAGATGCGCCAACCACACTCGGCCCTCACCGAGGGCGTCCTCGGACTCGACGTCGAGCATGTCGGGTGATTCCAGCCCACCCGGATCGGTGCTGGCGCGAGCCAGCACCGCACCCGCGTGCCGAAATAGAATCCGCCTCGCGCCCACTGCCCGCCTCCCCGCCCTACCTCCCCAATCGCCGTTCGATGTCAGAGCGGCGCAGCGGCGTTGCTGGTGCAGGCACTGC